>JBGTDM010000371.1:0-3573 GCA_041748315.1 Pirellulaceae bacterium
GTCAGCCCGCAGATACTGCCAACGCAGAGATCAGAGTTACAGAGTAACATGCTGAGGATGATTGGGGAAACTAATCCAACAACCGCACAACCCGAAACCCGATGTAGTCGTGAAAATCGCTCGACGGAGGATGGCGGAAAGCGGAACGCGCCTCCCCGGCATAGTCGAGGTACGAGCCGCCACGGAGGACGCGTTTTCGGCCCGAGTCCGGACCTTGAGGGTCTGTTTTTGGGCTGGACCCATAATAAACCTCATCATACCAATCCCAGCACCACTCCCGCATGTTGCCATGCATGTCAAACAGTCCAAATGCGTTCGACCGCTTCTGTGCTACGCGGTGCGCGTATTTTTCGCCCGTTTCCAAAGCATTGGCACGATACCATGCATAGTCGCTCAACTTCGATTCATCGTTACCAAACGAATACGCCGTTGTCGTACCACCCCGACACGCGTATTCCCATTCCGCCTCCGTCGGCAACCGATAAGTCCTGCCATCTAGATCGCTCAGCCGCCGACAATAATCCACCGCATCATTCCAAGTCACATTGTTCGCCGGATAGTCGTCTCCCTCACGTAAATCGCCGCGAAGTTTGCCCTCACGCTTCCAAGGCTCCGTCCCCATCACCGCCTTCCATTGACCCTGAGTCACCTCCGTCGCGCCCATGTAAAATGGTCGACTGATCGTCACGAGGTGCTGCGGTTTCTCAATACCACGGGCCTCTTCGTACGAATCGGCAGAACCCATCATGAATTCACCTGGAGGGATCAACACCAGCTTCATTCCAATCGAGTTCGTCAAAACGGCGTCAACGCCCAAGTGCTCCGCCCATCGTTGTTGGCTCGACTTCGCCGCCGCCTCAGTAAATGGCGCTGCAAGGCCCCCTGGTCGAACTCTGGAACGCTTCGCCAAGACAATATCGCCTGACACTTCCCCCTTACTGAATCGGGTGGGGATCTGGATCACGCCAAGTTCCGCACGCGCATAGTTCTTCACCTGTCGCGTGGCAAAGGCTTCCAATTCGCTGGCCGTGATCTCGCCATCCCAATCCGCGTCCGCCGCTCCCTTCAAGCCTTCAATTACATGGTAAAAATAAATCCCATGTTCCAACCGCGGGTCTTCAAACGATTGCTGCGTTCGTCCACAACTTTTAAAGGCGATCGTCCCCCCCTCCACCGCAACGACTGGGCGGTTCTCATGAACGGGCTCCAAACGAATACGTCCAGTTGACTTCGCCAAATCAGTCTGTGGATCGTCCCGGCAGGCATCGACCATCAGAACCTTGGCAGACGCCTTGCTCGTCTCCAATTGATTGTAAAGTTCTTTCAATGAGATCAGCGTCGTTCGATCGGCAAGCCGCGCGTCAGACGGACAAAAATAGTCCTCGTCCTCTCCCTCGAACTGGACTCCATGTCCCGAAACGGCAACCAGAATCGTGTCCCCCTCTTCCAAAACAGCCAACAATAATTCAAGCTGGCGGCGAATATTGGCGGATGTGGGTGCCATTGCAGCCTTATCCGCACCGATTGTCTGCGTCATCAGGACGATGTTGCGCGCTTCATAGCCCCGTTGACGCAGGACATCCCCCATCCGCACAACGTCGTTCTCCGTGTACTTCAAGTTAGTCAACTCGGTCGGAATATATTGCCGCACACCGATCAACAGGGCATAGTGGTCGGCTTGAGCAAATTGAGCGAAGGGAAACAGAAAACTCAACATGATGAGGCTGATTGTTTTCCAGTTGCGCCGACCGCCATGTCGCAATCGCAAGTCCCACCTGCGGTTAATGCGATTAACATGTGAATGTTTCTGGTTTGACATGAGCATTCCCAAAAAAACTCTATAAATTCCATCTGACGTGAAAAGCAACCAAGCAAAAACACCGCAATCGGCGTTATCCGGCATCTGGTATTTGAACAAAACGTCAAGCGTGAAGTGGTCAATATACAACGACCGCTTACCCCATTCAACGAACGAAACCGTCGATTCTTCCAATTAAAATCGGAACCGATCATCGGTTTTTTGTGTTTCGCCAAATTCCAGTGGGTAACCCACCGTTTCACCAGCGCGATTTGATTCTGCCGATCGTGGGCCAGGGTCTATTGAATCCAGAAGGCCAGATTACAAAAGACTATCTGCTAACTGTTACTGTTACGCGAAACATGATGTGCGAATCGAAGTAGTGCTTTTTGATCGCGGCCGGAACGCCAATCATCGTTGCGCGGAAAACAAATCCGAAATTGTCATGTCGCCATATGGCATCGACCCTCGGCCCGGCGAACCATTACCCGATCGCTGGATTTGCTCATTTACGCCAAGAACGGCCATCGTCCCGGCCTGCTCGAACACCTGGCCGAACTCTATCCCAACCACATCCAATTCCACTACGGCAAGTACAAACGGGAAGAACTCTTTAACGCCGCCCGTCGTTCCCGCGCATGCGGCTACCTGGCCGACGACGACCACGGGGCCCCTTGCACTGCAGGAGATTCCGCTTGCATGTTGCCCGACCATCGGCCTCCGCGCTGGTGCACCATTTATTGGGGATGGCGTGACAGGCTACTTCGTCGACCGACTGTCGTCAGGCGGCCAATGCGTCGGAAATGGTCAGGTCAAAGCTGATTTAAGAATTTACGTTGAGCCCTCTTGTCCAACCGACTAATAGATCGGGTAGCAGTACGGAAGGCTGATGCCCATTCATTTGGTTTTGCGACAGCGTCAAATGCAGTAATCACTTGTCTTCAGGAGATTAATCGCGTCAAGTCAACATCTTCCGAATAGTATTGGTTGGGCAGACATTTTCGATATTTCGATATTGTGGAAAAAATTAGGAGAATTGCAGCATTGTATCTCTGTTTTTCGGCCAACTGGGAATTCCTGTTTCGGCACTTAAAGGCATTCGTGTTTTTTGGCCCAATTTTGAATACATGTTTGAACCCGGTTCCAAGGCAAGAACTCCTGTTCAAGTCGTCCTCGTGTCGCTCGCAAAAGTTGGCCATATAATTTCATCTCAGAATTTGTAAGGCCCAGCGGAACGTCGGTGCCCGCAACAATGGGTTCGGGGACGGCGGCGATTGCGAATTCCTCAAACAGGGCTTCTGTCATTAGCAGGGCGTCGAGATGCGGAATGGCTGTTCTGGCTCGCGCCAAAAACTGAAGACCCCAAGTGTCGATGTCTCCCCAATACGCGACTTGACGTACGGCAACCCATTTGCCGTCGGTCCAGCTCAGATCAAAACCTGCCCCAAGTACGGCGACAGTTTCCGGGACATCGGGAAGCTGATGTTGGCATGCCTCGTTTTCAATGATCAGTAATTTGCGTCCCGGCAGGCCTGTGTCTTTCAGTTCGGAAGCTCGCACCCGCATCTTCCTAAACGGAAGCAGGGAACCGTCCAGGTCAATGATCAGTAGCCAGTGGTCCCCTTCGCGAAAGGCTCCAAGGAAGTCTTCTAAGCCAATTCGACTGACCTCGCCGTCAAATCGGGCATCAAGCAACGTTGTCATCAGGTTCGAGTTTCGTTCGAAGAACTTGGTATCGATTCCTTCAAGGGGCATCGTTCGCAACGGGCGCCCCT
>JBGTDM010000372.1:0-9599 GCA_041748315.1 Pirellulaceae bacterium
TGATTATAAACCAGTCGCTTATACCAATCAGTCTCCTTCGGTGATCGATCGACCATCGATTCCAAAGTCCCTAGCAATCGATTCGGTTTTTTGATCTGTTGTTGGCGCTGCAAATCGAGTAACCGGTTTTCGATTTGCACGTAGTTTGTCGCTAACTCGTAGGCGAGTACATCTTCATTCAGGTGCACCACCGATATGAACTCTACGTTCTTCGTAAATTCACTCGAATCAAAACTAGTAAAGCCGACGCGCTTGCCTTTGAGTTGACAATCAATCCGCAATAGGCCGGCGCGCCAGGACTTGGGCACTTTAAAACTGATGGTCACGCCATGAGTACCTTCCAAAGTGGTCTGTGTCGTCGCACGAAATTTGAAATAGACACCCGTTCCACGTTTAATGAAACCACTTGCTGTCAACAATTCCTGTTCAGGTAGCCGATGAAAACTCTGGGACTCCCGATTGGTCCCGCCAGCCTGCAGTTTCCCGGTTATTCCAACGATGTTCGCATACTTGCCGTTGGCGTCGACACCTGCAGATGCATTTCGTTCGGTGCTGTGTTGCACCGCCACGGTCCCTTCGATGTCACTCGTCACGATGGTCTTAGGGTGGAAATCGCAAACCAAATTCGCGTCAGTCGACCAGTATACCGCGATCAATAGTTCCTCAAGTTCGATCCCTTTCGAATCGTTCTGTAATAGAGATACTGGCACCTCCATTTGAACGGTATCGGTCGTGGCCGACGTCTCGACCTCGATGAGATATGCCGGAAGAATTGCCGGTACATCGAAGACGACCGACTGACCAACCGCAACCGGCCTCATGATTTGTGTCGAGAGACCTGCAAGAACGACTACAGCAACGACAGATTGACGAAATATGCAAAACACTTGAGTGCTCCAACAAAGAAGGGTCACAATCAATTTGCAACTTCTTGCTACATCCGGCCTGAAACCCTCAAACCGGATCAACCTCCCTCTTGGAGCCAACACAGGATTAGTGCGCTGTCCAGATATTTTGCTGTCACACCGCACTAGAACCCATGTTACGAAGGCACCCTTCCCAAGGTTCGAAATTGTTATCAACTTAGAAAGAAATCTGCGGCAGACGTTTCTGACAGGCCAATCCGAGCCTCAGTACGCATTTTGACGACTGAAAACGACCCCAAAGGTTTGCCACAAGATTTTTAGGTCCAGCCAAACTGACCATTCTCGGATATATCGATGATCGAATTCGATTCGTTTCTCCATTTTGTCCAGTGTGTCCGTTTCGCCACGGTATCCGTTGACTTGCGCTAGACCCGTAATCCCCGGCTTGATTTTGTGGCGCAACATATATCCATCGATTTGAGATCGATAAAACTCGTTATGAGCGGTTGCATGTGGACGCGGACCGATCAAGGACATGCTACCCAACAACACATTGAATAATTGCGGCAATTCGTCCAGCGAGGATCGCCGAAGAAATCCACCCAATGGGGTGACGCGTGCGTCGTCTTGTGTGGCCTGCGTGACCTGCGCCCCGTCTTCGCAAACAGTCATACTGCGGAACTTCCAGACTTCGATTTGCTTCCCATCAAGGCCGTACCGGCGTTGTTTAAATAGGACGGATCCTCGCGATGTCGCCTTGACAGCCGTTGCGATGATCAACATCGGGAGGGCCGCAAGCATGATCGCGACCGAGGCCAAGACAATATCAAAACTTCGTTTGAGGATTCCATCGATGCCATAGAAAGGGTTCTCGAAGACGCTGACGACCGGTACACCTCCGATGTCGCTCCAACGCGAATGCAGCAGTTGGAACACGAAAAAATCTGGAACCAGATACACCGAACAGGTCGTATCTGAAAGGGACTCGACAATATCCTTGATCCGATCTTCCGCCTTCATTGGCAGTGTTACAAACACGACGCTGACCTTGCCTGCTCTGGCTTGTTCCATTAAATCACACATGTTGCCCAGTCGTTTTGAGATTTTCTCCGGCAGTACCTCCGTGCGATTTTCCGGACGATCGTCGAAAAACCCGAGAAATCTTAACCCTTGCTCGGGTGATCGTTCGATCTTCTCAACCAATTGAATCCCCAACGAATTGACTCCCACGATCGCGAACGAACGAGTATGGATCCCTCGACTCACCAGGTAACGAAGCATCAACCGGATGATCACACGACTAGCTAGAGAAAATGTCGCGGCCGAAGATAACCAAAGTGGCAGCCCATGAATCGACAGCTCAGAAACATACTGGGTGAATTGGCCGAGACCAGCTAATGATAATAAAGTGAGTGCCCAAGTGGCCAAACCGCACGACGCCTCACGCTCAAATGCGATTGCCTGCCAGTTTCGATAGAACCCCATAAACTCAGCGATGATGCTGAATACACCCAACGTTACCAAAACGACAACAATCGTCGATTTGCTGTTTGTGTCCGGAAGCCATGTTAGCAAAATCAACAATCCAAAACCGATCGCCAAGGCATCGATCAGTTTATACAATAGATGAATCCAGGTTGACTGTTGTTGAATTGACTGCGAGTAATCGGCCATTGGCGGTTGAACGATCGAATTAAATCTGGTTTTCCTAGTAGCTAAAGAATCATAGGTTTTGTTTCGAACGGGCGTTCGCAGCACGTCATTGATGAAGCGACTTTGTTAGGTCTAACTGACCGACTGCTGTTAACCCCTGAACTAAAGATTGACGATTGTAGGAGCTGCACCGATTCTCCATTTTTTACCGTGTCCAACTTCAGTGTTTTGGATGTGTAATCGTTCAATCCTCCCGCCGGATCATTCGTTCAAATTGCGGTAAGCCAAGCGGAGATCAAACACAATTTGAATCTCTTCCTCAACCGCACGTCGTTATCAAGGGTACTGGATGTGCTAGCATAGCAGGCTTCGAGATCTACAGAATACGAACGAATCGGCGTCGAATGTAAAATTTGCCATTGAGACCCTGAGGCAATCTACCCTAGAAATCGCGACTCTGTTTGGCTATTGAAAGGGCGAATGATGAAAAACCAGTCTGGTTTAACCTGCCACAATGCACGAGGCGTCAAATGCTCCTGTTGGATCGTTGCGATTTTCTCATTAGCGATCAGTTGCAACACGGCTATGGCGCAAGTCGTCAATGATCCGGAACTCAATGATTTTAAACAATCAACAAAGGATTTCTTTGATCTTTACGAAAACCAGCTTCAATCCGTTCTAAAGACACGACTTCAGGAAGAAGAAGATTTTGTCGCTGCAGTGATCGACATGGTGCGTGCGGATAAAATTCCGAAGCCGGTTGTCGATCGAGCGTGGCTATGGGTCCGAAACAATCGAGTTGCATCACGTTATCCGTTTGTGTACTTCGAGCGCGTATTGCGACTCGAGGCCGAAAAACTGAAAATCGAGATTCCCGACTTCGATCGAAGCATTTATAGCACTGCCCGGCGAAATACGGTGACGCGTCAGCGGCGTTAGCCTCTCCAAAACGTTAGCTGCGCCAATAACCCCCGCGTGCGGGATCAAATCGAATTTCAGTCCCAACGGGTCGATCGAGAAATCGGGGTTCGTTCTGCTGGTCGAGTTCAAAAACTTGTTGCCCCATCACCCAAGTCCTCACGGGCCACCCGACCAACTCCGTACCATCCCAAGGGCTCCAACCACACTTCGTTTGCTGCTGAGAATTCATAACCTTAAGGCTTCGCTCCAAATCGACAAGTACCAAATCCGCGTCGAATCCTGGTGCGATCCGCCCCTTGTCAATAATGTTCCAAACCTTGGCAGGTGCTGAACACATCCACTGCACGACTTGTTCGATCGAACACCGCCGTTGATGAACCTGATTCAGCATCAGTGCAAGTGAGTTCTCAACCGCAGGAAGTCCCGATGGACAATTCGGATAGGGCTGCGACTTCTCTTCCCGCGTATGCGGTGCGTGATCGGTCGCAATGACCTGGATCACACCATCAAGCAAGGCTTGCCAAAGCTGCTGATTATCAACCGCATGTTTAATCGACGGGTTCATTTTTATCAATGCGCCCAAGCGAGGATAATCATCCACGTTGAACCAGAGGTGATGGGGACATACTTCAGCAGTGACCACTCCCTGGGCTGCGGCAATGATAGGAATTTCATCGGCAGTCGAAACATGGAGCACATGAAATGGATGTCGATGGCGGGTCGCAAGATCAATTGTTCGACGAGTTGCGATTACCGCAGCCCGATGGTCGCGAATCAATGAGTGCGTGGCAACATCAGTCGAGTCGCCAAACTTCGCTGCATTCTCTCGCACCGTCGTTTCGTCCTCACAATGTGCACAAATCGGTAAAGTCGTCTCCGCAAAGATTCGGTCCAGAGCATCCTGTTCATCCACCAGCAAATCACCCGTGCTGGAGCCAATAAAAATTTTAATTCCAGGCGTGCGTTTCGCATTTTGGAGTTCAACCAGATTATCTGGAGTTGCCCCGATATAGAACCCATAGTTGACTCGACAATGCCGAGAGGCAAGACTCAATTTATCATTGAGTGCCTGTTGTGTCGTGGTATTAGGGATCGTATTTGGCATCTCCAGGAACGAAGTCACACCCCCTTTGGCGCAAGCTCGAGTGGCATGCGCAAAGTCCTCTTTGTGGGTCATGCCGGGTTCACGAAAATGGACTTGATCATCGATCACACCCGGTATCAAAAAAAGTCCCTTCGCTTCGATGACCTCGTCGAAATCCATGTGAACCGCGGGATCAATGGCGGCGATCTTATCCTTGTCGATCACCACATTGGTCTTAACTGTGCCATGTTCTGCCACGACCATTGCATTTTTAATAAGCGTTTTCACGGCAACACCACAACTCCATTCAAGTCAAAAATATGGAATTACTGAACGACGTAAGGCGAAACGCGCTCAAACATCATCTCTCGATGAAAAATGAAAAAATGACCGCGGTTAGATAACCTACTTCAATTCTGCGGTTTTCAACAGCCTGGATAAAAGTCCCATGCATGGTGAACATTCAATCAAATTCAGTTAAATTTCTTCCTGAATCGTAGGCAGTCACTGGATGTTTAGAGTATTTTTGAAATCGCAATTTGTTTAGACTTCTGTCACGACGCTTTGGCGTCTAGATCGATCGAAGTCTGGATGGTATCAAATGCTAGTGCTTTGTCCAGGTTAGAGTTTAGGATTAGCCGGGGCGCGTTAGCACCCGGTTCAGGCCGTAAAAACCGGACGCTCAGCAATCCGAACTCTTAATATTGACAAAGACAAAATGCGATCGCACGAAACCCCAGTTTGGTTAAAATCGTTGGGTGTAGTCGCTGAACGGCGACCTCCAAGCGCAATCCCAATTTGTTGCACTGTTGAGTCGAAACATAGGAAAAGTGCCCGAAACTTACCACATCACCGTGACAAGGGATTTGTTGGAAACAGTTTATGAACATTCAATTTGTCTACTTTGATCTAGGCAACGTGATTGCCCATTTTTCGCATGACAAGATGGTCGCCCAGATTGCAGAGGTTGTCAGACTGGATCCTGCGGCTGTCCAGGACGTTCTTTTTGATCAAGGATGGCAGGACGAATACGAGTCTGGAAAGTGCTCAACCGACGAATTAGTGGACAGGTTTACTGAACTTTCTGGACATCCCGTCGATTCGAGAGAAATTCAATTGGCGGCATCAGATATTTTCAGATTAAACGTGGGACTGGTTCCCGTGATCGGTCAAATGCTGAACGCTGGCATTCCTCTGGGGATTATCTCGAATACGTGTGACGCTCATTGGAACTGGTTGCAGCACAAATACTCGATTCTAAATTCCGCATTTCGGGAATTTGTATTGAGCTTCCAAGTTGGGCATTGCAAGCCCGACCCCGCCATCTATGCTGAAGCGATTCTTCGTGCGAAATGCTCGCCTCATCAAATTTATTTTACGGATGACCGTGACGAGCATGTTCGCGGAGCGCGCGACGCGGGAATATATGCTGAGCTTTTTGTCTCCGCCAACAAAATGGCGAAATCGCTGCATTCACTTGGTTTAGGTTTCAATTACTGATTGGACGAGCCCATGCTTTAACCAATCTTGAATCCCCGATTCGTCGATTCGTCGATCAGGCCGAGGGTCGGACGAATCATAACCAGGATGGAGAAGTAGAAATAACCATCGACCCTCTAAAATGCGAGTGAGGTATTCAGCCGTGTTGAATTCTTACCAACCGAAACGTCCCGTCGCTTTGCGTTTCCAGTGTGTCAATCCAGGACGCATCAGACCAGGCATATCGAATCTGAAGTCGGGGAATCTGCCGAGTCCATAGTAACTCGCGGGCCGTCGATAACTGGGCGTTTAGAGCTGTCGCCCTGTCGGCAGCCCGGTTCGAAGTTGAGATTTGGGGATTCACGTTGCTCGATAATCGTCGCTGCATCAATTAAACATCAGTCGCCAAATCTTGAATATCTTGAAATAAACTCGCAACTTGATCGATTGACAGGAATGCTTCACGCATAGGGGGCAAGTCATTTAAATTCATTCCCGCAAGATTCTCGGGTTTAGATATCGGTTTAAGTTGAGAGGAATCGATTGCGTTTCCGACAAAGTGGCAATCCGAACTCCGATTAGAATGCTCGTCACCAGTCGTCTCCATCGAACTAATGGGGGTGGATTCCGGTTGCCTCATCGGGCGGTTTTGACGAGGTGCTGCAAGACGAAACCATTCGCGACGATTGATTGATTGTTGAGATTCGTTCATTGCAATATCGGGGCTGATGGTGATCGTGTTGCAGTTTTTGGTTTAGCGGAAACTCGAAGTGAAAGCTTTCACTCGATTGATTCGAGGACGAAGGTTGCGATCACTTCGCTTCCCCATCGATCGAGTTGACCTGGGTCTTCAGAGGCGGCAGGAAATCAGCGATTGGACGAAGTTGAATCTGTTCTGATTGTATTGACGGAGTGTGACATTGCTGGCAGTTTTGTCGCCATGGATGGGTTGTTTTCAGACCTTGGTCGCCTGTAAACCCATGGCAACTGAGGCAATCGATTCGCATCCACGTGCTATGTGGAATCTGAGGAGGAGCGCCCGGATAAGCGCGAGGCCCACCTGTGGGCGCTGGCAATCCGACAAACGTTGTTTCAGCAAACTCAACGGATTGAAAGTGTTGTGAGTCTGTTTCGACGTGACATTGCGTACAGTTTTCCAGAAATTGATGCGACATTTTTGGAATCCGTAAAGTCTCCGTTGAGGCACCTTCGCCATGACAGGCATTGCATGCGGCCGCAGACATCTGATCGATCGGGTGCGGGATCGTTGGAGGTGCTCCATTAAATGATCGGTGGCGTTCGCGCAGCGCGAGCGCAAACAACTTCTGTTCCTCGGATACGGCGATCAGTTCAAGTGGATCATACGTGGTCGGTGGCTTTGCCAACAAGGCAAGACTTGTTCTGTTGTTGGATTTGATCGAGCGGAGACGGTCAGGAAGTTCCGAATAAGTCGATGCCGGCACAATCAGCACGCCCTCCTGAAGCCGTTGGTCCGCCGTGGTAACGGAATCGACTTGAATTCCTGACGATGTTCCGACAATCGGCCGATCGGCCGGGTTCATAGGAGATTGCAAACCGACGAAGTAGCCCACCGAGGCAATGGCAATGACCAGCACACCTAAAACACGAATTGCTTTGGACGGTTTGATCGTGGGTTGGCTAGCTGACATGGTCTAAGCCTTTCTGATGCGCACAGCAGATTTTTTGTAGTCGGGCTGCTTGGAAAACGGATCGACGGCATCGAGCGTCAAATCATTGATCATTAACGTTTCATCAAAAAAGGGTACGAATAACGTGCCTGGTGGGGGATTTCCCCGTCCGTCGATCCAAGCCTGAAGTTCAATGGATCCTCGCCTCGATTCAAGGATAACTCGATCGCCGTTTCGAACGTGAGCGGCGGCGGCGTCTTCGAGATTGATTTCCACATAGGCCGTGGGTAGAGCGCGGCTGAGTTCGGGAACTCGGCGCGTCATCGTTCCGGAATGCCAGTGTTCCAAAACTCGACCGGTGGTCAACATGAATGGGTATTCGGCATCGGGAACTTCGGCGGGTGGTTCCCAGGGATGGAACCAAATTTGTGCTCGATCATCATTGGTCGTTGAATGATAAAACTGAAACTGCTTTCCGGCGGCGACGTATGGATCGTAACCTTCTGAAAAACGAAGTCTGGTTTCCTGCCATTGCCCATTTCGTTCCACGACCGGCCAACGCAGGCCACGTGCCTTCACATATTCGGAGTACGGTGCCAAGTCCTTATGTTTCATGCGCGTAAACTGGCGATATTCTTCAAACAAATGCTCGTCGACATTTTTGTCGTAATAATGTTCCCACTCCCAGATTGGGATCGGATTCCGCTGTTCGTCAGTCATCTCAAACAGAAAGCGACCGTCCCGATCCTTCATTCCTTCAACGCCTCGCAAAAACAAGCGATGGGCGACCGCGATCGTTTGCCAGCAATCGTCACGAGCCTCACCGGGTGGATCAACCATTTTAAACCATTGTTGCGTGCGGCGTTCCGAGTTGCCAAACATTCCGTTTTTTTCTACCCACATCGCCGAGGGCAGAATCAGATCCGCCAGTCGCGTCGTGGCCGTCGGGTAGACATCAGAGACAATCAGAAATTTGTCCTTAAGATCGGCCTTCGGATTGAATAGTTTGTTTAGATTGGGAAGTGTCTGTCCAGGATTCGTAACCTGAACCCAAAGCGTGTCGATCGCGCTGCCATCTTCCGTTGATTTGCAGAATTCCTCCCACATTTGTACAGTGTGAAAGCCAGGAACTGAATTGATTCGTCCAGCTGGTAAGTTCCAAAATTCCTCGGACTGCTGACGATGCTGCTCGTTGGTCACCACGCGGCCCCCCGGCAACGCGTGAGCGAGTGTGCCGACTTCCCGCACGGTCCCACAGGCAGAAGGTTGTCCCGTTAAACTGGTCGCTGCGTCTCCGAAGCGACCAAAGTGTCCGCTCAACAAGTGAATCCCATGGACGAGCGAGTTGATCGCGGTACCACGAGTATGCTGGTTCATTCCCATACACCACAACGACGTGATTCTGAGTGATGGTTACCGAATACGTCGGCCAACATTCGAATCTCGTCGGCGGCAACACCAGATAATTGCTCGACGTATTCAGGTGTGTAGGGTTCCAGCAACTGAACATAATCTTCAAACGTAATCGAGCGACCGTTCAAATTCGGGTTGGCTTCATCCGGCGCTTTGAATCGGCAGAACGAATCGACAAACTGTCGATGATAGGTCCCCTGTTTCAACAACAGATGGGCGATACCATTGGCGATGGCCAAGTCCCCGTGCCCCTTCATCTCCAAATAATGTTGGCAATGGGTCGTCGTACGAGTCCGGCGCGTACTGATGTCGATCAGCGTAATCTGTTCACCTCGACTGCGGCGATCAATGACCCGTGAGAAAAGTACCGGATGCATTTCCGCCGGATTGTTGCCCCACATGATCAACACATCGCAAACGTCCAAATCGTCAAAGCAGCCAGCCGGTTCATCCACGCCGTAAGTTGCTAGAAAACCGGTGACCGCGGAAGCCATGCATAAACGAGCATTGGGATCGATGTGGTTGTTGGACAAA
>JBGTDM010000373.1:0-15500 GCA_041748315.1 Pirellulaceae bacterium
AGCCTCGGCCAGCGACGCCCGCCCGCACCACACAGGCCCCTCGGCCTGTCGGCGAGCCCAGAGGGCGAGCGACTCTGCTACCGTCCACGCTTCGGGCGATGTGACCGAAGCTCCGTAGCTTCGGGAGAAGTTGCTCTCAAGACCGTGAAAAGGGGGCATGGTCATCTGGCTAGCTCTCAGGTTTCAGGCGAAAAGCAAGTTGACATGCGATATGGCGAGAGACGGTAACCCGATTTCCTGAGCTGACGACAACGGCGACTGGCTTATCGGCAAACTTGGCGTACCGAACCGCGGTTGCAGCGATGGACATCCTCGACTCCGGCCTCATTCTCCAGTGGCACTTGCTCAAGCGACTAGTTCCCGCGCAGCGCCCCCACGATCTTCTCAACAATCTTCAGTACCTGGTCGCCTCTGACATTGAGTTGTTTGAGCGTCTTGATGTCATCGTCCTCTAGTGCCGCATTTCTGCCGAAATACTCATCGGCCTTTCTTTCTATGATCTCCTTGCGTTTTATTTCATCGAGTTTCACCAAGAATGGATCGAGGGCTGCCAGTTCAAGTGCAATGCGTCGATTATGTTTTTCCGAGGACCAGTGTTTTCCCGATTCGCGCGCACAGTAGATTCCAGGTATCAAGAACGCGATGCCCAAAGAAATCCGAAATGCTACCGTTGTCCAATTGACGCCGTTGTCTCCAAAGTTAATCGACGACGCCGCCCAAACGATCATTCCGCCCATGGCAAAGAAAGCCACAATAGCGACGACCCGCATGATCCATGCGTTTCGGTATTCGCGGTTGGCAATGAGCTGGTAGTTACCGCTCATCGTCGTCTTTACAATCGTGCCGACGATTTCCACGGCCTTGTCCAGTTGCTCTTGGACCCGTGCGATAAGTTGGTCGGATTCCTCATTCGTGGTCGTAGTGATCTTTTCAAACTGCTGCTTGTGCGTCGCAATCGTGCTTTCGACTTGCTCGTCCCATCCGTTTACCGTGGATTCAAACTCATCCCTGCGCGCTTGCTGAGCATCGTTGAAGCCGGCTAGTCGAGTTTGTTCAGATTGCGAAAACTGTGAAGTGCGTTCCTGCTCGGCTTTTGTGAATGCTTCGCTGTGCTGAGTCAAAGCCTGGTCAAGTCGGACCTTTTGGTTCTGAATCTCTTGAACCAATTCGGCCAATTTTGCTTCGGCGTTTTGCAACCTCTGGTCTGTACCATTGGCACTGGCTTTGAGCGATTGAACGGCTTTCTGTGCCTGGCTGATAGATTCGGCCATTTCGGCACGAACTACTTCAAACGTCTCGCGCCATGCGGTGCTGCCATCGCCAGACGGCAGATTGCGCATTTGGTTAATCAGCCCGTCCGCATGATTGTCGAGTTGCTGCCAATGTTGCGGTGGATCACTTCGGTATTGATCCCAGGGTCCCTGAATCTGGGAAAGGTGCTTGTTGATCGAGTTCAGCACGTTTGCAGGAGCCAGGAAGGGATCCGTCTTGGTGAGCCGCTGGCGCAAGTCGCGAAGTAACCAGCGGAGACGGATGAACGCTTCACGGGATTCTGCTGGTAAATCCCTCACATTGTCCGGCCGTTCCGATCGGAATTTTTCCTCCCAAAGTGCCAATGTCGCATGAACGGCATGGCCCTCGAATCGTTGTTTGGAAACACTGGGCGTTACTTCTGACATGGCTTACTTTCAAGCTGTATTCGAGTCTCCCGATCCGACCATTATACCGATCGACGCCAAGGAACTATGCATGAAGAAGAATAGAATTCAGAACCAAAAGGTCCTACACGCCGAACTTCGCACTCACAAAAAAGCCAAGCCGAAAAGCCTGTTTCTGACTATCCTAACATTATGGACTTTTGACTTGCGGTCAAGAACCCGACGCGTGGTTTTGGGCTACGACGAAGGCCGTGTGATATATGTAAGAACCTGCCAAAGAGATCTTTCACGTTTGAAACCAGCGCGGAACTGCGATCTAAGCGGCCGTATGCAGCCCGCGTTCGGATCCCAATCACGTAATCCGGGTACGTTCTCGCTGTAATTCAAGTACTTCTTTTCGCCAACAGGTCACGCGGCGGCTGAGGCCGCCTTAGGGGCTTGGTACCGGTGGAGCCCCGCTATTGGCGAACCGGCTTCGGTCGCTGTTCCCGGTGCTTAAGTGGCTAGCTTAACCGAAAAATCGATTTTAACAGCCATGGTATTGACTAAATTGTCTAGCTTGACATTTATGTCAAGTCGAGCTAAGACAGTCTTGAAGATCAGGGAACGTGCTTAATTTCCTTTGGATCTGGCTCGATGTCGCCCCTCGCGTCATTCTCAAACATAAGACCATCAACTCCGCTTTCTTTTTCTTGCTGTCCTCAAAGAACAACTTTTCCCCGTTGGCGATGTGGTTACCGAAGGACTTGTCGGCCGCGAAGCTGCGCGCGTACGGCCCCCAATCCCCGCCAGTCTGAGTTTTCTTGCGCCTATGTCAGAGGACATTCTCGATTGTCCCTAGAAATCCTCGGAGACGTGCTGCCAGCCAAGGCTCAGAGTCACATGCAATCTCACGCGTTGTCTGTCGCCACTCGTCGAACTGACCTGCAATCTCTGTTCGCTTCGGCCCGACAAGTAGCCTTACAACTGGGCTGGCTACGTCGGCCGCCATTGCACTGACGGTAGTCGCAGAAAGCAGCAAGTCTCTCCGTTCTGGTTCGTTGGCATTCTCGCACTCGAATGCGAACAACTGTGGGAGTCGCACGAGCCACTCCTCGTCCTGCTGCAACTGCCAATCCGTCAAGAACGAGATCAGCTTATCCAGCGACTCCAGCGAAACGCGATGAAAAACTGTTCGGCGCCAGTCATTGTCGTTGAGGAGATCTCGGACCGCCGTATCTGCATGACTTCGATCAACCGGCCAGCAGCGCAGGCTGGCGCATAGGAAAGTAGAGAGTCCATTGGGAAGCTCTCGCAGTTCTGACAAGAGGTCCTTCAATCCAGTTCCCGCCTCGATCGCACGCCGAGCAGCAAGTACCTGCCGCGCAGCTTCGGCGTTCTGATTATTCGTCGGATTGTCCGGCAATTCTAAGTCGGATGTCGACACCGGCAGCTCAAATGCATAGGCGGCACTGCTTCGTCCGACAACCCGCAGACTGCCAACACAGACTGCAGACGTCAGCCGAGTCATCAAGAACGTCCGGAACTCATCCCGAGCCTCGCACTCGGGAAAGTCAGGAAATCGCCGGAGCGCCGTCGCGAGAAGAGCATCACCCCAAATGAACGGAGCGTACAGATTCGCGACTCGTAGCGGCGACGGGACCATTCGGGACCGAGCCATCAACCATCGTCGCCATGACAGCGGAAGTACTTCTGTCAGCAGAAACTCGCGGCTCTTCTTGACGTGATCTGGGTCGGCGTGAAATAGCCGCGCGACCATTTCGGTCATCCAGCAAGCCGCTGCTGCCACAACCTCGCTGTTGAGTCCGGGGGCCGACGCTTCCAGATGAACTTGATAGTGCTGCAGCAAATGCGCCCTGAGCTGCCACAGCGGAGCCTGCGCCGAACTCGACTCAGATTCAGAGCTGCCGATCACACCGCGGGCGACGGTGAGCAGCCGCTCAATCCCGTCACGCCGAATCCAGTGTGGATGCTCCAAAAACGCGTGTGCGGCATGATACTGGGCCAACACGCTCGGGCACGATTCGGTCCACTTCCAAACGGCGTTCCAGACGTCGTGGCCTGAGTGACGGCTCTCCCAGGCCGCGATGAGTGTGCCTGCCGATAATTCTCCCGCCAAGGGCAAATAGCCGCAGAATTCGAGGTATCGATTCAGCGCCATGCCCAAATCATCGAGAAAAGACCATTCCTCGAACTTCGCCCGAATCTGCTCCGCTTCCTCAGCAGGATTCCAGACGGGGGGGCGATCATGCTCGAAACAACGTGCCCGCGGCCGGATGACCTTGCTCAGATACTCTTGGTAGCTCTCCTCGAAACGCAACCGAGAGGCCTGTCGGACACCAGCACAGTTCACTCGGAAGTCGCGATCGATCGCGTCTCGAAGTGCCAAGCCAGCGCCAATCCAAGCCGACTCATCTTCGCGACTCAACGCGTCGGCGTTCCGCTTGAGGAGATCAAGGACAAAGGGGGATGCCCAGCGCTCTTCGTTTGACTGGGCAGTGAGGAAATGTTCGAGAGCGGCCAGTCGAATGTTCACATCGTGCGACAGCAGGTGCTCGGAAACGTCGATGATTCCGCGAGTGTTGTCCTCGACGACCACCACGAGCGGTCCATCCGGAAACGGCATCCGCAGTGGGTGTTCCGTTTGAGTCAAAACTCGAAGAAGCGATTGCGGGATTGGCTGGGTGATTTCTCTATCCCACGTCCCCGCCTTCCGAAAGCGCATGACGACGTGTCCAGGCACCGATTGACCAACGCGATGACACAACGCCTGTAGTTGAATACGTCGGCGAAAGGCCAACACAAGCTCGTCTTCAGTCATATCGGCCACCTGCTGCTTCCGCCGCGGCTTCATAGAACTCCTCCTCTGTCATTCCCAAATGGCTGGCCATGAAACGAAGGGCTTCGCTGGCCCGCTGCACTGGCTGCACGGTCGCAAAGCGAATCATCGCCGTTAGCATGAACGCCTTCGGAGTGAAGTCGCCCAAACGTCTCCCCACTGGCGAGTAGAGCATTCCTCGCGGAACTGCCGGAAGTAGACTCTCGATGCACCAGCGAGTGACCGCTTCCAGCTGTGGGCCGGTAATCGATGAATCCTCCCAGAGGGACCCAAGGAACTCGGCGCAGACTTCCTTCCACGCCATGAAGTACTTGAATGCGACTGGGGTTGGTAAGTCCGCCTTCTCTGGACCGCAGAACAGGCCTGGATCACACATTGACTCCTGAACATACGCGGCGATCTCGCGAAGCTCCGGTCCAGGAAGATTGTCTTGTGAACGCAATGCAGCGACCTTCAAGTGCCGCGACTCTGGCAACAGAAACCGGTATCGCCAACGCATCATCCGGATTAGATCGGCACAAACGTCGTCAGTGCTCAGCCCACCTTTGTCTTCCAATCCAACAAGGAGACGGTCCGTGCCGAAAGCCGCGTCGGACATATCGGGGCGCTGATTCAGCACAGCCGCCTGACACAGGCGATCGTCAGCCAGGAGACGACAACCCAGGTCGTGGGCAAGCAACATGGCATCGAGGAACGGAGGGGGCTCCACGTCATCGTCGTAGGTATCGTCACCGCAATCTCGGCGGCAAGACGCGGAATCACGGTACTCCAATTTGCCACCGCCCCGGAGCTGATTGATTTCCTCCCACATCGTTTGGTGTGAGCTGAAGATGGATCGCTGGAATTCGTACTCCTGAAGTTCGCGTACCTCGTCGTCGTAGTCGGTGCGTGCCACGCACCAACTCACGCTGGGCAGGACACGTTCGAGCCATTCGAATCTGGCCAGCGATCGCAAGGTACTCATTGCAAACAAGACACGCGCATCACGAGGTAGCTCCCGATCACTGTGCATCGGTCGATGGCAGACCGGAGTGAACTCGTCTAGCTCGCCCGACGTGAGACGCTGTGTCTTCTGTAGGAGATGCGCCACATCGGCCAACGCAAAGCAATGGTCATCACCGTCAACGCGGTATTCGTCGACAAGCGGTGTGCCCTCTGCGAGTTCGGCGTCTTCGACCACCGTGATCAGACGTCGCTGAACCAGATCATGAATACTTCGCAGTTCCTGCTCACGGGATGGCTGGTGCTGTGTCAACCTCTGAGCATCGCGGACCGGGAGATCTCCGAAGGAAGCGGGGAGAATCAGCTTTCCAAAGTAGTTAGCTGCCAAAGTCAAACGGCCCAAGCGATGCAGCGTGATGATCGCGGACATGTCCGCGACCACAGGCTCACCCGGACGCGGTACACCAATCCGCAATACTGTCGGTCGACCATTTGAATCTTTTTGGACTGAGAACCCGTTTGTCGCGTAGATGGTCCACTCACCCCGCGACGGAACATCATCAGGCAGCCAACGAAGTCGCTGCGTTCGCCTGTGCCACGCTTGGTCGGCGACAGCGCCCAACAGCGCTTCTGCGACGAGCCAGGGGAGCTTGCCCCTGACCACTTCGCTGAAAAGCGAGTCACGTTGACGGAGGCGCTCTGTCCCCATCGTCTTGAACTCATCGAGCGACACGGGATGAAACAACGGCTCCGGCAGCTGTCCGCTGTGCTGCATCTTCATCAGCTGTTGGAACGCTGATTGTGCCGCCTTGTCCTCGCCAGCTCGGTATGCGGTATCCATGTAGAGGACGAGGAATCGGACGTCATCCCAGAAGTCGCTTTGCAGTCGTTGCAGATCGGTGAAGGCGTCCTTTGCACGGCCCAGGCTCTTCAGGATCTCAGTGCGCAGTCCAATCAGCTGGAGATCTGGCTGCGAGGAATCAACCACTGTGTCGATCGAAGCGAGCGCTGAACTCGGATCACCACTGTGAACCTGGCATAGGGCCAAATTGATTCGATACGTCGTCACATCCGGATGAAGGTGACTCAACTTCTCAAAGATAACGTCAGCCTCGGAGAATTGGCGCAGGCGCGTGTGAGCGAACGCGAGTTGCTCGAGAATGCGTGGATCGTTTGGCGACTGGACCACAGCCGTCTTCAGGGCCTCGACCGCATCTTCGAATCGATGCTGCTGAATACTCATCCCGGCAAAGCGGTTGAGCATGTCAGGATGCGGCATCAATTGACACGCCCGGTCCCAGCACTGGGATGCGTTGTCGAGATCGTCACTCAACTCGTGAGCCTTTGCCGCGATCTGCCACCAAACGGCGTCGTGGTCTCGTGAATGGACATTGAGCTCCGTCAAGGCGGCATCGGGCCGATCCTGCATGAGGAGCGCTACCGCGTCGAAGTACAGGCGATAACGATTCGATTCTCCAAGCAGGGCATCTACGACGCTCCGCGCTCGCGCCAAAGACGCCAAATCCATAGCGCTGGCGGTTTCAAATAGCCCTTGGCACAACTGCTCGGTTACCTCTTGGCCGCGGTCGCGGGCCATCTGCTGAAGACCGATCAGGGAATCGAGCGAGTCGCGGCTCCGCCCGTAGACTTCTCGATCCAAGAGTGCTGCCAAGAACCCCGCTGAGAAGCTGTTAGGATGTTCGACACGAAGACGTCCGGAGAGTCCCTTCGGTGGTTCACAGATTCTTCGAAGCGTCAGCTGAGCGAGCAGCAATGGCACGGGGTGGCACCGGATCATCGGCTGCACGAGGTCCGTGATCTGGGAGAGTTGTCCCAGCAGTCCGTAAGCGTTCGTGGCGAACTCAACAGCGACCCGCTGCACAGCACCCTCCACACGCCCGGACAATCGCACCGGTGCCACAAGTGGATTCAGTGCTTCGATGACGAACTCAAGGAGGGCACGATCCTCATCTGAGAGACCACGCCTTGCAATAAGTCCAACGCCCGCGGAGTCATCCAGAACTTCGCTAAACACCCCGTCAGCAACGGCGATTCGGCACCGATCAGAAATCCAGCCGGCTTCACAAGATTCACGAGCGAAAGCCAGTAGCTCCTTTGCCGATTCAATATCCTTCAAAGCGACGTGTGCGTAGACGGCAAGATCAATCCACTTGCAGTGGGGCGGATGACTGCCTGCAATATCAATAGCGTCCTGGAAGCGATCATTCTGAATCAGCAGTTGCAGGGCCGCGTATACCCGCGCGGGACCATCTAGCGTGCCCAATTCGGCCAATCCTGCGTCAACATTGCAGCTTATCGACGCCTCAAACGCGCACAACGACGCAATCCGAGCCGCGTGATCACTTCCTCGACCAGATTCAGGCATTGCGCAACTCCTGCAGCAGCTCCTGCAATCTAGTGAGGTCAATCTGGTCCCCATCGACTCGTGATCGGGAAATCCTCGCACGCTCTTCCTCGGCCATGAGCAAAAGCGCTTCGGTGCGGAGCACGTTCGGCGAATGGTTCCCGGAGCGCTCGAAGCTTTTCTGCAAGTTGGCAAGGAGTCTGGTCACATCCTCTCGCTCGAATTTCCGCCTCGCATCCTTGATGTCATCGATGAGTCGCCACACGAGATCCTCGTTGACGTCGCTCGGTTCAATGCCGGAAGTTGCATGGACACGCGAGGTGAGTCGTTGAGCATCGAGTGCGTCGAGAAATCCGTCCTCCGAAATCCCGTGATTGATGACAATGTTTCCGCCAGCGGTCAGTCCCGTGACTGCGTGCGGGCTGTTGAAGGATTGCAGGCTCGTATTTGTCGAGGTGATTCCAGCCTTGACGACGGAGGAAACGAGCTGACGCGAGTCAAGCCACGCCAGGTAGAGACCAACCCCCAGGAAACCCAAAACGGCAAGCGGAGATGACTCGGACACGAACTCAAACGCGCCGATTCCCTCAAGATTCGCCTTGGCAATGGTCGTCGGAACAAATGCCAAAACTCCGGCCGTTCCAAAGCAGGCGTTCGCGCGACGCCAGTATCGATAGCGTGGATTGAAGTAGTAAACGACGGTAAAAATCAGGATGCCGCCGGCAAGTGTCCAGACCCACGGAGAATCCGGAAACCTCCACAAGAGGGCAGCGAGACCAATGCCGGCGATCGCAACGCACAGGGCGACGACCCACCAACCTCCTGGCTGCCGAGTTTCTGTCGATGCATCCAACGTGACGTTCCGGTAAATTCGATTTGATTAAGTACCACCATGACCACCCAATTGATTATCATAGCGGATGCCAAGTCTGACAATTGATGCTTGCGCCGATATTGGTGGACGCATCGATTCGACGCGCCGAGGACGCGAAAGTGAAGTTATCCCTAACTCTGTGCAAATCCGACTTCAGTAAGAAAGTACATGTTTGTTTTGTCGGGCTTCGTTTTAAGCCATCCGTTTTCTACGCAGTAGTCAAGCCCCGCAGAAAAGTCGTCAGCTCGGCCGCCGTTAACAAAGTTGGATTGTAATGCGTTCCGTAGAAGCATTTCCCCAGTACGTACATTCTGTCGCTTGTATATCGCGAGAATGTTCCGTGCGCATTCTTCTGGCGTAGGAAGTGTAGTCATTCACGAACTCCTGGGAGATAAATAAAAGGTCACTTACCAGCGTCCGATGAAACGGACTCCATAACCAGCAATTGCATTCTCCCTCGCGGGCGTCAACAGGTCAACTGCTGCCTGGGCCAGTTAATTCGTTTTGTCACGGAGCCGACTCTTTTGTGCCTCGGTCCGACACGCCGAAGCTAACTACGTGAGGCCATTAAGCGCTTCCAATCCTCCGATTTCACTGACTCCGGCTGGCATTTGTCATACTCCCTGTCAAAAATAGCTTGTGTCCAAATCAGCTGAACATTAACCCTTCGCTCCGACAGCAGCCACAATGCGTCGTTCGCTCCGGCGACGCCTTACTCGTCTTTGTCGAACATCAGGTTTACCCGGTTGTTGTCGAATTGACGGGCCCAGCGGGTGATTTTCTCGATATGGGTTTCCAATTCCCCAATCCGTTGCTCCAGCTCACGGCATTGGGAACAATCGGTTTTGCTGGAGGCTTTGGAAATGTCCAGCAACTTGCAACAACTACGCCCCCAAATCCAGATCAGATGTCACCCATAAAAACAAGTACCTTGGTTTTTTGCTATCAATACGACACCATTCTCCAGCAGTTTAATTTTACAAAATATACGGATTGTATCGAAAAAAAAGTCCGATTATTCCAAAATGCAGGATTTTTCAAAAACTTCCACTTGAATCGATTCCCCGCGGTCGATCAAGTTTTTGGGTCATCAGCGCAACAATCAACAAGCAGGAGTATTTCCATGATCAAGGCAACAAAGACTATTGTTTTGATTGTCGCGATAATCGTGACTGGTGGTTGTGCCCCACGAGTAACCGTCAAAAAGAACCCTTGCGACGACTTCAATGGGTTTCGTTACTACAGACCCAAGCCCTATCTTTTGATCACTCCAGCCGGCGACGAGGTCAAGGAAGAGGCAAAAGATAAGCCGACAAAAACAACAAAGGTCAAATCGGATGAATTTGTTTCAATCGAATTGCAATACTTGCCAGATTTTTCGGAGGAGTATGCGATCAAGATTTGGAATGGATTGGGCACATCCAATGTAAGTTTGACACTCGAGGACGGTTGGAAATTGACATCGGTGAACCAACAGCTGGACGCCCAGTTCGATGATAATGTGAAGGCGATTGCCGAACTTGTTAAGGCGGGCGGATCGATTTTAGCCGCTGGGCCGGAGATCATTGACGCATCGCGTGTAACTGACCCACCTGGAACGAAATACCGTTGGGCCGTTCGTGCGACAAATATCCCTCTCGGATACTACGAATCTGTAATCGGCTGTCTCCCTAATGGCAAGAAACAACTGTTTGGTTGGCGATACGTGGGTTTCGCTCCGTTTAACAGTTGTCCAACACAGATGTGTGGCATCACGACAGCAGGTTGTGAGGGCGATGCTAGAGGGCCGGTTTACGGCTTGGCATTCGAGGAAGGCGTCATGGTTTTCAAACTCCTGGGCGAGCTAGAAAGTCTTCCAGCGACTGATGCCTACCATTTCAGGAAAACACAGGTGCAATTCGGAGAGTTTCGTTTGGGCGGAGCCACTCCTAATTAAAAGCCGACGGCGAAGGAACTGATGAATCTGGTGAATACGGACATTGCTCAAAAGGAAGGCCAACGGTAAGCGCACGAGGTAGTGCAGGTTATTTCTGCCGCTGTGTTTTTCGTTTTTCGGCGATTTCCCAACGCATGGTCGGATAGGCCCATTATTTCCTTGGGAGTTACCTATTAATCGAGCAACTCCTCTTGGGATGCTTCCGATTCCACATCGATCGATTCAACGGTTTGCAGCGCTTCGAGCTCCTTGATTCGGGCGGCCGGCACAAGGCAATGGATGGTCCCACTAATTGAAATGAATTCTGCCGACGAGTGTCCCGCCGCTAATGAAGATATTCGCTGCTTTGCTTCGACCAATTGTTCTTGGGCCAATCTGGGTTTCAAGTTGATTGTCAAGGCTAATGGGTCATCGTCATTTTTATTGCGGATTAGTCTCTGCAGTCTATTGGATATTTTGTGTTCTGTTGCCACACGCGCCACCTGGAGCTTAGGATTCGTACTGCCTGCTCTAGTAGTGAATTGTCACCACCAGCCCTTGGAATGTCCATACTTGTAAGCGGCGTAAATGTCCACGCGCCCCGCACCGAAATGGTTCTCCTTGTCGACAGTTTGCCCTGCTACTCGTATGGCCGTGTTTTCAAGGGCTTCTTGAATCCTGGCGGGGAGAATTGGCTTACCAGAGTTTTTGCATGCTTGGGCGAGTAGTGCCAGGCAGCCGCCAATGTGGGGAGTGGCTGCCGAGGTTCCACCGAATGACCGGTAAGGATCGGAATTGTTGGACGACGGATCGTACCGCCAGTTGCACGACAGCGTTCCAGGACCTGGAGCGCAAATATCCGGCTTAATTAAACCTTTCCGAACACCATTTTGGTACGGATAGTCCACAAACGGAGAAAGTTCCCAAGCGGCTGGCCCACGGCCTGAGTATCCGGCCAACTGATCAAGGTCATCGGTAGCACCACAAGAAATTGGTGACGACAAACCCCCCTGAACGGGCTGCAAAGGGTGAAGCCGAGGAGGTGGACAATTTCCTGGCGTTGCGATGTTATATGGCAATGGATACGTAGTCGTGTCATCGCCTTGATTTCCAATACTATTAGCATGTAAGAGACCGGCCACGAGGATACTTTCGCAGGCTCGGCGCCACCCGGGGTAGTTTGGCGAATTGGGATACTTCCACGACATTGACATGCTTATGACATCCGCACCGCGATCGATGGCAAACTGCATTCCATTCCAGAAGTTACGTTCGACTCCACCGACCCGAATCGCCATGATCGTGGCACCAGGCGCCACTCCTGTCCTCAATCCTAGCATTCCTTCTCCGGCGACCTGACCCGCACATGCCGTGCCATGTCCCTGTTGGTCATCTGGATCGTCGTCATCGTTGGCGAAATCAAATCCGTGATGAGGAAATGCCGTCCCACCATCCCACATTCTTTTTTTAAGGTCGGGATGGTTGTAGTTGATGCCGGTGTCAATTACGGCCACTAAAACACCTTTTCCGTTGATCCCGAAATCCCACAGTTTTGGAGCATTGATTCGCTCGACACTCCAAGAATTTGGAATCGCGTCATCGGATAGGCCGATGACCATTCCGCCAGCAACTGTCCGTTTGCAGGAATCGGCAACTTCTCGAATCGCACTTTCTGCCGCCGTTTCGGCTCGCCAAGCGGCAGAAGCACTACGCTTATGCGTGCTCCGGTTAGTCGCGGTACGCTTGGTAACTTTCAAACGCTTGGATTTCTTTGAGCCCCTTGATTTTTTACCCGACCGCGAAACTTTCTTGCCAGCGTCTAAGAGGCTCTCGACATCGACATGTCGCTCTACTTCCACAAACGTGACATCGTCCCGTTGAAGTATTTCTTGCAGCATTTGCCGACTAACAGTCGTACCCAGTGCATTATTGATCCAGAACGACTCGATAGGGGCGGACGAGGCAAGCACTTCAAAACCATCGTCCACGAAAGTTACAGACTCACGTGCAGCATGTAACATCCCGATCAGATCACGCTGTTCGCTAAGAGTCCTCTCTTTGAGCCCATCTACTACGGCGGACTTGAAATCGGCTGTATCGTTGACCGATTCAAAGCTATCGACAGCGGCTGCCATTTCGTTTGCGATCGCACGCGAGTGTTCGCCAGCCATAAAAATGTTGACATCAACCCGCTCGTAATCGCGGATCCCGGCAAGCCGCCGTTGCAATCCGATTCCCATTTTCTTTTCATTCATACTGTGATATCTTCCATTATTTAGTGAAGTAACAGAGGAAAACACGCAACAAAACTGAATATTTAGCGTTCCCTTGTGATTTCAATCCGCTGAAAACGCACGTTAGCAGCTTCGGCAGAGGCACGGTTGCTCTGCTCAAGATCGTCAGCTTGTCCGGGGGGTGGCACCAAAGGAATCGGGCGAATAGTTACATCGAGGTGATCCCCGATTTCCACTCCTGCGGCACGCAACCGGGCGATCGCAGTGGTGGCATCCACGGATACGTCAAATGGGCTTGAGCTTGTGTGATCCGCATCTCCATCGGAGTGACGATGCGTGGCTGAGAAAAACGAGAGTGCTCCGGCATAATGAAGTTGTCGCCGTTCATCGACGATGTCCTCTTCCGGTAATTCAAGGAATATTCCGTAAACGTAAGAAGGCATTTGGTCGTATTGAATGCCAACGACATTGATCATGATACGATCGCTGGTTTCAATTGTTGGTGAGACCTCATCCAGTACGCTGGTGGCAGCCGGCGGTAAATCGAGCGAAACGGTGTGGGGGTCGTATCCGAGTTGAGTGAAAGGGTCATCGTTCATGGATGTACTCGTTGCCAAAACGTCCGTTTCCTGAACGACTCGGATTGGTGGAACAGGATCGTCGTCATACCGGTAACCGAGTGCTGTATGATCCAAGAGTTGTGCAACTTGAATTGTTGTCTCCCGTCCATCAGGGCCAACAAACGTGAACTCTCGGTTAAGGAAACTTGGATCAGTCGGGTTTGTATTTCCCAATGCGAGCCAACGGTTCCACAGTCGATCGATATTGGAATGATGAGCCCAGAAGATTGGATCACCCGCAGAAGTTGCAATGCGTTGCATGACGCCGCCAACTAGGCCGTGGATGGGGTCGTGAGGCGAATTCTCCAACGCGCGCGAAAACCGAAGAAACCGTGTGTTTGCCATCGCTGAGTTCAGACCGTTGACGACAATCAGTGAAGGTAACATGGAGCCGTTGTTCATCGTACGTCCTGGTTGGAATAGTGAGTTAGTCGAGGTGTTATTGGGTTGCCGATAAATTAGGGGCAATGAGCGGTGGTTGGTCCAATCCCAGTAGGGGAGCGCCAGATTGGGGTCCCCCGATGCTTCCCGCAGTACCAGTTCAAAATAGTACAAGTAAGCTCGATGCCAGGTCAAAAAATGCAGCGTGCTATGTTCGCATTGTGCCCACAACGGGTCGCTGGATAAACCAGGAAATCCGTGAATATTTGCCCAATACTGCCAGCTCGTACGATTCGATACGGCGCGACTCTTCATAACTTCGATACCGCGGCGAAGTGATGCGATTTCTACGGCTGTCAGTGAAGAGATTTCCTTTCTAACTCGTATTACCTGGTTTGTTCCACCGATTCGTCTGCCATCGGAGTCGGTCAGGATGATCTTGGACCCCATCTGGCTCGGATGCCTTGTGCAAATGTAGTCGAGTTCGACTTGGCCACCTGGTTGACCCCCGGCTTGTTCGAATAGCTCACGATCCATTAAAACGTCGGCGATTCTGTCTTGTTCGATCTCGCCAGTGTTAAAGATACGGTTGTTGTTGCTATCCCGGCGGCGCGCGGATGCGGTGTGACTGGTGGTGACTCCGTTACTTGTCATGTTAGTCCAGCGTACGGTCTGACCAACTGTGACATTAACTGGCAATTCCTCGGTCTTTCCTCGTTCAATGTAATCTGCTCCTGTGCCGCGCCCCGTAATATTGATGACAATTTCGGGAGTTTGGGCCAACGCGAGTTCGCAAAACAGAGTCGCAAAAAGGATTAGCGGGACTAGGTTAATTGTGGATTTGATTTTCATTCCAATTCTCCCCGTAGGTTTGTAATGAAGGAAAGGTGATGAGCTTGCATTAATTACCGGCCCCGCTGTTCCACTCGTTGAGGGCTGCTCGCGATCGAGACAAAATTCGGGCGATATCGGTATCGGCGATTTCGGAACTCGATTGCCAAAGGATTTCGCCTTGAGGACTGATCAGGAAGAGGCCGTGCAGTGGCACCCCCGAGTTAGCTATGCAGTTAAACCGGTCAAAGACAATTAGATCCGGATCTTTTAGCAAACGAAATTCGATATTTGCTTCGGCCTCAATTGATGTTAGTTGCGGAACCTCAGGCAAATTTTGGGACACCGCAACTATCGAGACGCCCAGTTTGGTGAACTGTTTTTGGTAAGCGGCCAGCTTTTGCAACTGTTCGGCGCAGTGGATGCAGTGTATACCCCGATGCAAAACAAGTAACGTTGTATTGGCGCGTAATTCACTGCTTTTGAAAAATTGATTCGTTATTGGGTCAACCGCCTGCCAATCCGGCGCGTCGTCGTACTCAATCTTGGATGAGGCGTTGTTGTTGGTCTCGGAGCTGTTGTCATTATCAGCTTGAAACGTCGATAAATTTGGTGTCGCATTTGCGGGAAGGATCTCGATAGTTTGCATCATTCCCTGATCCTCGTGATCTAGCATGTGACAATGCATGACCGTTTTGCCAGTAAACGTCTTGAAACGCATCCGGATTTCCCGAGTTTCACCGTCGGCAACGAACAGAGTATCGCGCCAAACCCACTCATTTGGATTGTTGTCGCCTTGGGCGACCCTAACGGCGAATGGGTTGACGTGAACATGAAACGG
>JBGTDM010000374.1:0-26631 GCA_041748315.1 Pirellulaceae bacterium
CAAAAATTCTGCGGGTTTTTTTTGGGGGGGGGGTAATTGTACGTCGGGGGGCGTCTAGGTTCGCCGTCGTGGGGTGCATCGGCGAAGCCGCACCCGAACAAACAAAAATGGTTGAAATTAAATGGCTGCCAGAAATCTGGATTCGTCGGAGCCATTCGTCGGTCGCTCGCAAGATACTTGCGACCGACAATGGTGACACTGAGAAGCAGATTTCAAATCTGTCTTGGTTGGTGAGTTCAGACGTAGTGACTCCACCGTATTATCCATACGTTAACATCGACTCACTGTCTACCAATCATGGGGAACTTCATCCCGGCGCAATGGCGCCTGCGAATCTACCAAAGCACTGTACGACTGATCTCCCTCATACTTCAATGTAAATCGGTAGGGCACCAAGCGAGTTACTCATCGATGTCGTCGAAAATACTTCGTGCCGGTGGAACGAGATAATCCGGTGAATCCACATGGCAGAAACGACTTGCAGGCCGGTCTTCTTCGCGGTTCTCGTCCAACGTTTCTTCAATCCATGTATGTGCTAATCTGATTTTCGATTGCCTCAATGATTGTATGATCGTCTGGAAATAAACTGGCAAGTCGAGGCGTCAAGACGGCTATTGAACTTTTCCTGGCTGGCATCCTGGGTTGGGAGGTCAGGTTGTGGCGGCGGATGGATGATGGAAAGCCAGGCACAATTTAAGGTTACGGATTAAGGTTAGGGAAGGGGGTAGAGTAAGCGGCACCCGTGATTCAAAGAAGAATCAGGCGTGATGCTCGGCCTTTTTCGAATTTCGTTTGACCTTGGAAGCCGTCTTCGGTTTCCCTTTCTCTTTGGCCCTTGCTGTCTGAATCGATCTGACGCGGGCCACCGCAGCCTTAAGTTGCTCAGCAACCCAGGCGTTGAGGCTCTTGCCGGAAATGCTTGCCGCCAGATTGACCTGGCGATGTAGTTCCGGCGGAATGCGCGTCACGAACTGACCCGAGAAAGGCTTGTCTGGCTCTTCCCCGCGCTCCTCGCAGAACGCGAGATAGTCGTCAATCGATCCCTGGAAAGCGGCTTTCAGTTCGTCAACGCTTTGCCCTTGGAAGGTAATCACGTCCCGCGTGTCGAGGACTTCGCCGTGGAAAATCCCCGCCTCGTCGTCGAATTCGACTTTGCCTACATACCCTTTGTATTCTATCATGGCGTTACTCCTGCCTCAGTCAGGAAACGTCTCATGGAGCGCACGGCTCCCTTGTCGGTTTCCTTTTGCGGATGGGGCCGGTGAAATACCGCCCGCACCCCATTCAGGGCAATTCGGACCCGTGATCCTTCGCTCTCGGTGATTTCCGCCTCGGCCGCTTTGAGCATGGCTTCGATGTCCCGCCAAGGGATGTTGGAGCTCACGGGATCGTCGAAGATCGCTTTCAGCGTGCGTCGGTGTTTCTGATTCATCCTGCACTCAATAGTATCATTGGTTGATACTACTGTCAAGTTGAAAAAAACGGTCGGAACCAGCCCCGGTCACCTGCTGCCCGACAGCAATTGCTCCAAGCCACTGTTCGGCGTTGGCCTCGCGGTCTGGGTCAGTGGCCATTTCGGCATACGCAGCCAGGAATCGCCTTGTCGCGATGAGCGGGCAACAGTGGCCTCGCCTAAGGCTGTCGGTGTCAAGGGTCTTGGGTTGAAGGCGGCAAGCGAGCCGTTGGGTCCACTTTCCGATCGAATGTCATGGCCTCGCTCGCGTAGCGCCTCAACTGTCCGAGATATTGTCGGAATCGAGACACCGATCTGTTTAACGAGCGAGAGGGTGGAATAGTCACCGCTACGAATTAGCTCTAAAACGGTGTCAAGTCGCTGCTCGATCTCAAGCGAACGCTGATAGTGCATGCTTCCCCCTTGTGGTTGCGGTAAAGGTCTATCTGGTTCTGATAGACTTGTCAAGGATGGCAGCAACTGGGGCAGCCAGTGATCAGTCGTAGCACGACCGGCTGCTCAATATGCGTCTTGCCGAGGATATCGACCCGGAAACCTTCGCCAACAAACACATCGAACTGCGAAACCGGCTTGCCGCCATCAAGCTGCAACTGGATGTCGTGGACCGCTCACACGATGAAACGGCCGAGCTGGCGGCAAGAGTTTTTGAACTTTAGCAAACACTCAAGCAGCAATGGCTAACGGCTGACTATGCCACGAAACGCCATCTTCTGAAAATCGTGTTTTTGAACTGCACGCTCGATGACGTAACTCTTTGCCCCACAAAGTCAACGCCCTTTGATAAACTCGCCAAAGCGCTTATTTCTGAAAAAAGTCGGGGCGACAAGATTTGAACTTGCGACCTCTGCGTCCCGAACGCAGCGCTCTACCAGGCTGAGCCACGCCCCGTGAAATCATCACCTCCAAAGCTTAGCCGACTCGGCATTCATCGACAACTCCAACGCCCCCAGGAATTTGCCGCAACCCAAGATTTAAAGCTTACTCAAAGCGCAACTACACCGTTTAAAATCCAAGCCATTGAAGTTCTAACGAACGAATCGACGCACAGGCCTGGCAATACCAACCCACCAATCACCAGGCAGGCCGAATCAGCATGGGGTGATGGATTCGGCAAACGTTTTCCAAGGGTCGACGCCTTGTTGGCAATTGTACGTATTGTCGGCATGGAAGGGTTGGCACGTGTTTTCCAAAGGTCGGCGCACAGATGCGGATTTGCGAGCAACAAATCGTACCAACTTGTCGATCCAACGGAGTTCGGTTATCGTTTCTATCAGATAAGACTTGTTGTTCCTGGTGTTTTTTAGTAGCTCAATGCTCGATATGGTTCGGGACTGACCGTGGAATCAAACGAAGAAATGCCAGTCAGCGCAGATCGATTGGAAAAATATCGATCCTATTTGAGACTATTGGCACGAACGCAGCTCAATCCGCGATTGCTGACTAGAGTCGATGAATCGGATATCGCCCAACAGACCTTGGTGTTAGCATCGCAAGGGTTGGAGAATTTTCGGGGATCAAGCGAAGCGGAGTTGTTAGCTTGGTTAAAGACCATTCTTTCAAACCAACTCAAGCATGTGATACGAGACGAGGGGCGACAAAAGCGGGACTACCGTCGCGAGCAACGCATTGATCCGCAAATCGAGCATTCGAGCTTTCAGTTGGAACAATTTGTAGCTGCGAATATTGACTCACCTAGCTTAAAAGTGCGCTTAGCCGAGAGCGCGGTGGAACTTGCTGCGGCGCTGGAACAGTTACCGGACTTGCAACGTCAGGCAATCGAATTGCAGTATTTTCATGGTCTAAAATTAGTTGAAATCGGCGAGATCATGCAAAAGTCGACGGCTGCAATTGCAGGCTTGGTTCATCGTGGATTGCATCGCCTACGCGAACTCCTGGATTCATCTCCATAACGAATACGAGTACCGAGGATGTGGATCTTTTTGTTCTTGTTAAGCGGCTTTCTGCTGTTGGTACTCGGTGCTGAATTGCTGGTTCGCGGTTCGTGTCAACTGGCAGCGCTGCTGGGAATGACACCGCTGCTGATCGGGTTGACAATTGTCGCGTTTGGAACCAGCTCTCCTGAACTCGCGATCAGCATTCAGAGTATCTATTCGAAATCAAGTAGCCTGGCGGTGGGAAATGCCGTGGGGAGCAACACCTTGAATACGCTGTTGATTCTGGGATTGAGCGCGATATTCGTACCGCTAGTCGTAAGACGGGATATTGTAAAGTTGGAGGTGCCAGTTGTCATCGTGGCGACAATCGCCCTGTGGCTGGTCTCGATCGACGGCGTCATTTCCCGGTGGGATGGTGTGGGATTCGTCATATTTCTGGCGGGTTTTATCGGGTACAAATTTCTCGCGGCGCGACGCAAGCCCTTGGATAAGGATCACGCGCCGTTACCTGCCGATTTGCCGAAACCGGTCGGTGGTTTGCCGAGGTCCGGCCGAAAGCATCCGTCGCGCGTCAAAATGGGTTTGCTAAGTTTGGCGATGGTCGTGATTGGAATTCTATGCCTGGCGATTGGCTGTCGTCTATTTGTTGAAGGGAGTGTTCAATTAGCGAGGCTGTTAGGTATGAGCGAGCTGGTTATCGGATTAACGGTCGTTGCGCTAGGCACGTCCCTTCCCGAATTAGCAACGGTGATCGTGGCGACCATCTCGGGTGCCCGGGAAATGGCAGTTGGCAGTATTTTGGGAAGTAATCTGTTCAATATTTTGGCCGTACTGGGGATTTCGTCGATCGTGGCACCAGCCGGGATCGAAGTCCCTTGGGAAGCCCTGCAGGTTGATATTCCTGTTGCTCTGTTGGCCATCGTGCTTTGCGTTCCCATTTTCCTGATTGGCGGTGCGATCTCTCGACGTGATGGTGCCCTCATGGTTATCTTGTATGCCGCGTATGTGATTTACCTGGTTGCCTTTGGAAGTGCAACCGAGGTTGAAGTCGATGCAAATTCATTTGCGATGCTCAAATAGTTGATGCGTCGGCTCTCTGTCGGCGTCGATTCGAGGAGTCGAGTCCAATATTTAATGCAAGTGAATTCTGGTTGCTGCGGTCTTGTCCTCAGCAGGCAATTTCCCGACTTCGCTGGGAGTTAGCGGTAGGATTGAATCGATCAGTCACTTTTGACGGAATTTTCCGATCGACCAACACAATGCACCAGCTTGTGCCAGGCGAAACACTGGCCGAAGTTTAAAATTGCTTGATGGAATTGCAAATCCAAATAGCATGGAAGTGTACCATCATCCGTGAAATTGCGCCGTAATGTCGACGTCTTCTCTTTCAAAAGCGAGCGAATCGCAATCTCTCCCTAATTCTCTGACGAATTGGCTGCTGCATCTAATTGATTGTGATGTTCGCGCGATCTCGTCGATGATCATTTTGTTTTTGATGGTGTTTATCAACGGCGCAGATTTTCAGGGTGCGGATCCCGACCGTTTGACAATTAACTGGCAGATCTATTTACGTTTGGCCGTATGCGGTATCGCTGGTTGCTATGCAACGTGGCATATCAGTTCGGCTTACCGCGTGCTCCATCAATTTCCGGGAGCGCTGGCCCTGCTCTATGGCCTTTGGGTGTTGGTCACCGTCCCATTCTCGATGGATGTAAGGTACTCGGCGGTCGCAGGGATCAGTTTGATGACGGCAATCTTGTTTGTGCCGGTGGCGATCATACAGTTGGGCAAGTATCGATTTATCGTGACAACTTTTTTTGGGACGGCTGCCTACACGGCAGCTTCATGGGTTGTCTACCTGGTTTTCCCTGAGCTTGGCGTTTGGCGCGAATTCCTTTCGATGGACGAATCGATTGATCGAATGGGGGGACTTGGGCACCCCAATGGATTGGGATTTTTTGTTTCCGCTGGATTTGTTCTGGCGATTGTGCTTTGGCATGATCACCGTATTCGCTGGATTGAACTGGTTGTCGTCGGCGTGATTTGGCTGGTGACGATTTACCTTTGTTTGAGTCGGACGTCGATGGTTGTCGCAGTTGTTGCCTCCGCAGCGGTGATGATTCATAGATTTAGAACGCCTCAAGGGGTACGCCTGCTTGGCATAGCGTTTCTCGTGATTGGACTTGCCGGGATGTATCTGGGATTTACCGGGGATCTCGACCGATTGGCCCACGGTCTACTCTTGTCCGTCAGCAAATCTGGTGAGGTCAGTGAACTTACCACAGCGACTGGACGGAGCGAGATCTGGGTTTATTCCATCGAGCAGATTTTCGAGCGGCCGGTGACAGGATGTGGGTATGGCTGCGCTCGATTTGTGATGGATGAGCACAGCTATCATGCCCACAATATAATTTTGAACGCGGGGCTGACGACGGGCATCGTTGGTGGGTTGTTGGTCGCTGCGATGATTGGTGTGATCCTGTTGCGGTTGTTGAATCAACCCGATGCATACGTGCGCGGAGTCGCAACGATTTTTCTGGTCGGCGGATTGGTCGAAAGCATGATCTACGACCCCTGTCCAAATTTAGCGGCGGTCCTCTTCTTATCGATCGTTTTTTGGGAGCGGGACACGGATCCCAAAGGCTCAACCGCAACGGACTCCCAGCTCCCTTGATGTTGGTTGAAACGCTCGCAAGTTGCCACTGTTTCGCAAGATCACCCTGCGTGGTTAATGTCCAGCGCCAAACATCACGGCATTAATCAATAGCCGTTGCAGTGATGGGTACATCGCTCGATAATTGGGATCATCTGTAAAAGCGATGACGTGTCCTTGCCCGATCGAGCGATAAACGACGAGAGGAGTATTGGCAAGCAGGTTAAGACTCTCAGGCCAGCAAAACCCGCTGGTGAGCAGTTGGTCCGAATCGACAAACGTGACAAGCGATCGTCCTGCGGTTTCGGAAGTTGGAGTCAGAATGATTCGACCGGTGTAGAACGGATGAAACTCGGGTCGGAAATGAAATGTCACCCAATGTTTCTGAAACACCTCAGCTTTGAGAAACGCACCAGGAAGGGTGTCGGGCGCAACCCTCTCCTGCTCCGTCTGATCGTCGTCGCTTCCGACCGCAGGCACTTTTCGTTTGACCAAAGTGTTTCGCAGAAGTCCGATGTTTTCATCGGCCGCCCAACTTGTCGCACCACGGAGCGTAATCAAGGTACCTCCTTTTGACACCCACTCCGTCAACGATTTGCTTGCGGTATCATCGAAACCGGGTACATCGTTGTAAACTCCATCGGGAAGGATGACCGTATTGAATTTGCTCAGGTCCACGTTTGAGAACTCTCGCCCTTTAACACGGGTTACAGGGTATTCGAGGACTTGATCGAACAAAAACCAGGTGTGTCCCGATGAGTAGTTGGTTGGTTGATTGACGACGAGCAAGACTTTTGGAGGACGAATCCAATGCACTTCCGGTCCCCCCATGTGAGCGCCTTCATCAACGTAAGCCGTGTCGGTGGGTACGATGTCGACATCAAAATCACGCATCGCCTGTGCAAGTGTTTCGTACAGCCCCTCATCGTTGTCAGCGACTTTTATGATCAAGGTGCCTCGATCAAAATGACGTCCGTTGATTTTGAAGGTTTCATCGCAGACATGGGCTCGCACTCCATCGCGAACGAGTTTCGCGATCAGTTGCATTGCGCCATCTGTTCCCGGGATCAAGTAAGCGACTTCGGCCTTGACCAACGCGGGTCGATCTGAATTGAGAGTCAGGTCAACCAGGTTGCTGTCAATCGGTTCAATCGTTCTCGTGGAATAGCAAATGACATCAAACGCAAGTGGGAGCGACCAAGCCGTCACATCATAGATTTCGTCGGGCAATCGCAGTTGATTCCGTTCGAGTTGACGACGGAGAAATTTGTCGTCCATCTGCACTTCGCGATCGAGCAACGCTCGGATCAGCGTGCCGGTTGGCTGGGCTACCGAAATGTGTAAGCTGCCAGTCGGGAGTGTGCGAAGCTGTTTATCGCCATCATGGGAACTGGAGCATTCGAGTGACAACGGCTGATTGAGCTTCTTGACCTCGATCCCATTCCGTTGCAAAACAAGTCCAAGTCGTCGCGCGCGTTGCGGTCGATCTTCGGTGATTAGAAAGAAATCGGAAATGTCCCCGTCTTCACCAAGTCGAACACTTCTGGCGCGACTTGCGTGAAATGTCTTGAGCAATTCTGCTCGATGTTGCGAAGCAAATTCAATGGTCGCCAAAGCACTGATATAATGATTTCGGACGCCGTCGCGATAAGACAATTGCGTCTCATCGTCGCGATCGATGAGTAAACCCCGGGCACTAGCCTGCTCCCACAGAATCCCCAAACCTCCTTGCAAGGTTGGCCATTCACTTCCGTACCCGGGATAAAAGGCATCAAAGACTTCGCGAGTCATGTAGCCGAACTTGTATTTATCGAACCAGGCTGCCTGGTGTTTTCCCAGTCGCGAGAACCACTCATTTTGCGAAGGCATCAAGAACGGATTCTTGGGATCGGTTGGCGGAGGAAAATAGAAGGTGCTGTTTCGCCCCATTTCGTGGGCATCGACGTAAATTTGTGGTTGCCACTCCAAATAAGCCGCCACTTTTGCTTGCACCTCCTGTTGGCTTTGCAAAAACCAATCGCGATTCATGTCAAACCAGTAGTGGTTCGAACGGCCGTTTGGCCAGCGTTCCGTATGCTCGTTGGCCAAAGGATGCGATTGAATAAATCGTCCGCGCGTCTCACGAAAGACGTTGACAAATCGATCTCGGCCATCGGGGTTCTGCAAGGGGTCAATAATCACGACCAAGTCGTTCATCAGTTTCACGGTCTGCTCACGTTGATCTGCCACCAAATGATACGCAGTAAGCAACGCGGCTTCACTGGGAGAAATCTCGTTGCCGTGCACTGAGTACGCGAGCCAGACAACCGCCGGTGTGCTTTCGGCAAGCGCTTCGGCCTCTTGATGTGAAGTCGTACGCGGGTCGGAAAGCCTTAGATTATTTAGGCGAATCTCTTCCAATCGCGACATATTCTCCGCTGACGAAATCACTAAATAATTCAGCGACCGCCCTTCGTACGACTCGCCGTATTGCACGAGTTTCGCTCGGTCGGGAGCCGCTTCAGCCAAAGCTTTCAAATATGTTTCGATCTGAAAGTGGTTGGAGATTTCATCGCCCCAATGATACCGAAGAATCGTTTTGCTATCGGGTACGTTCTCGTTCGCAACCAATTCCGGAATCGGCAATAACCATTGATGGCTGTTATGTTGTTCCAGAGCCGATTGACCGCTGCTGTGCGGCGTCAACCCACTCAACATCAAGCAAAACGCAATCAATGAGCAACCAAGCGTGCCGTTTTTATTCCGAGTCATTTCTAAGCGTCCAAGTCAAGATTAGATTTAGGATCCGCATTTACAGTCCCCAAGTCGGGTTCCGTTTGCTGCAACATAGCGGAACGACGCGCGATCGACGGGATCATGTAAACTTCACAACCAACCCGAGATCCCAGTGGAACTTGCGTGAGCGCCGATCAATCAGCCAGCGCTGAATTCATCACGGGCTGCGGTTTCCTCTATCATACTTCAAATCACTTGACTGGAACTGTTTTGGGAAAGTATTTTGTTCCAATTGCTCGAACATTGAGAAATGTGTTGAGAAGCGTTGTGTTGCCACGAACGACCGGGCAACCTCGAACCACGAGTACAGGTCCGATCGGTGAACATTAACCCGATTTCCAGCCATTCCAGCCACGACGAAATGCTAAATCATGGTTCGACAGTTTGGTTAGGAATGTCACGATCAACTTTGGCATTCAGCCATATCTTTGCGATGCGCCGCGTCAGCGTGTGAATTCGACAAAGATTCTCCACGACACGACTTTCAATCTGGAATGCCGCCAACTGATGTTGCTGTTTTACGATCAATCGTTGTGCCAAGTGAGAAGTCAGGTCGTTTGCAAGCGATGTGATCCGTTGTTTGTTTGCAATCACAATGAGGAGCTTGTCTTCACGATCGTTTTCAATGGAGTGAATCACCGAGTCATAATCCAAGAGAACCTGGATATGCAATTGACTTAGCAGCTCCATGGTCGAGGGACTGATCGGAACTCCCAATCGTCTGCGTTTTTTCGCATCGGCCATCAAGTTGTTTTCAATGATGTCACCAATATTTTCCAGGTAGTTGGCGACGCCAAACATTTTTCGAATCTCAATTGTTTGAGTTTGGACTAGATTACGTTGTGACGCCTTGCTCAAGAAGGCGACAATTGGACCATGTCGATCTTCAACATGTTGATCCAATTGTTCCAAGGCTTCAATTTCGTGATGAGTACCGCTAGTCACGACCGTGAGCGACTTTTCAATCAATTCGTGGACATAACTGGCCATACGGCGAATCTCTAACCACGCCTGATCGATGGCGACGGACGGCTGGTTCAGGAACATTTCATTAAGGAATCTCACGGTTGATTTGTCGTCAGCCGTGGTGCCGGGAATCAGCCGGCTCACGACACGCGCTAACGGATTGATGAACGACAGAAACATCAAAGCATTTGCCACGTTAAAGAGTGTGTGGGCGTTTGCAATTTGGCGAGGTAATTCGGCGGCGAGTCGGTCTAAAGGATCAAGATGTTCACTCCGTGGCGAAATCCAGCGAATAAAGTCCGCAAACTGCGGGACGAACCAAACCCAGATGAGCACGCCGACGAAGTTGACAATAACATGGATCATCGCCGCTTGCAGTGCTTCGGCGGGACGTCCAACCGTCGACAGTAGTGCGGTGACACAAGGCCCGACATTTGAACCGAATATCAGAGCGATCCCGAAGTCGAGAGAAATCATCCCTTGCCCAGCCAGAACAATGACCAGACTTGTCGTTGCCGAGGAACTCTGAACGACCGCTGTGATGAGGAACCCAAATCCAACGCCGATCCAAATTTGATTAGCCGATTTGAGCCAGTCGACCAGCGGCGGCCAATTCCTAAAAACACCTGTTGCGTCGCTCATGAGTTGCATGCTAAACAGGATGAGTCCAAGTCCGAAGAGCGCCGCAGCCCAAAGCTTGACTTGCTCCAGTTTAACGAACAACATCCCCAGAAATCCGCAAGCGACCATCACTAATCCGTACTCATACACTTTGAACGCGATCAGTTGTGCTGTTGCGGACGTGCCAATATTAGCCCCAAGAATGATTCCTACCGACTGCTGAACGGAAATCAAACCGGCTGAAATGAACCCGACAACCAACACCGTCGTGACACTTGACGACTGAACAACACCGGTGATGACCGCTCCGGCAAAAATTGCCGTGAACCGATTGGTAGTCAATCTGGCAAGAAAGGTCTTGAGTCGATCTCCGGCCACCGTTTTTAACGAGTCGGTGAGTTGCTGCATGCCGTACAGAACAACGCCAGCCCCCCGCCAAGCCCGATTACAACTGCAGCAATGTCGATCGTTGTATCTGATGTATCGGCCAACATCTTCTGTAATTATCCAGCTAGTGCAAAAATCGACTCAACCTCGTGGCGTTCGCCAATTCAAGAGATCGAAGCCTCACTCTCCTGATTGAAAGCCAACTCCATTTCAATGAGCGATCACCGCAATGCAATACGACACGTTCGTGGCGAATCCAAATTGAGAGCATACCAAAAATCGAGTCATCGGTCGCTCGAAGGTCGCCCAAAACAATGTTCGAGCTGTTGGTCGAATAGATCGACTTCTTGTATATCGTGCTTGACTCATGTGCTCATCCATATTGACTTGACTTCACTGCCTTGGGCAGCCACACACCTCTGGGCTATGGTACACAAATGGTCGGTATCTGAATCTTATTGATGGGTTCCCAAAATCGCGGCCTCAAGAAAGCCGTTGTTTTCAGCGATTTGTGCCAGGTTCCTCCATGAAATCCGCCAGGTCATGCACAAAGTCATCGAGATATTGAACCGCCAAAAACGAGGCACCAAACCCAATCGCGGTCGTAAGAATCGTTGCAAGCAAGAAGTACCGAGGCACGTCTGGCGAGAGAGCCAACAATCCCAGTGCGATGAGCGGAATTGCAGCAGCCGTTAACAGGTAGAACCGCGCCAATCGCCGCACTTGCCGAGTCCACGTGAAAAAGCTGGGGTCGAAAAGATCCCTGGCGACTGCCCTGGGGTAGTACAACTTCAGATCGGCCCAAGTGATCCAGAAAAAGGGATAGACCATCGCCACGCCTCCACAGATCGTCAGTGATGAAAAGAAATGGAGGGCATCGTGCCATGCAAACGGACGATGCAATACCAACAAGAAGAGTGGGAACACCAATCCAGCGGCCAGCCACAATGCGCCGGAAACCAAAGCCACATGATGCCCCAAATTTCCATCGTGTCCGCCCTTCCCCGACGTTCGCGACTCCTGTCGAACTGGATTTCGCAACCTTCGAGGGCTGGTCAGAATCAACCACAACGCAAAACCGATTCCCAATGGAAACAGCACGCAATTGACCCATGTCGCCACCCGAAAGAATTGCGGCCATAACTCCGGGTAGCGACTAACGATCTGGCTGTTGTTGTAGATGAAATTAAAGACGGCCGCGGCCGAATTGGGCAACAATGCGCCTACCGTCAACACCATCCAACGAGGAAGGCGGCTGAGCCATAACAGCGGTTTTTCATATCGTGGGAAAAGCCTTTTCGCCGCGCCGGAGTGAAGCACAAGTCGCAAGGACCTGGCCAACGCTCGGCCAGACTTAGGACGATCATCTGGGTCGTGTTGCAGGCACTGACGAATCGTTCGGTCCAACACCTGATGGGGAGCTGGCTGTATGGTTGTTTCGGCTCCTGGAATAAGCGGAAGCGGCCGTATTCGCTTGGCCATTTCATTTTGCACGGCTTCGCTCCAGCTCGTCGGGACTTCCTGCGTTCGCCAAGGCCGTTCGCCATGCAGCATCTCCCACATCACCATGCCCAACGAAAAGAGATCGGAGCGGCAATCCAATTCCGCGGCGTCACGACCGCCTCGAGTTGGGCTTGCCACTTCCAACTGTTCCGGTGACATGTAGGCCAACGAGCCACCGAAAAACGCCGCGGCCCCGGCGCGTCCCGAGAGTCCCGAGAAGCTAACGTTGAAGTCCGCCAGTTTTGGCCTTGCGTCCGTCGCGAGGAGTATATTGGCTGGTTTCACGTCACGATGAAGGATTCCCCTGGCGTGTGCATAATCGAGCCCTTCGGCCAGTTGCATTCCCATCCAGGCAACGGTGGTAGGCCAATCGAAATTGGCAACGACGGCCGACGATTCGACCTGTAAGGTTTGATCCAAACCACAACCTTCCAAGGTCTCCGCAATCGACTCCATCACCTGTTTGCCCGACTTTTGCGGCAATGCCAATCCGGATACTCGCTGGAGGCATTCCGCCAACGTCCCTCCGGCGACAAACTGCATGTACAACAATCGAACGGGTGGTTCGCTCGGGTTGCGCTCGTCGTAGACCCGAACAATGTTCGGATGGTCCAGTTGCGATAACATCAGCGTCTCTTCGCTGCTCCGTTGTGATACCTTCAAGGCGACAAATCGTTGTAATGTTTCTTGCAACGCCAGGTAAACACAGGCAAAGGCACCACGGCCGACACATCGAAGGATGCGAAATTCCTCAAGTTTCGAGCCGATCTCTAATTCAGGTGGGGGTTTTCCGAAAATCGCCAAGGGTTGGAACGTTCCTCGGTCAGCGCTAGTCGACCAATCGAGCAAGCCGTCCCGCAGGTGGGGAAACCGTTCTAGATAATCGTTGACGTCGGGTTCTAAGCCGGACTCCCGTTGAATTTGTAGCCCTTCCAAGACCAGATCGGCGGGGACTTCGTTCGTCGGCAGCTCGTTGGAAAATTCCTGGAGGTAGTCGTTCAGTGGACGAATCAAACCCACCTCCGCCGCCGCGGCCATGTCAAACTTGATCAATTCCACCAGCAACAATCGATGAAATTCGCCGGCGGTCGCCGGGATCACTTCGCGAAGCGCAGCTGGCGACGCCACGGGAGAGACGTCCTGCATCTCCAATAAACACTGCTCCAGCAGGTGGATGGCAGCCGGCCACGTAGTGAGTTCGGGGATACCGGACTGGTCGTTCATCAATTCCTGGTACCCCGTGCAAGAAAATGGCGATTGACGGTAGAATCATAGTCGCGAATCACGCATTGTCGAAGACGGATTGGGTGCGAATCCAAACCGAGCGTCCGGCAATCGGTCCGATTCAACGCTCGAGTCTTGATCCAACGACTTCGCTGTCCTGGATCATCGTCGGTTTGTCAGTCTAATTGTAATCGGTGGCAATAAACGTCAATAGAGGACGAGGGTGTATGGAGAAGGAATCGGAGTCGGATTTAACGGCGAGGATTCGCGAGGGGAACGTCGAGGCTTTGGGTCGGTATCTCGAGCTTCGCAAACGGCGACTGCTGGGATTCCTTCGCCATATCACTGGGGAGCATTTATTGCGGGTGATGGAGTTGGACGACTTGTTTCAGGAGGTCTCCCAGTCCGCGGTCAAGGCATTGCCAAGGGTGCCTAAGGACGATTTGGACGTTGACAAATGGTTGGAACAGTTAGCACGACGACGAGTTATCGATGCCCATCGGCAGCATTTTGGCGCAGCAAAGCGAGCTGGCGCTCGAAACCAAATGTTCAGTCAAATGGCCCCTGGCGATGACAGTCATTCACCAGGCTTCGAGCAAATGCTGATCGCCAGCATGACTTCCCCCAGCATGGCCGTTAGTCGAAATTGGCGAATGTTGCGAATGCAACAGGCAGTCGCAGAACTGGACGCCGAACAACAACAGATGCTTCAAATGCGCTACGTGGATGGATTGCCGACCGCGCGGATTGCGGAAGTGCTCGGCAAAAGCGACGGCGCGGTCCGAGTCGCTTTGTCTCGAATCCTGGCCAAACTGCAAGAGACTCTCGGCGCCTCACCCCACAGTGGATCAGGCTTCTAGCGCCAGTCGATCGCTTGAAATCAACCTGTATGCAAGTCGCTCTCATGAATCAGGTATACTTCGAACGCGGGACGGGCTGCGAGCATGTAATCCCTATAAAGGAAGATTCCCCGATCATTCATTGTTGCGTTATAAGCTCCCGTTTACCTCGCAACATTACCAATCGACGGCGACCTTAATCTTCGCGATTCACTCACAGAATAACGAAAAGAGCCCGAACTTTTCATCCGGGCTCTTCCCATCCTCGCCGACGTTGCGATCCAAGATCAGCGAGCTAAGATTAGTCTCGCGATAGAACCAGTTTTGGACGAGACATCTTCAAAACCAGGGTATGGTTAGTTCGATCCCATTCGAACTTGAGAGCGGTCGCCCCCTGCGTTGAGAAGGGAGTGAGCTTGCGATTGATCAAGTTGATCCCCTTGGCAGCTTCATTCGTGATGTCCTGTCGTCGTCCGTTGACCGTCTGCTCGATTTTGCGTTCGAAATCGACTCCCTTGATGAATTCCACGAAGGCTTTGACGACTTTGTGTATAATATTGCCATCGACGCTGGCTTTGGTATTGCTAAATTCGATCGAAGCGTTGGCAACTTTCAAGGGTTGTTGTGGGTCCCCGCTCGGTTGGAGGGTCAGCGAAACCGTGATCGTGGTTTCGATGGTGATAGTCGGGTCGAAGAAGTTGTCAACTTCAGCGCGAAATCTTAGTTTGTTACCCGGAACTCGGTACTTAAGCGTGACCGACCTGCCATCGCCGGGCACGGTCAGGAACGTTGTCGCGTTGCTGCCGTCTGACATCGTGATGTTTAAGTCGTATAGGTTTCGACCAGCGATCGATTCCAGGGTTTCGCGATTACGGTGATCGCGAGGGGCCTTTTCAAAGAAGAATGTAAGCTCGTTCTTTACCATTCCGCGGATCACCAACCAAGCGGTGTCCAGGGTCCCTGGTAGATTGAGATCGCCGACATTCTTCCAGGTTCCTCCGAAGAGTTCCGTCGGGCCGGGTTCGAGCACTTCGATCCGAGTCGAGCCGTTAAAAGGGCCAGCGTAGCCAGTGGAGGATCCGCCGCCTGGAGGCAAGACAATCGGTGGGAGGACGCCGTCTCGAATCTTGCGTTGGTCTTGCACCAAGATGCGAGTTGAATTCCCGAACCCACCATCGGCATTGTTGACTGGTCGCCGAATGGTTTGACCTTGAACACATTCCCCGAAAAACATCGAGGATGCCAATATAACGGCTAACAGAGCGAGGAAAAAATTCTTCTTCATCATGATTTACTTCACTTTCGAAAAAAATACCTTGAATTTTGGTTAAATGCGAGGAAATCCAGCATTTGGATGTCTCGTGGCCGACCACAAAAATCGGCCATACCATTCACTCAGCGAAGAAAGTGCCACGGTGTTACGGACGAAATTGTGGAATTTTAAAAAAGTCCTCGACGGATCGGCGGGTCCAGCTCGGTTTGTCGACCGGTTGGGCGCATGGCACGATTTGGTTTTCGTGCTTTCCGCCAGCGACATTCCGTTAACGATTCGCCTGCTGCCGACATGAAATACCCTGGATCGACTTGACGGCGAAGGCCAGTCGCTTTGAATTAACCGAGAATATCGACTTAGGCAAACTCCAAGAAATAAAACATCGCAATGACTTCGAAATAATCACCTCGATAGCCAATTCAAGGATACGAAACTACCATTATCCAGCAGCTTGCTAATGCTTTGTCAATATTAAGAGTTCGGATTGCTGAGTATCAGCGGGAACGCGCTAGTGGCCGATTGTTACGGCCTGAACCGGGTGCTAACGCACGCCGGCTAATCCTAATCTCTAACCTGGACAGAGCACTGGTTAGTGGTTCAACCTTAAGTTACAGTCACATGGCAAGAGGCCAGCGATAGCTGCGAATGGATTGCAAAATAGTGCGGATTGAAAACAGTGTTGATTTCGAGGAACAAATCGTGGTTTTAGCCATTTGTGCATTGGTGGTTGGTTTGATTCTGTTGGTATGGAGCGCAGATCGATTTGTGGAAGGAGCTGCCGTTAGCGCTCGTTATTTTGGGATTTCGCCTTTGATTATCGGGATGGTCATTATCGGGTTTGGAACTTCAGCTCCTGAGATGGTCGTCTCTGCGTTTGCGTCGGTGCAAGGCAACCCGGGGATCGCTCTGGGGAATGCTTACGGCTCAAATATCGCGAATATTGCGCTCATTTTGGGACTGGCTGCGTTGCTCGGCCCAATTGCCGTGAACTCGCAGGTCCTGAGAAAGGAGCTTCCCATTCTCGCAGTGATTACGTTATTGGCGGCATGGCAAGTATTGGACGGAGAAGTTTCGCGCATGGATGCCGTTGTCTTGCTGGTCGGCTTTGGATTGGTGATGGGTTGGACAATCTGGCAGGCTGTTAAGAAATCGTCCGATGCTTTGGCGGCGGAAGTCGAACAGGAGCTAAAGACTCACTCAATGTCACTTCGGCGTTCACTCTTGTGGACGGTTGTTGGGCTGTGTGTCTTGGTTGCCAGTTCAAGAATCCTGGTTTGGGGCGCTGTGACCGTTGCAGAGGGCATGGGGATAAGCGACGTCATCATTGGATTGACCGTCGTTGCGATTGGAACGTCGTTGCCTGAACTGGCTTCCTCACTGGTCGCGGTTCGACGTGGCGAAAGCGACATCGCATTGGGCAACGTCCTGGGTTCCAACCTGTTTAATACGCTGGCTGTGGTCGGCATCGCGGGTGCGATCCATCCGATGGAAGTAAGCAGCGAAATCTTTTATCGCGACGTAACCGTGATGACGGCACTTACATTTTCCTTGTTCCTATTCGGATTTGGTTTTGGCTTTCGGAGGCCCGGACGAATCAATCGCTTTGAAGGTGGCCTGCTATTAATTTGCTATGTTGGGTACCTGGCGTATTTGATATTCAGCGTGTTAGGGGGGAGCAATCCTTAACGGCAAAGTCGACACGATGACGTTGATGCCAATTGATGCTGGCGTTATCGTCGCACGTGCGAATCGGTAATCGACTCGGCCTGAAGCGGCAGACGAAGTTGCCCTTTCAAGGACTCATCGCCGCGAAAAATGTAGAATTCGAACGGCTTGCCCGTGGCAATGTTGGGTTGTTGAAGAATGTAGGTGACATTTTCCAGCGTTTCAGTTTGCCATCGATCCATGATTACGAGGATGTCACCGACTTTCATCCCCTCGTTGTGAGCGGGACTATGGCGTCGCACTTCCTCGACCAATAACCCATAGCGATACTCGGGATGTAGCTTCAGGTAATTGGGACGCTCAGTCCGTTTTAATTTCAGACCGAGCATGGACCATGCAGCATCGCCCTCTCCTGCAACGGGTTGTTTGCCGGAAAGGGCGACCTGCAAAGGGGTCGAGGAGCGGTCAAGTTCCAAGGACAAGGTCTCGCCATTCCGGCGATCAATCATGCAACGTTCAAGGTCAGCTCGCCGGAAGCTAGGGAGCGAGTTGATTGACACAATGCGATCTCCGGGTTTGAGTCCAGACTTTGCTGCAGAACTTTCTGGGTCGACCGTTTCCACTGTAATATGGGGTTGGTGGTTTTCGTATTTCGTTTTTACCGTAAACCCGCATGTTGGATTTGTCCGATTGACTTTTCGCAACAAGTCAGCCGCAACCTCAATCGCATCGTTGACTGGAATGGCAAATGCAATCCCCTGGGCACCCACTCGGACCGCCACGTTGATTCCGATCATGTCGCCATCCATGTTGAGTAGCGGGCCTCCGGAATTTCCAGGATTGATTGCGGCATCGGTTTGAATCAAGTTGTAATAGACCTGGTCGCTGCTAACCTGAACGGTGCGCCCCAGTTCACTGACAATTCCACGCGTTACCGTATGTTCATAACCATAGGCGTTTCCGATCGCCGCAACTGATTCGGCTAACATCAAGTCCGAGGACGTTCCCAAGGGAATCACGGGCAACGGGCGATTCACATTGATCTTGATGAGCGCCAAATCCGTCTCGCGATCAACGGCCAGCAGATTGCCAATGGTGGACGTTCCATCAGCAAGGGTGACCTCGATTCGGCTGACGCTTTCAACCACATGGTGATTCGTCAGGATGTATCCACGCGGATCAAGAATGACACCCGTCCCCATTCCATTGACCTGCTTAGTCAATTGGGTGTCGCTGCCGGCGATTCCAGACTGTGTGACCACCTTTTTGCCACGGATGTTGACGACCGCGGGTCGGGCCTTGGCAACGGCCTTTACCAGTGCCGTTTGACGATTGGAGCTGATCGATGCGGACTCGGTTGGCACCTTCGCGCCCGGGACTTGATCATCGGAAACGCCGACTAACGAAAACGCTCCACATGCGGCAACGACGAAAACAACCAGGCGAGTTCGGAATCTCGACAACGACGCGTTCATATATGCATAGCGCGAAGCATGAAAAGCTAGCTGCAAGCAGATAAAGCGCATTCAAATTCTCGGGCAGAGATTGCTGATCTGGGTCGGTTGCTGATTGGGGAATACAGCAAGCTCGGGAATATGGAATTCATCGTCCATTCAAGGTTAGCGCGTGAGTTCGCAAGACCAGTTCCGCAAACCTTTAACAAACTTCCTGGTTTGCCGATCTTAACTTATTGGCGATCGTCTGCCTAACACCGTCTTCCCATTCATCCCCTCGTCAGGACGAGGCGAGGTGGCATCGCGTTAAGCCGACAAGGCTCCCGCCGGGGCATGCACGATGCAGAGACGTGCGTTGCGTCAACGAACGGACAAGGCCCAGAAGGAGAACCGCCAGGACCTGCCCCTGAAGGTCAATGCAACAAACCGATGGCATGTTGGACTCCCACGCCATAAACCTCAAGTCAATCGACGATCAAAGCGCGTCATATTGATTTTATTATTGGCAATACTTCGTTGGATGGGCGTTGTCGTCACAAAATGTTTGTTCATTTTGAAGGCTACATCGTGAAAAGGTTAGTTCAACGCAGCAACCGTTTCAGACGTTAAATCGCGAGTCTAATTGACAATTTTCAAGTCGAATCCCAGTTGTAAATTGGGCAATGCTTCGATTCGAGTCCGCGAGAGTGAAGGTGTTCGCCGAATGGCGCCGGTTTTCGAATTTCAAGTCCGTGAAACTTCCCGGCGATTAGTTTATAATTTTTGAGATTGAGTTTATGCCCCATCGGTTACGACAAGTTTCCGTTTCCCGATGTTGGAGTAACATGATAGCCCAAACAAGATAAGGGAAATAAGATGAATCGCTGCTGTTTACAAATTTTGATGGCGTCCGTCTATTTATTGTTTTGCTCGACGTGGGTCGCGGGGCAGGAAGGAACGAAAGACGATGAGGAAGGATTCGTTTCGTTGTGGGATGGCACGTCATTTGACGATTGGAAGATCAACGAAAACAAGGACTCGTGGCGAATCGAAGAGGGTGTGATCATCTGTCACGGCGACCGAAGCCATATGTTTTACATTGGCGAACACGCGCCATTTGTGAATTTTCACTTTAAGGCGGAAGTCCAAACGAAGCCAAAAGCGAATTCGGGAATCTATTTTCATACTGCGTTTCAGGAGTCTGGTTGGCCACAAGCGGGCTATGAGGCTCAGGTTAACAACTCGCATGGCGATCCTAGGAGAACGGGGAGTCTGTACGGGATCGATGATGTCATGAATGACTCGCCAGCCCAGGACAGCGAGTGGTTTACGCAAGAAATTATCGTCCGTGGGAAAAATATACAAATCAAAGTCAACGGCAAAACGGTCGTCGATTACACGGAACCCGAGGGGAAGCACTCTGGAAAAGAACTTGAGCGAGCGCTCAGCAAAGGAACGTTTGCATTCCAGGCTCATGACCCTGAGAGCGAAGTTCACTATCGGAATATTCGAGTGAAAAAGCTTGAATGATACTCATGGTTCATGGTTGTTTAGAGTTCGCTGCACGGCAGTTGGTGGATTTGGCAGTTCACACGAGGTGGCGCAATATCGAAATGGGAAAATCGTCGATACGTCATTCTTAAGGTAACGAATCGCGAACAGACGTTTTGGTCGGCTTCGTTTCGTCCAACCAAGACGGGAGCGGAACCGACGGTCATTATCTTCCATACTTCACCCCGGCAGAGGTTGGGCAAGTTTGTATTTCGTAGCCATTCAAAGGAAAAGATCCACTCGTTTGCCGTCGTGTGCTCCTTGCCGTTTTGCGAGTCGTTCTTGATAGTGACCGTTCGATTCATCCTCCGGGGTGGGAATTTTAAAAGGGGGGAAGTGTTGTGCCAAACCCTCCACGTTAACGCGACCAGATTTGTTTACTTCGGGCGATTGATTTGATCATCGAGACCATTGTGACGACCGTCGACGTCGCCGGCGAAATGAACGTTGCGCCGATGGGGGCGGTCGTGACTACTCAGTCATTTGAGTTCTTTGAGTTGCGACCCTACCCTACCTCCCAGACCTACGCTAATTTGATGGTAAAGCCTGAAGGTGTGATGCATATCACGGATGATTGCGGGTTGATTGCCAAGTCCGCGTTGGGGTTGCCCCTCCCCGATTTAAAGTTGCAGCCTGCAGACAAGGTCGACGGGTATTTGATTTCTGAGTGTTGTCGATGTTTTGAATTCAATGTAAAACATGCGAATCAACAAGGGCCTCGTGGCTGCTTCATTTGTTCGGTTACGAAAACGCATCGGTTTCGGGATTTTATCGGCTTTAATCGTGCGGCATTTGCTGTAATTGAAGCGGCGATTCTGGCGACCAGAATTGATTTTTTGCCTCGGGAAGAAATCAGCGAGCAACTATTGCGTTTGGAAACGATTGTAAACAAAACTGGCGGCGAATATGAGTTGACGGTTTATCGAAACATCTGTGAATTCACAGAACGTCAGTTTGCCAACGTATTGAAGGATAACGACTAGCAACGATGAGCGATTTTGTTACGGTAGTTACGGGTTGCCGCATCCACTTTGGCCTTTGCCCGTTGGCCGGTCAAAAACAGAAGTTTGCTGGCTTGGGTGCCAGTCTGAAATCACCCGGTCATCGGATTCATTTCTCTCCTGCGAAACGATTGGTGGTCGAGGGCATCGACAAACAGCGCGTGTTAAAGGTCATCAAGCGAATCGTAGCTGAGGACCAGTTAAAAGATTGTGGCGGCGTTTCCAGGGATATCGAGTCGTTACCCGTTCGGGTTTGTGGCCAGCAAACGATTCAACCTCATCAAGGTTTGGGGTCTGGAACTCAGCTTGAGCTGGCGATTGCTCACGGATTGACTCGATTCTTTGAAATTGGCACGTTTGACGGTTGGCAGGCGGCCCCGTTGCTTCAGCGTGGAAATCGATCGAAGGTGGGTACGCACGCGTATTTGACTGGCGGATTGATTTTTGATTCGGGAGATGGAACATGGGAGTCGCCGATAATCCATCGCATGGACGTTCCCGATGCCTGGCGGGTTTTGCTGGTGCTTCCCAAGACCGTACGGGGATTGAGTGGAATTGCCGAGGCAGAGGGGTTTGAAGCAATCGGTTGCGGCGATGTTGAGCTGGGCGAGACAATGGTCGGGTTGGCGATTGAAACGATTTTGCCAGCAGCTGTCCGCGGCGACTTTGCCGCATTTTCACGCGCGATCGAGGAATATGGGAGGCTGGCAGGATCATCTTTTGAAGCGGTTCAAGGGGGCATATATCATGGTCAACTGGTAACTGATATCGTAATGGGCTTGGTGAAGCGCGGAGCGCTTGGTGTCGGACAAAGTTCATGGGGGCCGTGTGTTTATGCCTGGTTTGAGAATCAAGAGTCGGCGAAGACGTTTGTTGTCAGGAATCAATCGATGTTCGATGATCGTGTTGAGTGGCATATCGCTCAACCAAAAAACGAAGGTGCTCAATTGAATGCCGCGCCAATTGAAATGAAGGGAATAGCCTGAAACATGCCTAGATTGGGAGTTAATATCGATCACGTCGCGACGGTCCGAGAGGCGAGGCGCACCGTCGAGCCAGACCCGGTCTGGGCGGCGGCACTGGCTCAATTGGGAGGAGCGGACGGAATCACCGTTCATCTACGAGAGGACCGCCGTCACATCCAGGATCGGGATATTCATGTTTTGATTGAGACGGTAACAGTCAAGCTCAATTTGGAATGCGCTTGCGTCGATGAAATGATCAGGTTGGCGTGCGAATGGCAGCCGCAGCAGGTGTGTCTGGTGCCAGAGCACCGTGAAGAAGTGACGACGGAAGGCGGGTTGGACGTGGTCGGTAATTCTCCATCGGTCGCGCAAGCCATTAACCGATTGCACGATCATGGAATCGAGGTCAGTCTGTTCATTGATGCGGCAACTGCACAGATTGATGCTGCCGCTGAGTTGCGAGCCAATGCTGTCGAATTGCATACGGGACAGTATGCGATGACACGAGGCATTGAGCGTCAAATGGAACTGTCGAAGCTTGAGTCTGCGGCTAAGCAAGTTCTAGCAAATGGCTTGGGACTACACGCCGGGCATGGCCTGACCTACGATAATGTACTCCCCGTCGCAGCGATTTCCGGAATGCAAGAGTTGAATATTGGACATAGCATTATCGCTCGCTCAATTATGGTTGGATTGGCAGAGGCGGTTCGAGAGATGAAGCGATTGGTGACGTCGGTTCGCTGACCCGGACTGGAAATCGATTCACTTCAGGGCTCGGCGCTTGCCAGGCGATACGATTTCGGTTGCCAAAAAAGCTTGACTTAACAACTTGATTCAAACAGAACTTGTTTGTCCATGGAACGACGTTAACCCAGCTCGGATGTATGACGACGATTCTTTGGGGTCTTACGATCTACCTATTGATCCTGGCCCTCTTTCAAATTGGTATGGTTACCCTCTTTTGCCGGTGGCTATCAACGGCGAAGTTTGTTCCCAGGACCGCCGCCGATATTGAATTTTGTCCGACGGTGGCCATTGTGTTGTCGGTGCGAGGGCAGGACCCTTCCTTGGCCAAGTCTCTTCAGGGTTTGTCTGAGCAAGAGTATGCCGGAGCTTATCGAATATTTGTCATCATCGATCATGCGGAAGATGCGGCCGTTCCTGTCGTTACCAAGTTTATCGCGGACGTCGAAACTGGATTCGAGTCGATCCTTGGCACAACCCCCTCGGGCCGTTGCAGCTTGAAGTGCGACCGGTTGATACAAGTGATTTCGCAACTTCCAGTGGAGTACGAGGTGGTCTGTCTCATCGATGCAGACACGATTCCAGACCGGCGTTGGTTATCGAGTCTGATATCACCGTTGCAGGATCCGAAGATTGCGGCAGCTTGCGGAAACCGTTGGTTTTATCCTGATAGGATTGGCAACGGCAACCAAGCGACGACTTGGATCGGAGGCTGGGGGAGTATGATTCGCTATCTTTGGAACTCAGCGGCGATCGTTCAGATGTATGTTTACGGAGTTGTCTGGGGTGGGTCGTTAGCGATTCGTCGGACGGAATTAAAAGAGACCGGACTGTTGGACGTTTGGTCGAAATCCTTGTTCGACGACGTCTTGATCAAGGACCACTTTCAAGCGAACGGCTGGCAAGTCGTATCCGTTCCGGAGTTGTTGATTGCCAATGTCGAACACGTCAGTTTGCGGGGTGCCATCGAATGGATCAAGCGGCAATTGTTGGATGCCCGATTATATCATCGGAACTGGCCCCTGATTTTATCACATGCCATTGGATCGAGCCTGCTCTGGATCATGTTGTTCGCACTGCTGTTCATTGGGTTTATCGCGTCGGACGGCTTGGCCATGTTTTGGAGTGGAGCATTGCTTGGTTCGCTGGTCGTCATGAATTATGGGTTGCTGATCGCGTTAGAAGTTTCAGCGAACGCGAATATCAATCGGCGTCGAGACTGGTTGAACCTTCCGCCAATTAACTGGTTGACCGGAAGACGATGTGCAGAAATATTTTTTGGTGTGTTTCTGGTTCAGGTCGGGTTTGGTTATGCGGCGATTTGGGCTGCATTTTCTCGGCGAATGCGGTGGCGCGGTTGTGAATATCACATTCGCGGCAAGTTCGACATCGAGATCATCGATTATCAACCTTTTCGGCCAAAGAACGGCGCTGAGTCAGGTTCGATCGAATGACTTCCGCAGGATTGTCAGCCCAGACTCTCTAATCGTGGTGCTGAGATGGACGCTCGAGAGGCGTTGTTCGGTCAGGGAACTTGGTGCGATGGGCGACGGAGAAATTTCAACGTTCGATCCCCTGAAAATTCGCTTAATTGTCGAGTGGAACTTTCTCTGATCGAGTCAAGCAAGTAGAATGTGCCGAGGGTCCGATATGCAGGTTCAATTCTTTTGGTTAGGATCGGTGCGGTCTGCAAGGGACGACATCTAAGGCTAACGGAAGTCGAGTGTTGAATCCAGGTGTCTGATCGGCAACATTGATTCGCGTTGATAAAAATAAGAGTTGCTCGCGGGATGATTGTGGCACAGGCTTCTACCGACTATCCGTTAATTGTTGAAAACAGAAAATCCAGCCACGACCGATTAAAAAATGGGCCAAACGAAATTCATTGTTCCTGAATATCCGCGACTTAGCGCTCGGGCAATCGGAACGGTGTTTATGACAGGGTTGGAGCAAGTCCCGTGGCCGTGTTCCGTTCAGGTTGTCGATGGCGTTATGACCGTTGAACGGAACTGCAGTGATTCTGGGCGGTTGCTGATATGTCTGGAAATTCCCGAGTACGGGGAACTTGTTCTATCCACGGCGACGCTTCCCGAACGAGAGACTCCGTACCATCTTCCGCTGGAGTTGGTACGTGGAACGGTGAACCGCTTGAACAATCAGTTGTTCCTTTGGAGCGAAGGTGGTTTAAAGATTCCTCAGCCTTTTTCCGAACAGAACGGTGAGCTTTGCGACCAACTGGCGGCACTGATATTCGGCGATCGATCAGGGGAATGGTTGAACGACGTGTTCGAGCTGTTGGATGCGGCGGTTGCTCAGATTTTCGAGTTGTCCAAGTTATTTGCTGATTTCGTGATCGAGTTGCGAATTCAACATGACGGTTCAGTCAAATCGGCAATCGGTTTTATCCTGAATGGACTGTTGGACCAATCCGAAGCGAGTTTGCCAAGTTGGATTAACTGCATTTCGTTGTCGGTCACCGACGTTGCGGTCAACTATTCCTCACACGAATTCGATTGGACAGCGATTGAGTCCAACATCAACCAGTATGGTGGAGAGACTCGACTGATCGCGCTGGGTCCGATGATTGATTTTGCGCGGCGAGATCTCCCGGCTTGGCTCAATAATGACGATACATTTGATTTGCAACGCCAGACGGCAGCTAATCTTGCTCGAGGCTATGCGCGGCACCTGCTTTCCAAAAATCAACTTGCCTATGTTGCTGCAGGGCTAAATGGAATTTCCCAGCGGTCCCGGAGCTTTCCACAACAGCTACAAATTACGGTCGATATGCTCGAGGCCATCGAGAATGTCAGAACCGATGTGAATACATTGGTCAGTTTCGATCAACCTTGGGGGGAACGGTTAGCGTGGTCCGTTGGTGGGTCCCATGCGATGCACATTGCCGACACCCTGTTGCGCCATGGGCTTCATATTTCCAGTTTTGGTCTGGAAGTCAACCTGGATTATTGGCCGCATGGATCGTTGGCTCGCGATCCGTTGCATTGGGTTGATCTGATCGACCATTGGTCACAGTTTGGACTTCCTCTATTTGTCATATTGTCAGCGCCAATGCTTGACGTTGCAACCAGACCATCGCAGGAAGTCCAGAGCGGCGCGTTTCCGAACACTGAAGAAGATGATGAATCTGATGACTTCGAGTCACTTTTGAAACGGCGGGGCATCCGTCGAAGTATGAGTTCAGCGCAGCTTTACAATTATCTGGAAGCGATTATCAGAGTCCTGATTTCCAAGCCAATCGTAAATGGTATTTTATGGCGTCAGTGGCAAGATGATCCCGACTTGCGATTCATCGGCAGTGGTCTTGTCAATCAACACGGTGAGCTGAAACCGATTGGTCGACTCCTGGAACAAGTGGGAAACGTCGTACAAAGTAAAGGCAACGTCTAATTAGCTTGCGGCTTGTTCTGTGCAATTAAGTTCTGTGCAATCAAACAGATATTGAGCCACCCCTGATCACGCTTAACCGGTCGTCAGGTCGTCACTTGCGGTTGCAAGCGGTAAAAAAACCAGCCGCGACAACACAATGTCATCGCGGCTGGAATGAAACAGCGGATACACGATTCAAAAAGTGTTACTGAATCGTATAGCCTTTCAGATGAGAGTTTGTCTTAGCAAACTCTTCAAGTTGAGAGATGTAATCG
>JBGTDM010000375.1:0-9625 GCA_041748315.1 Pirellulaceae bacterium
CCTATACGGCTTACTGTGTCAAGTGCGCCAGTCAAATCCAGTCGAAATTCTAGCAAGCAATCCGTTGCGTCCGGGAATCTTCGTTCTAATTCCGATCAGCTTCCAGATTTTTTGGTGTTGGATCGGCGCCGTTTTGCAAGTCGGTTCTTCCTTTTTTTGTTTGTCATGTCGATTGGCTTGACGGCCGATCTGGTCACGAAAAGCATGGCGTTGGGGAAATATCCACCGATTGGCATGCAACCCGTGTGGTGGATTGATGGTATTCTGGGGATTCAGACCTCGACGAACGGCGGAGCATTGTTCGGGATTGGTCAGGGAGGCAGCCTTTGGTTTGCTTTGTTCTCGATCATCGCCTTTGCGGCAATCATATACTTTCTTTTTGCAAAAGGGCTTGCCAGAAGTTGGTTGTTGACTCTGACTCTCGCACTTATTTCCGGGGGTATCTTGGGGAATTTTTATGATCGCATTGGATTGGGTTACGATCCGCGCTGGAATGCCCCCGAGCTTAGATTGCATGTTCGCGATTGGATTCACTTTCGGTTGGAGGGGGTCTCTTTTTTCGATCCCTGGCCGAATTTCAATATCGCGGACAGCTTGTTGGTTTGCGGAGCCTGTCTGTTATTTCTGCTGGCAATTTTTGGAAAAAACATTGACGCTTCACTCTCTGAAACGACTGATGCTGAAAAGCCTGACGAGACCTAGTTGGGAAGGGTGCGATGAGTGACCAGGATATTTCACAACGATTGGACGCCGCCAAATCTTTCGCCGTCCAAGGGGGCAAACAGACCTTAGAGTGGTTTCAAAATCATCGATTGGATGTCGAGCGAAAACAGGATGATTCGCCGGTGACAATCGCTGATCGCAATGCGGAGCAACTGATTCGAGATTTGATTTCAGACTCATTTCCCGAGGATGGAATTATCGGTGAAGAGTTTCCGGAAAAGATCGGGAGTAATGGAATTCGCTGGATCCTTGATCCGATCGATGGGACCAAATCCTTCATTTCAGGCGTACCTCTTTACGGAACGATGGTCGGCGTTGAAGTCGAGCACCAAGCCGTAGTGGGTGCTGTATATATTCCCGGGTTGGATGAAGGCGTTTACGCTGCGATTGGACGGGGCGCCTGGTCGTTTCAAGGTTCGTCACCACCTCAAAGGACGAGCGTTCGAGCGACTGGCAAATTAATGGATGCTGTCCTACTGACATCGGAAGCTGAAACGTTCGGCACGCGGAACGCCAGCGAGGTGTATCGGACACTTTCCGAACACGTGTATTTTTCTCGGACTTGGGGAGACTGCTACGGTTATTTGCTCGTCGCAACCGGTCGAGCGGACATTATGATCGATCCGATTCTGAATATATGGGATGCAGCGGCGGTTTCTCCGATCATTATCGAAGCGGGAGGTGTGTTCGTTGATTGGGCTGGCGAATCTCGAATTGACGCTGGGGAATCCATCGGTACAACTCCTGAGTTGTTGCCGGAAATTCTTGCTATCACCCGCCCGTTTTCCGGTAAATTCTAATTGAACGATTTGAATGTCTACCGTCGATGAACGACTCGGAATGTTCTGTGGCGTTGGCAATACCTGTGTGCCGGGTTGAGGATATCTCCGTTCAAGGCCTTCGTAAGTTGAGAACGGCTGTCACTTGGTTCACATTCTTCAATGAAATTAGTGCCACTCAGCGCAAATCAAGGCTGTGATGAATTCGCTCGCAATTGACTCGAGCGTTCTGTTTGTGTTCTAAAAATGACGACTGAAATAATTGCATGCGGTCGATCAATGGCTGACGATGGAGCTGTAACTGGTTGTGACCGAGCCAGCCAAAAAAGGGTTTTGTCGACTTGACGAGTTGGTGGAAAAGTAGCAGATTACATGTTTCGCTACGTGGCGGAATTCAGAATCGGGTTCAAGGGATTTCCAGTGCGTAAATGTTTGCAACAGGATGGTGAAGTCGTTCCGTCGAAGTTGCCCGGCTTTCGGACCTCAGTGATTACAAAATCGGCCCGCAATCGACTTGCGTCGACAAGGATGTTCTTGGACCGGTTACTGACCAGGCGTGCAATCCGCGAACAGGTTCCGAATTCACCAGGGATCTATGGCTGGCTCGATGAACACCAGCAATTAGTTTATGTCGGTAAGTCCAAATCGTTGCGGGGCCGGTTGTTGCAATATCTCGGCAAATCGCCCCCTGACCCCAAGATGGAACGCATTCGCGATCAGAGTTGCTCGATTGTCTGGGAGTCGACTTCGCACGAGTTGTTGGCCTTGATTCGAGAACAGGAATTGATCATTCGACATCGCCCTGCAATGAATGTCCAAGGTCAACCGCATCGTCGTCAACCTGGTTTTATAGGTATCAGCGAAGGCGCGGCACCACGGGTCTACCTTGCGAAGAGTTTTCCATTGGGAGCACATCACTGGTACGGGCCTATTTCCGGAACGGGACAGATCAATTCCGCCGTCGGCAGTTTGAACTATGTATTCAATCTCCGCGATTGCCCAGACAAGACTAAATTTCGTTTCAGCAATCAAATGCAATTATTCGAGCGAATGGATAGCGCCAAATGCTTGCGGTTTGAACTGGGAACCTGCCCTGCCCCGTGTGTTGGGGCCTGTTCGAACTTCGGTTATACAGAAAACGTGCGGCAAGCCATCGAGTTTTTAGATGGCGACTCGACGATCATCAAACAATTAGATCACGGGATGCAGGAGGCTGCACGACGACATGCATTCGAACGCGCGGTGGTGATTCGAGACCAGCTTGAAAATTTGAGTTGGGTCGCGCAGCAACTGAATCGGCTTCGCCAGGCGGAAGAACTTTTGAATGGAATCTACCCACTCCCTGGATTATCGAACAAACCGGTCTGGTTATGGTTGAGACGTGGCGAGATGATCGGCTGCCACTTGAAGTCGAACAAAATTCCGGGAACGGTTGCAGCCCAGCTCAACCAACCTCGGCACGAAACAAACCTGTCACAAAGTATTCTCAACACGTCTTTGAAACAACTTCTGGTCTCGTGGTTTCGCAAACATCCAGAGGAGAAATCCCGATTATTGACCGTCAGCCAGGCGGTCGAACTTTCCAGCAACGCGGCATGATGAGGATCATTGCCAAATAAACCTGTCGTTCGATGTCGGACGACCGGTTCAGGGTCGTATATTGAATCGGGGTTGCCGACTGCGGATCAGTTCGGATTCATAGGCACGACGAACCCTCAATTCCTTGGCTCGAGATTCTGGATCGAAGGCATGGATTTCGACCATCATCTCGTGAACGCCATGTTCCGGCAAATAGTTTGCGAGTGTTGGCCGATCAGATTCTTCCAAATGTTTTTTGAGTCGACTCTGTAGATTGAGCGCTTCACCGATATACAAGTAGCCACTCTTGTCACGAAAGATGTAGATCCCAGGGTTCGTAGGTACCACATCGAAATTGTCGGTTAGTTCGGCTGCCGAGTGTTCACTAACCGTTCGGTCCCAATCGGCGACGCGCGTAATGAGTTCAGGTTGCAGTTTTCTCGCTTTGCGCAGATTAAATGCAGCTTTTCGGATCAGGTAAAGATCGACATCCAAATCGATATTCTGGGCAATGGAATCGAATTCCTTTCGAAGAGCCGGATTGGTCATGATTCGATCAATTGATACGGAGTGCTTGTCCTCCATCATCCGCGCGGCGATTTCGGCAAGATTCGCAACATTGTCATAGTTACGAGTGTCTCGCCGGGTCGCTTTGATCGGCAGTTTTCCAGCTTTCCGCAAATTCAACAGGCGCCAATTCAAGTCGGCCGAATCGACATGGATTCCACTCTTTTCCAACAACTTGTGACAACCGACCAAAAACCGGTTGTTCAGTTCATCGCGGAGAATTAGTTCATCGCTACTCCATCCGTCGTGCGATTCCAACATGGCCTGAGTAATCGCGTCATCGATGAGTTGGATTTGATCCGCAGTCCATTTGTCTTGATTCAAGGGGGACGCAACAATCGCCTTGATTTCTGAGGCCATGTCACAACCGGAAGTCGACGAGGCTGCGCTCGCGATCTGACGTCCAACAACCGTTGGCGAATCAACGATCAAAACCAATGATATTGCAAGCAAAAGTTTCGCGAGTTGATGGAGTACGAGCATGACAATGAACTTGTGGATCTGGCGACCCAGATGGTCGCGATACTTGACAACCAATCAACGACTCAAAACGCGAGGTATCGAGTCCGACACATTAGTACACCATCCGCCAATCGAGGTTTTTTCCCGGACATCGAGCAAGCCGTATGATTTCTAGTATAAACAACGACGTTGGCTTCGTGCACCGCCCATGGTTGCTGACAAACAATCCATGGTTTATTTATGCTTGCGTGGTTGGCGTCCGGAACCGGCCAAGGCAACTGATGGTGTATTTCCGTTCGTACGCGTGTTGACAGCATGCTGGTGGTTGCCCTGACGCTGTGTCCCCTGCGGTGAGGATTTCTGGGTTTTTCGTTCCACCAGACGCAGATCGATTTGACGTGCGTCCGTATCGACCTTGACGACTTGAACAACGACCTGATCTCCCAAACGGAACCGGTTGCCTCGCATTCCGGTCAATGTCCGAGTCCCTTTGTCGAATTCGTATCGATCGGATGGGAGGTGATTAAGCGACACCAAACCCTCGATCGGAATCTCCATCCCTTGAGCGAACAGGCCGTACGATTCGACTCCCGTAATGATCGCTGGGAGGAACTCACCGATGCGGTTAGCGAAGTAGTTTAGCAGTTTGAGTTTGATCAATTCTCGCTCGGCCGCGACGGCTCGCTGTTCCATGTCACTGCAGTGTTGGCCAAGGCTCACGAGTCTGCCATAGTCGTCGGCAGGGCGTTTTCCATCAATCAAATCTCCGATCATCCGATGAATGACTAAATCGGGATAACGGCGAATTGGCGAAGTGAAGTGGCAATAGTATTTGCTTGCCAACGCAAAATGTCCTACGTCGCGCGGGCTGTAAATCGCTTTTTGCATAGAGCGAAGGACGGCGAAATTAATGGCATCTCGATCTGGTCGGGATTTGGCGATTTCGATAACGCGTTTCAATTCGAAACGGCCTTTCACTGGGCCGACGTCAATTTTCAGATCCTTTAAAAAGCTGCCCAAGTCTCGCAGTTTCACGTCGGAGGGAGCCTCGTGGATGCGCCGTATAAAATGCAGGTCATCATCCGCAAGTCGTTGAGCGACCGCCTCGTTAGCGGCCAACATAAACTCCTCAATGATTTGATGGCTTTCTGTGTTTTCAACTTTATGGGCTCCAACGACTTTGCCGTTGTCGTCAAAGTCAATTTCGACATCGGGAATGATCAAGTCAAAGGCACCTCGCGCCATGCGCCGATTCCGCAATCGCATAGCGAGCGTATGCATGTCCCGCAACAAACCAAACACTTCTGGAGATAGTTTGTCTCGCCAACGCTGATCATCATTAAGATAATCGTCAACCTCTTCATAGGTAAAACGTTGAACACTCTTGATCACACTCCGATAGAGTTCGGTATGGATCGGGATCCCTTCGGCAGAGAACTCAATCAAGGCGCTCAACGTATAGCGATTGCGATTGGGTTGCAAACTTGCCAGGTTATTCGAAATAATCTCTGGCAGCATGGGGATGACCTGATCTGGCAGATACACACTCGTGCTACGGGCGTACGCCTCGTTATCCAAGGGGGAGCGAGGTCGCACGAAATGCGATACGTCGGCGATATGCACGCCGAGCTGCCAATGACCGTTTTCCAACTGCACCAGGGAAATTGCATCGTCAAAATCCCGGGCTGTCTCGGGATCGATCGTAATCACCGTGTCCCCGGTAAAATCCTTACGCTGTGTCGCGATCGATTCGTCGAATCGCTCCGCCTGGCGTCGAGCGTCATTGAGGACGGATTCGGAAAATTCACCGGGAAGGTTGAATTCATGCACGATGATTTGGGTGTCGATCCCGGGAGCGCCGCGATCACCCAAGACGTTGACGATGACGGCCTCGCCCTGTGCAAACGGGGTTGGAAAACGGACCATCTCAATGACGACTTTGTCGCCCGCTCGTCCATTTTTGGCACTGGCGTCTCCAACCATAATATCGGACTGAAATTTTTGGCCGTCGACTTTTACGAAACCATAATCGTCACGTTCGAAATACGTGCCGACGAATCGGTGATTACGGCGCTCAATGACTTGGACAATGCGACCGCTGATTCGCGAGTCATGGCTGTGCTTCTGTCGACTGATTTTTGCTCGCACAAGATCGCCATCAACCGCATCCAATGTCTTGCGTTCAGGGACGAATAAGTCCGCCGGGGTCGGATCGTCCTCGGTGGGACTTTGGGTGACAAAGCCGTAGCCAGCAGAAGCGCGCCGAAATCGTCCGATGATTTCATTGCTCTTTTTGGTCGGCGTGGACTTCAAAACCAGATGTTGCGGTCCCCAGACAATGTGGCCGGAACGAACCAAGTGCTTGAGTGCACGTTTTAAAGGTTTGATCTGGTCTTCACCCAGCTTCAATTCTTGCGCAATCCGCTTCGGCTTGAGCGGTTTATAGTCATTTCCGGAAACAAATTCCAGAAGTATTCGTTCGAGGGATAGGTCACGTTGCATAACTCCAATTCTAACAGAATCGTCGTCAACCGATAGGAGGATTGCAAGGGGCCCACGAGATTGATTGAAAACCATTCGGTATCAGGAACTTTTGGACGCTACGTGTTTCAAGCGCGCAATGCCGTCGAACTAAACGGTCCATTTTGATTCAACCATCTCTCAGATCGTTGACCCTGAATGTCAACGCCATGCGAACAAGTGACGGTTTTCAACTAACCGCAAAACGAATGCCAAGTTAGTGAGGACGGTCGGGAAGGCCCATTCCAAGTCCCGACAGTCGAGGACTCAAGAGCTAATTCAAAGCTCGGCGAATAATCATGCTGCCGTTATCAGCGACAGGAAGTAGCGGTCGGTGATACCACCGATACCAGTTTAGAGCTCGCGGTCGATAGACAGCACTAACCGAGATGTTCCAGCCCTCTTCGCTATTGCCAAACCCATTGATCTGTTCTGAATCAGGAATCAGGTAGGTAACGCTTGACAGCAGTGACCAGCAATAGTTTATAGGCAGGTCGTGGTCCATGCCGACGATCGTGTGATTGTCATTGCTCCAGCCGACATGAACTTCGCTGTATCCCCCACACTGGTGCGCGTGTTGATAGTAGAAGCGATAGTTATCGTAGACCGTCGCATTGACATCTCCGAAGCCGGGAACACTTGAGTCAGAATCATCTTGAACTCCGCGAACAAACCTGAATCCAAATTGGTGTCCGCCCAGCCATGCCCAACTTAAATCACCCCGCATCTGAACGGCATTGATTTCAGCGAACCATTTTTCATTGAGAACGTCAGCAACCACACCGAACTGAAGACCGGAATCAACACGACGGAAAAAACCAGCCGTTACAAAGTTCTGTTCTCGACGGTCCGACGTGAAGGGGCTGCCATTGAAATTCGAATGTACAACTCGACCACCAAGTTGACCCGAGACAAGTCCGCAGGTTAGTTTTCTAAGTGGTAAGCCCATGTTGAACCCGGCATGGAGTCCGAAACTTGCATCGTCTTGTGGACCGCGGTTAATGGTAAAGGTACCGGGTGAAGTGAAACCATGAGCGCCAAAGAAGTACTCGCTATTGTAAAGTAAACCTCCCAACCCGTTGGCCCAACAGTCTTCGTCAATTAAACAATCTCGACAATCATTGATCGGCGGGCATTGCTGATCACAGGCAGCCGATCCACCCTCAAAATAGTTACCGATCATTTCTCCGCCGACAAACTCATCTCCGTCGGAGTAAATGTATTCTCCTCCTTGGACAACGGAATGTTCACCAGTTAACGCTGGGCCAGCCTGGGCAACTCGATAAGCTCCACCATCCGGTACCACTGACGAAGTACTGGCGGTTCGTAAGTGTCGCGGAACATAATGATTCGACATCCCCGATGGACCTGAATGCCGAGGCATGTGTGTGGGGGATTGAGCAACATGCTCTGGCGTGGCACCCTGTGTTTGCTGGGGCATCCGGTAGCTATGCTGTGCCGAGTACTGCTGTGCGAACCCAGAATAACTTGCGAAGATCGCTGATACAAAACAGAGAGCCGACACGATGGCTCGATACAAATAGGCTAAACTCATCTTTCCGTTCCTCTTGGGGGGAGAAAGGCCAACTGACGCAACACAAATGGTCACTGCGAGATTTGGTCACGCTGTATTCATCGGAATCGACAAACTCGTTACTTTCGTTAAACTTCGGGTAATCAAAAAAAAATTGGCAAGCTGCCTATTTTGACACAAGGCGAAAGCAATTGATCGCCTTGGGCCGGCCCCTCCGACTCTCGAATCTCTTGTCCTACACGATCAAACGAACCAAAACTCCCAGCGAGAGATCCCTTGGTCGCCCAAGCTAGCTACTTTGTATTCATGTGACGGCGCGCGTGACGCTGTCGCTTTTTGGTTTTCAAACTGGACTGAAATTGAGTTTTTGCGTAGCCTCAATTTTCAAACGACGGGGAGTCTATGACTCATGGTACAGCCTGAGCCGCACATTTTGCATTATGAAGTAAGATACCCAAACTGCCGAAACGGACAACGCAGGTGGGTGAATGTGCCAAACCGTCGCTCAGAAAGCGGCCTCAAAACGTGCCGATTGTTCGGCTAATCGTTTGAGTTCATCGTTAGAAGAACATTTTCAATCTTGTTCAGGGATTTGCAAACTATGGATCAACACGGCAATTCTGTCAGTTCAGCACAAGAGTTAGACCGAGATGTTTTTGCCGCTCCACGAGTCGTTGTGGACCCAAGCGAGTGCAATTTTTATCATGCGATGGATTTGCCTGAAATAGGCGAGGTGGGGCGGGAATGGGATTTGCGAGAAAACATCGGCGACTACTTGGGGAACCAGGACTTTGGCGGTAAGCGTGTGATTGATGTCGGCACCGCTTCCGGATATTTGACATTTGAAATGGAACGCCGAGGTGCCGAAGTGGTATCGTTCGATATGCTCTCCGGGCGACAATGGAATCTAGTCCCGCACTATAAATTGGAGCATAAGCGGGAACGAATGTTGGGACACATCACCAAGGCGCATCAACAGCTTCAGAATGCTTACTGGTATTCTCATCGAGCACTTGGTTCTAAGGCCAAAGTTTTCTATGGAGATGTCTACAATATCTCTGAGAAGATCGGCAAGTTTGACATCGTATTATTTGGCATGATTCTTTCTCATTTGCGCGATCCGTTTCAAGCACTCTATTCGGGCTCTCGCCTCTCGACAGATACGGTGATTATCACGAATCAAACGCGCGGCGAAGACGCACCAAATTGCTTTTTCATACCGAGCGCTGAAAATGAACAGGATAATCGAGGCTGGTGGTCGTTCTCGGATGGTTGCATTGAAAGGATGCTCGGAGTGCTTGGCTTTAAAGTCGAGACCAAGACACGCCAGGACTTCAAATGTATCGCGCGACAGGAACCGACCTATCACAGTTGCACAACATTCGTGGCCAGGCGAATTGAATACGATACGATGCAACAACCTTTGGGTCAGAATCGAGCTGTTGCTTAAAACAGCTCGCGA
>JBGTDM010000376.1:0-15656 GCA_041748315.1 Pirellulaceae bacterium
CATGGGCGCTGGACGTTAGCATCAAGCAACGCACCGTCGATTGGCAGATGCGGATTGACGACGCCCGCTGCAAACTAAAAACTGTCTACCCTAAAATCCTTAACCACCAACCCGAAAATCGAATTGGAACAAAGCACTAGCGACAACTCGATGACTCTGATTTTGACTTGGTTTCTTCAACTTGGATCGCAAATGCATACCAGCTGCCATTCTAGCGATCATTGTCATAAACTATGGTGCCAGCGGATGGATGCCTGTAAAAAGCACCTTACAAATCAACGGACTTGAGGGGTGCTTCTAATCCTACAGCGCCGGCTCGATGCAAAGCTGTCGACCAGCCTTTCCAGGCTGACGCCGTTTACCTGGTTTGTGCCAAACCGGGAGTATTGGGTCAGCCTGGAAAGGCTGACGTACATACCTTGCGATGTAGGACTAAGCCATCGTGGTTGCCAACGATGTGTTCTCAAGCAGAATGTTCATCGTTAGCCATTGACATCACTTATAGAAATTAAATCCGGTTCCTATGGAAGCCTATTCACCGACAATGCAGTTTGCACTTGGTGCGACCATGATCGGCTACGTCGGGTTGATGTTTGCAATCGCCTGGGTCGCTCAGCGTCGGGTAAAGAATCAAACTGATTATCTGGTCGCTGGGCGGCGACTCAATTTGTCATTGGCATGGATGACCTTGATGGCCACCTGGTTTGGAGCTGGTACGATGTTGGTTGTGGCCGACGATGTTAGAACCGAAGGATTGCGAGCCGCCGCGCTTGATCCATTGGGCGCCGGATTCTGTTTGCTGTTAGCAGGTTGGTTGATCGCCGGGAAAATGTGGCGAGCCCAAATTCTCACCGTTCCGGATTTGTTTGCGCAACGATTTGGTAAACGGAGCGAATTCGTCTGTTCGTGCATCATGATCCCCAGCTATTTCGGCTGGATTGCGACACAATTGGTCGCTTTAGGCACGATGTTGGAATTGATTTTCGGAATGCCATTAGCTATCGCAATCCTGATCATTGCAGTTGTGACAACGGCCTACACGTTAATGGGAGGGATGTGGTCCGTCACACTGACCGACGCGGTGCAAGTCATTTTGTTACTCGCGGGCTTGGTCATCTTGACAATCTCTGTTGTGTGGCAACTCGGCGACGGGAATCCGTCGATAGGGGCGCACCGACTCTTTGCCGATGCACCGGAGGGACATTGGGATTTGATTCCAACGGAGACGTCAGCGGTATTTCTTGCGTGGACCGGGTTATTGGTCGTCGGGGCGCTAGGAAACTTGCCGGGGCAGGATTTGATGCAAAGAATTTTTGCCGCAAAATCTGCAAAGGTCGCTCGCAATGCATGTTTAATCGCTGGTGGTGTGTATTTGACATTCGGCGCAATTCCTATCGTTTTGGCAGCCGGCGCCGGTTCGCTTTTTCCCGATGACATTGAAAAGGGGGTGTTACCGGCCCTGGCCCATGCGTTTCTTTCGCCAGTCATGTGCGCTGTATTCGTTGTCGTTCTGTTGTCAGCAGTGATGTCGACGATCGACAGCGCGATTCTGGCGCCGGCGGGAATCCTGTCCAAAAACCTGTTAGGTCCAAGACTCTCGGTCGATCCCTTAACGCTGAACCGCTGGTGCGTTATTGCCGTGGCCTGTTGCAGTTTGATCGCTGCATACTCTGGAAAAACTGCCTATGAATTGCTTGAGGAGGCGTATGCAATAACGCTTGTCGGACTCTTTGTACCGATGATGTTCGCATTATATACCAAGCCCAAACGCGAGCTACCCGCGGTTGCCAGTATGATCGTCGGCATAGGTATCTGGAGTTTCCATTTTGTGGCCGGTTGGGAATCGTTTCTTTCTGGTATTGACGCGATCGGAAACTGGGAGTTACCGGTATCACTTGTGGCGACTTTCACCGGGCTGATCACCTATTTATTTTTTGATTCCAACTGGCTGCGCCGGCGATGAATCCGTTTACAACAAAATGATTGAACTTTTTCTTAGAATTATTTTGCCTTGGGGTCCAGTCTCGCTGGCTAATTTCTCAACGCCGAACCCGCATGATATTTCGCGATGTGGTCCGACGCGGCGGGGATTGTTTATTGTCTGTAAAAATTGAATTGCTGGTTTCCAGCCATGGCGCGTTGTACAATCCAAGATCTTTGGAAACAGTTCCGAAACGCCAACGGGTCGTTGGGGGCAGATCGGTACGTGTCGCGCGGATTGTTAAGGCCTGAAAAGTATATGACTCTCTTGCCCTTTCCGTAGGGCGCTTTCTTATTGCAAGGTGCCGTTGACATGTCCGACTCCAAAAAGTTTGAACACATACGCCATAAACCTCGGATCGTACTAGATCGTGAGCGGCCTCTGGTTGTGGCCTGTTCGCCGATGCGCAGTCGGGTCAATCTATCGCGAATGGTGCGAGCCGCCGGTTGTTTTGGCATTTCGTCCCTGTTGATTTCCGAGCGGTGTAAGCTCGATCCAGACATTACCCGTGATGCGATTGACTTCGTCAACATCAGGCAAGTTCGCACCTTGGGGCCGGCATTGAAACAAATGGCTACGGACGGATACCGCATCGTCGGGTTGGAACAGACGACGAATTCTCAATCCATTTATGACTTCCGATTCGAGCGGGTTACGTCGCTCGTGATCGGCAATGAACGTCAGGGGATCGAAGCGGAGATTCTGGGGCTGCTTGATGATGTCGTAGAAATCCCGGTGTATGGCCAACCCTACAGTTTTAATGCGGCGACATCGGCGATCATCGCCATGTACGAATATTGTCGACAATTTCCCAATGGATAGTCAATCATTGGAAACTCGGTGTGACGTGGCTACAATGAAGACTGCATGATTGCACAGGGAATTTCGCGTTGTCAGGAACTTTGGATTGCAGAGTTGCGACCTCGAAATGATTCATTATCCGTTTGAACCGAGCGGCCACCTACCAATTTTTCCTGCCAAGGGCATTTCCGTGGAACATTCTCGTATCGGACCCTTCCAAGTCGGCAAGTTACTCGGTCGCAACCGACGGCAACGCGTCTATCAGGCAACCCACCTCGAACAAGGGAAAGAAGTCGTTCTAAAATTCATTACAATTCCTTCCAATGCAGATCGTCAAGAGGCACTGGCTAAAATCCACCGGGAAACCGAAGTTTTAAAGCAGTTGCGACATCCGCATCTGGCTCGAGTATTCGGTGCCGGTACCGAAGGAAATCATATTTTTTTTGTGTATGAATTCGTTGCTGGCGAATCGCTTGCGTCCCTGTTGATTCGACGTGGTCGCTTGGCCTCCGATCAGGCCGTGATGTTCGGAAGGCAGATTGCCAGTGTTTTGGAATATTTAGAGGAGAATGAATTAGTTCACTCAATCTTGACTCCTGAAAAGATTCTTGTTCAGGATAGTCAAACCGTGAAGTTGTCGGGCCTGAGGCTGAATCGAAGCAAACGCCGTCGCTGGGACAGCGTTCGAAAATACGATCTTGAAACCGCTGCGTATCTGGCCCCGGAAGCACTCATCGGACATCCCCCGACAGCGAAGCATGACCTGTATTCACTGGGGGTGATTTTATATGAGATGTTGACGGGGCACATGCCGTTTGATCTTGATAACATTGCGCGTTTAGTGAAGACAAAACAGACCCTAACGCCACCGGTCGTATCCGAGCATTTATTGAACTGCCCCTTTTGGTTGGACAAAGTTGTTTCGCAGTTGCTTCAACCTGACATTCGGTTGCGAATCCATAGCGCTAAAGCGGTGGTGTTGGCACTCGATCAAGTTCAACGAATCGATCAAGCTCAACAGTCTGCCGCCGAACAGATGGTCGGTGGGTTCAACCCGTTAAATGCCGGCGTTGATAAATCAGAAGCACGGCGCGCACTCGGCGATTCAGATCAGACTGTCAGAAAAACGTCGCAGCCGATCTTTCACTCGACGGCGTTTATCGTCGTTGCATTAATTGCAATTTCAGCGATTTTCGCGTACGCCCTGAAACCAGTACCCTCTCAAAAACTGATGGATCAAGCAAAACTTTTGCTGCTTTCTGATCAGGCTTCCGACTGGCAGGAGGCTCGGAACCATCTCGAAAAGATCATGGACCGTCGCAATGCCGGTGATCTCGCAATCGAAGCCGAAGAGTTATATCACGGTTCACGGCGCCGAAGTCTGATTCATCGCGTCGAACGAGGATTGAGCGGACTGGAGACGGACGAAGTCAAACAATTTGGAGAAGCCTATGCATTGGAGCAGGACGAGGAGTATCAACAAGCAATCGATGCTTACACGTTACTAAAGGTTGGATTGGATCCCGAGGGTAAACATCGATTTGTTTATGAAGAATGCGAGGAACGGATTGAAGCGCTAATAAAATTAAAGGAACTTAGAGAACGTGAAGCGGCCGAACGGCAGGCTCGCTTTGACGACGCACTCGAGCGCGCCGATCGATTGCTTAAGAGTGGTCGGACATCCGAAGCCCTTCGTGAGTATCGAGGCATCCTTGACGAGTTCTCCGATGATCCTCACTTCGAAGCTTTGATTGAACGACTGAAGCAAAGGCTTTCCGAAATCGAAGAATTGGATTAGAGTATTGGGCGTTCGCCATTGAAGTTGGCAGTTCATGGTTCTAACGACAGATACATCCTCACCATGTCGAGACAACGTCAATCTTTTTTCGGTCCGGGATTTCTGGTTACCGCAGCGTTTATTGGTCCAGGCACGATCGCAACTGCAAGTAGTGCCGGCTCCGGTTTTGGATTTGCGTTGCTGTGGATTGTCGCGTTCGCCGTATTGGCAACGATTGTGTTGCAGGAAATGACCGCTCGACTCGGTGTTGTTACCGGCCAGGGTCTAGGCGAATCGCTACGCGCGACGTTTCAATCAAATTGGGCCAGATGGTCTGTGTTCTCGCTTGTCATTTTTGCGATTTTATTTGGTAATTCAGCCTTTCAAGCGGGAAATGTTACGGGGGCTGCCTCCGGGCTGGCCGAAATATCCGGGCAACCTTTTCGACACCTCGCAATTCCGATCGGGCTTCTGGCTTGGCTATTGCTAATGACAGGTCGGTTCAGGCTCATTCAAAACGTACTAATTTTTTTGGTCGCGCTAATGAGTTTGTTGTTTATTGTCTCTGCTTTTGTTGCTCGTCCAGATTGGAGCTTGGTCCTTCAGGGATTATTCGTCCCTCAATTTCCGAAAGACTCGATGGGCATCGCGGTCGCATTGGTTGGCACGACCGTCGTGCCGTACAATTTGTTTTTGCACAGTAGTTCGGTCGCGAAGTTATGGGGAAAGAGTCAGGATCAGGAGTCCGCACTCACTCGATCACGGCTCGATGCCGCTGTTTCGATATTGGTCGGCGGGGCGATCACGGCCGCAATATTGATTTCGGGAGCGGTCGCCTTTGGAGGTGAGCGGGCTGTTGGCTCACTTGCCGAGATCGCAAAGCAACTTGAACCAACCCTGGGTTCAGCCAGCACGTTTGTATTCGGAATCGGTCTATTTTCAGCAGGTTTGACCAGTGCGATTACAGCACCCTTGGCTGCCGCTTACGCGACGGCCGGTTGTATGGGTTGGAAAAACGAAATCACGGATGCCAAATTCCGAATCATATTTACAACGATCATTGTCTCGGGTTTGGCGGGTTGTTTGGTCTTTGCCGATGGCAAAAGTCCAACCCAGTTGATCTTGATCGCTCAGTTTGCCAACGGGCTCCTCCTGCCGATCATCGCCGTGTTTCTGTTGGTCGTAATGAACAATAAAAAGTTGTTGGGTACCAAAACGAACGGCATTCCGGGAAACGTACTTGGTGTTGGAATTGTGCTACTCACGTCGGGATGGGGAATACATAAAGTTTGGACGGTACTTGAAAGGCTGCTTGCCTCGCCAACACTCTGATCGAGTTTTTGGACATCGGCTATTTGAACACGCCGCTCATGAAAAAGGGGCTCAGAGGGGATGTAGCGATGTCGAGATCACGAAGCCCTTAATCTCGCGTCTAGCTGGCATAGATGACGTCGATGGTCTTAAATACCGTGCGGACGATTCGGAATCCGAACTTGCTGTAAAGTTCCAACGCTTCGCGATTCTCACTCGTAACTTCTAACGAAGCCAACTTGAGACCGTGGCTTTGGAAACCAACGAGTGCTTTGGAAAGCAATGCCTTGCCGAGTCCCCGACCGCGATGGCGAGGAACCACGCCAACGTTTTGCAGCGATCCAATGCCGTTAGCGTCCTTGATGCCTTGGACCGTTCCACAGTATTCCAATCGCGACTGACGAGTCGGTTGACGGGCTATTAGCCAAGTGGCTTCGGGCAGAAATCCCTCGCGACTGGAGATATCTCGCATCAATCGCCTGCAGCCATCGAGTTCGCCGAGGCAGGGAAAAACATTGGCGTCAAGCTCATTTCGAAAGCTCTCGTACTTTGCGTCGGCATGGTGGCCGATCAATTTGTCGGTCCAGGCAAGGAAACGGTAATCCTGTGGTATGTCGCATTCGGGAATCGATCGCTCTAAATCGAAATGCATCCGAAATCGTTTGAAATAGCTAACGGTCATACAGAACTCCATCCATTGACCATCGGTCTAATCGTTGGCGACCCTTGCGTTATCGCCCATCAGTTCAAGACAGATGGTCCCACTTATTAATTGATAAAATTGCCTCACAATTGGTTGTATTATGTACCAGGATCGTCGCGCATCGAGAACTGGTCATTCCCGGACAGGCTTGAACGTTCATTATTCCGCGTTGAATTCAGCTCCGTTTAAGACGACTTCGAATCCCATATCTTCGATCATTGCATAATCGCTTTCTGGTGGTTGTCCCGTCGTCGTCAAATAGTCCCCAACGAAAATCGAATTTGCGACAAAAAGTCCCAGTGGTTGAAGCGACCGCAGATTGATTTCGCGTCCTCCAGCAATTCGCAATTCACTTTTCGGGTTCACGAACCTGAACATTGCCAGCGCTCGTAAACAATCGCGAGGGTTCAGGTGATCACATTTTTCCAAGGGTGTTCCTTCAATGGCGTTCAAAAAGTTTAACGGGATTGACTCAGCGCGCAAATCACGAAGCGCAAAAGCCATGTCGATGGTATCTTGATATTGTTCACCCATACCGATGATTCCGCCGCAGCAAATTTCCAATCCGGCATTTCTCACGTTGTGCAACGTCGATAGCCGATCCTGGAAGGTATGCGTCGTACAAATCTTGTCATAATAGGCACTCCCGGTATTCAAATTATGGTTAACTCGATCGACTCCGCATGCCTTGAGGCGAGTTGCCTGGTCCTGAGTGAGTAAGCCGAGGCAGGCACATACGCTCAAACCGAATTGCGCTTTGACCTCGGGGACGATCGCTTCGACCGCTTGTATCTCCCGCTCACTGGGCGCACGCCCCGAAATGACTAAGCAAAACGTCTTTGAATTGCGATCTTTGGCCTTACGAGCCGCTTCCAGAATCTTTGGCCTGCTCAGAAAATTATATTTCTCCACATCGGTCTCAGCGATTTTCGATTGCGAGCAATAATGGCAGTCTTCGGGGCAAAGCCCACTTTTGGCATTCATCAAAAAATATAATTGCACCTGGTTGCCAAAATACCGACTGCGTATTTGGTATCCTGCAGCCAGTAAATCCAGCAAGTCAAGATCACTCGATTCCAGTATTCCCAAGGCTTCATCTTGCGTAAGCGAATAACCAGCTATGACTTGTTTGGCGAGTGCAGCCCAACGGCTGGAACCAGGTTCGACACGGATTGGATTCGATTCGAGTATGCTCATTGATTGTATCGTTTCGTTGTTTAGCTAATCTGTAGTTGCCTGGTTTCACGATTAGATCGGGTTTAGTTCTTGCCGACAAACCGAATTCGCGGCACAATGGAGTTATCCAGGGAATCCTGTTGCTCGGCGACTCCCCTTAAGTGTCGCATTGCAAAATAAGTTTCCAAGTCCTGATACTTCCCCGACAACCCAAACAACGCTTCAATTTGCAAATGTTTGTGAAAAAGCGAGGTGACCATTCATCGGACGTGCTGGAAGTTTAATTTTTGCAACACCTCTAACAGAATACACGAAATGAACTACTTGGTGCAGACTGGATTATTGAATGAAATTGCCATTTTTCGTTCAAATGCGGTACGGCGCTTTCAGCGAGATTGTGAGGTTGTTTGTCGAACGCAACGAGGCCTTGAGGTCGGACAGATCGTAACGGAATCGGATTCGAATTCCAGCGGGCAAAGTGGGACCATTTTGAGAGAACTTACACCCGACGATCGAATGATTATCGAGAGAATCAATCGATTCAAGGATAAAGCTTTTGCCGCTTGCCAGGAATTGCTTGCCAAAGAAAACGTCCCGGCGATTCTGGTTGATGTCGAACATCTGTTTGACGGGGAGTCGGTGTTTTTTTACTTTCTAGGAGAGGTTCCCGAAAAAATGGACGGCGTTACAGCGAGGCTGGTCGAAATTTATGATGCAAAGATCCGATTTCGGCAATTCGCTCAAAAGCTGGCCAATGGTTGCGGGCCCGGTTGTGGCACCACAGCGAGTCAATGTGGCGTCGAAGGAACCTGCGGAAAATGCAGTCTCGCTAACGGCTGCGGTTCCAAACGGACATGAAACATCACCGTGTCGAAGCAATCCGTATTGGAGAAATTCGAAAGTAGCGAAGTGAGTTGCCTATTTCGATTGAGGAATTTGATTCAGTGTTAAGAAAAATCGTGTCCGGTGGTCAAACGGGAGTCGATCGAGCCGCCTTGGACGCCGCAATCGCCATGGACGTCGAACACGGCGGTTGGTGTCCCAAGGGACGACTTGCGGAAGATGGCAAAATAGGTTGCGAATACCACTTGCGGGAAACCGATTCGACGGAGTACTCAGAACGGACCGAACATAATGTGATCGACTCGGACGCCACTTTGATCCTGTACGACCAGGTGCTCTCGGGAGGAACTCGACTCACACAACAGTTTGCCAGAAAACACCGTCGCGCAAATTTTGCCGTCGACTTGTCCCAGCCGATTGATCTGAACGATTTGATTAACTGGATCGATCGACACAATATCGGAGTGTTGAATGTCGCGGGACCCCGTGAATCCGGAACTCCAGGAATTGGCGATGCGGCACGGATGTTGATCAGCGATTTGCTGGTGTCGTTGAAGAATCGTCTTTTGGCAAACGATTAGATTGGAGTTGTTGATTGATCTTGATATCATCAGGAACCAATCTGGCTTGAGTTTCGATTAATTCGCGGATCGGAGGGGTCCGAACTAATGCCCCGGCTTCTAACCCGACGTTGTTTCCCAATTTATTTCGATTGACCGCGTGCAAAGCCCGGAACAGCCGTCCATCACCATAGACGCGTTGCGAGACAGACCAGTAACTGTCACCAGGCCTTGCGACGACCGAGTAGATTGGCGAAGACTCCTCGTAGCCGATTTCGTTTTCAAATTTCGTTTGAGCAACGTCGTTGCCCGCATCAGAATTGCCGATTCGATCCGCCATCCCCTGAAAACCCAGTTCCGAACTATGAACAGGTTCGGGGTCAATTTCCACAATGGAGTTCTCGACCAGTGGCAGCGGGACTTGAATCAGCTCCCTGGGCAATCGTGATTTGGGTGGATCGTAGAAACCTCCGATCACCCCGTCGCGAAGTTCATTTTTGACGGTTGGCTGAGTATCGACACCTAATTCCCTTTCCTCCCCAACTGCCAGCATCCTGTCGGAAGTCGTTGAATTGGATTCTTCTTCAGTAGAATTAATATCGGGCGATGAATTCGCCAGCAACTTTGTTTCAGACATCGCTGAATTGACGAACCCATCATCCAAAGACTCCGGTTGGCTCGCAATCGGCTGGAAGGAAGTGTGTGTAGGCAACCTTCCCGTGGCCCTTTGATTCTCGAACCGATTAGCCTCGCTGGATTCCACAGGTCGCACGGCCGAAGGAGAATTTTGCAAATCCTGTTCGTTCTTGATATCTGGAGGTGATTTCAAATGAATCATTGGCGAGTTCGCGTACTTAAGATCGACACCAAGCGATGAATCCGTGTAAACAGATCGTTTTTCACCAGCCGTATTGTCGGTGCCCGTTGATTCTAATTTCGATTGATGGACATAACGTGCATCCGATGACTCTGCAATCGTCGTAGCCGTTGGCGAAGGGGGTGGTTGGGCAATGGCGACCGGCACGGGGTGGCCATATCCACCAAATCGATAAATTCCGGCGGCAAGCAACAGAACGAACAACCCAGCGATCACAGAAAGCCAAATCTTGGCCTCGCGAACGAGCGCCTGTGAATTACCTTGTTGAGATGAGCCAACCATGAGTAGGACTTGTATCAAGTTAAAATCAACGCCACTGTATCAACATACCGATGACAACAAAATGGAGTTGTCGACTCTAATTTTCCAGTCTCTCTTCCAACAACCAAAATCCAAAATTCTGTTTAGCATCGCTCCGCGACTCGCAGCCGGCTACTTCTAGACCGGGGATTCACAACGATTTCTGACTCCGAGGGACGAATTGGCTTACTGTGCAATAACCTCAAATCGGCACTTTCTCGAAAACCGGTTTTTACCAAGCGGTCTTCAAGTGAGTGAAAACTGATGATCGCGATTCGTCCTCCTGGCTGCAAGCGTTGGGCAATTCGCCTAATGGCAACCTTAATCCATTTGAGTTCTTCATTCACGGCAATTCGAAAAGCTTGAAACGTCCGAGTCGCCGAGTCGATTGAGTGGTTCTTTGAACGGGGCACGACCTTACGTATCAAGTCAGCAATTTCGTTGGCCTTTCGCAATTGTGTGTACCGTCGCGTTTCAACAAATATTTTCGCAACCCGACGACTATGTCGCTCCTCGCCATATTGAAATATCAAATCCGCAAGGTGCTTCTCACTTAACCGATTCAGCAAACGCCATGCCGGTTCCCCACGCGATATGTCAAAACGCAAGTCAAAATCCCCGGCACTGTGGTAGCTAAACCCACGATCCGCATCTGCCAGTTGATCACTGGACAAGCCGAGATCAAGCAGTGCCGATGACACAAGTCCGATCTCTAGCCCGTCGAGGATTTCCGGTATATCCGAAAAGTTACCAGCCAATAAATTGACCGGCAATCCCGAAAGTGACTTGCTGGCAATTTCAATCGCTTTCTCATCCCGATCGATCCCCACAACCAGTCCATTCGCTCCAACTTGTTCTGCTAGCAAGCGAGTGTGGCCGCCTCCACCAACCGTACCATCGACGATGATTTGTCCGGGCTTCGGATTCAGCCACTCCAGGATCTCGCGCGCAAGTACTGGAATATGAACCGTCATGGATGTGCAGCATCTCAACTTAAAATGGGGAACAGAATTCCGTGTTCATGAACGATGCAACGTTGACCATGCTCGTGCAGTCGGAAAAAAACAACTCGACCCGTTCACTTCGTGTGAACATAAGCGGGTCGAGTCTGCGTTTGAACCATCAGTTGGAAATTATTGACTCAAACACATTTGTCAACGAGCACATCCTGCGCTTCGCTTCGCGACTCAAGTCTAACGTTCTGTGGCCATAGACATTGTGGCTCGATCGCGACTGACAATTTTCTTCAATTTTGTAAATTCTATTTAGGACGACTCACCGTTTGATTCGCTGGAGTTCGAAGGTCAAGCTCTGCCATGGGAGACACGCTTAATGTCTTCGAACCAAATGCCAGTTCGCGCACTCGATCAAAATCATGCTGATAGTTATCGAAAAAATCGCTCCAACGCTGGGAATTCCAAATTTCCAGACACAACCCAGTTCCGACAATCGTGATCTCTCGATTCAATCCAGCCCACCGCGCTAACGAATCTGGAAGTCGGACTCGACCTTGCCCATCCAATGGACTTGATTGAGTCTGGCTATAATATAGCCGCGTGAACAAACGCATCGCCGATTCATTGGTTGCATTTTGCCGAAGCCGATCGACTTGCCCATGAAGCGAAGCGACCGTGTGCATCTCTAAACAATTTTGCATTCCGGGTGTAAAATAAACCAGTGGATCGGTAAGCAGCTCCCGCAATGCCTTGGGAACGAGAAAACGCTTTTTCTCGTCCAAAGTTCGCTCGAATTGCCCAGTCCATAGCGCCATAATGGCTTTTTTCCCATTGCTTCCCAATTGGCTCCCAGCATATCCACATCGTTGCCAATTCGACAGGGTAATCCATTCGGGAATTCAACAATCTGCACAAAGTTTTGTCGTAAATGTTTGCTGCAAAACAACTTAAAAAAATCCAAAAAAGTTTTGCCCCTTCCCCAGGAAAGCATCTTGAGATGACGACGGAATTGAAACAATTGGCGGAAAACTATGATTTTGCTCTCCCAAAGGAGCTGATCGCGCAATTTCCGCTAGCAAATCGCGTCGATGCCAAGCTGATGGTCGTCCATCGTGATTCAGGCGCAATCGAGCACCGTCACGTTCGTGACCTCGCTGAAATTCTCGTTGCGGGTGATTGCCTGGTTCAAAATGACTCGAAGGTGATTCCGGCAAGATTAAATGGCTATCGAACTCGCACTGGCGGTCGTTGGAGCGGGTTATTTCTAGAACAGGATACGGCTGGACTTTGGCGCTTTCTCGGAAAGACCAAGGGCAAGCTGCAGGTTGGCGAGACCGTTGAACTCATTGACAACGAGGGACGCAAGGGATGCGAACTAAAACTTTTGACTAAACTCGACGGAGGATCATGGGTTGGTAAATGCTCATTGGATCTGCCGGCTTTCGAGGTTTTGGAACGCGTCGGCGCCGTACCTCTGCCTCACTATATTCGCGGTGGAAATATGGTCGAGGCTGACATTGAGCGTTATCAGACCGTCTATGCAACCGAGCGCGGTTCGATTGCCGCGCCAACGGCAGGGCTCCATTTCAATTCGGCACTGATTCATAGCTTGCGCGAACACGGAGTCGAAATGGCTCGCGTCACACTGCATGTTGGAATCGGCACCTTTCGACCGATCTCAAGCGAGGATCTCGAATCGCATCAAATGCACAGCGAGGTTGGCAGTGTCTCGCTCCAGACGGCCCAACAAATCAATGCAGCGCGCGAAAATGGTGGTCGCGTCATTGCTGTCGGCACGACCAGTGTGCGTGTTTTGGAATCAGCGATGTCCGATTCTGGTTTGGAGCCATGGAGCGACGCCACCAATCTATTCATTAAGCCGCCCTATCAATTTCGAGCGATCCAAGGTTTGATGACCAATTTCCATTTACCTCGGAGTACGCTTCTTGTATTGGTTCGCACATTTGGAGGAGACGAGTTGATTCGGCGAGCCTATGAAATTGCCGTTGCGGAACGATATCGATTCTTCAGTTACGGTGACGCGATGTTGATTCTTTAAGAAAGCGGGAAAGACGATGCACTTAAACAGGGAATGGTGTGATCCGTTGGACGTTTGGCAAACCGTTTACGCTGATTCCCAACTTGGATAGAATGCATTATCCAGTTTCAAATTAGTTTCTAAAGGAGACGACCATGCCAAGGTGCCAGAATTTTGGGGGGATCATTCAACTGGATCGCAGGCACTTTGTTCACGGGATGGCGTTTGGCGCCGCACTGATTGCCGTGCCTGGCTTATTCGCGGACGAACTTGTGAAAACGCCCAGCTTGACCGAAGGACCTTTCTATCCCGACAAGTTGCCACTTGATACGGATAACGACCTGCTCATTCTCAATGATTCCATCACGCCCGCTGTCGGTGATGTCACTCACCTGTTTGGCAAAGTGCTTGATGCCAAAGGGAATCCGATCCGAAATGCCTCAGTAGAGATTTGGCAAGTCGACAATAACGGCGCATACCTGCACTCCGGCTCAGCTAACAAAGCGAAACAAGATAAAAATTTTCAGGGCTACGGCCGGTTTCTGACAAATTCCAAGGGGGAGTATTATTTCCGGACGATCAAGCCGGTGGCGTATCCCGGGAGGACGCCGCATATTCACTTTGCGATCAGCACGCATGGCAAACGGAACTTGGCGACGCAAATGTTGATCAAGGGGGAACCACAAAACGATCGTGACGGATTGTTTCGCCAGATTCGAGACCCCGCTTCACGCGAGCGACTCCTGGCCGAATTTAAGCCACTCGAAAACTCCAAAATCGGGGAACTTTCGGCCGAGTTTGATCTGGTTCTGGGTGTGACACCCAATGAATAGCAAATCGTAAGACACAGACTCGTCGTCGACTAAAGGCCGGTTTTCTACGGTTGCGATCAATCAGCGAAAGTTGAATACGATCTGGATGTAGCGAAGCAATTGTCGTCCTAACGGAGTATTTCCCACGTTGATTTTGGCTTCGCCAGAGAAACCCGACAAAAGTCGCTGATCCTCTCCACTGAGCGGTACGATCGCCTGGTAGCTATTGACCCACCCGAGTGGACGGCCATAAACATCGACTTGCCCCGCCATTCCTCCGGGTGAATATTGTGTTGCGGCTGGACCGCTCGCTGCCGTATCGTTGGTCGCAACTTCCTGCACGCGACCTTGAAAACGGATCGAAGGATACTCCTTAAACAGAAGGTTTACCGAGCAATCGGGTTTCACCAAATCGACGTCAGCTTGGTCGATTTCGAGCACCGCTTCAAATCGATTGGTCGTATCGATTCTACAAAACTCGGTATCGCGCTCCAGGTAAGCGAGCAAGTTTTCTTTATCGAGTGGTGAACCGGTCCAACGATCCAGCTGTTTCGGGTCGGGATCGGCTGCGCGGAAAAACCCTGGTGGAAGGATCGTTCCATCGGCCGTAGCTTTTAACAACAATGCGTCATAGATTCGTCGTTCGGTGACCCACCGATTTGTGACGGTTTGCAATTGAGCAAGTCGGGACGATAGCTGTTGCACTTGCAATGGCGCAATGGTCTCGATCTGGCTCAATAACTCGATCTCGGTTTCAAGCGATTTTGCTTCACCCTCGACTTGTTTGAGTCGCGTTTCATGTCCCAAGTCCTGTAACAACGCAATCGGGTCACCTTGCTTTACCCGTTGTCCCGGAACAACGAAGCATTCCAGCAATACTCCCGGATGCTTGACATAAATCAACTTGGCATTTTGTGGTCGAATCACAAACGGCGCGTAGACATACTGTGGAACGGGAACAAACAGGATGCCAATCAGAATCACCCCAATCAGAAAGGTTGTTACCGCCAAACGCAATCTGTTCACTTGTGCCCTCACCAATGGATTCGAGAAAAACTTGTAGAACTTGATCGAGGGGATCACGATCAAACCGATTAATGAAACACCGATCATGTACTGCCCGATAATCTGGAGTCCATAGGGTTCAAATACTTTCGAGATGAACCACAGAATGGCAAATAGCACAATCCAGCGATAGAAAAATGAGGCGACACTATATGAAGCAAAGGCAAACTGGTTTTTCTGGGGGAGCATTCTTGCCGGGAGCGCAGGTAGTCCCAGGCATACCGATCGCAATTTGCTCAAGAGAGCGGCACGAGACTTTAGAGTCATATTCGGTATTTCAAGGAAGTCGCTGAGGATATAATAGCCATCGAATCGCAACAGCGGGTTAGCGTTAAATACCACGGTCGTGATGGAACTCAGGAACATGATGTTCAGGCAGATATAGCTAAGCAATCCTGGATTTGCATACCACCATACGAAGGTACAAATCGAAGCCAGGATAACTTCCACATACAT
>JBGTDM010000377.1:0-7616 GCA_041748315.1 Pirellulaceae bacterium
GTCACCCTTGGCCGTATGAATCAGAGCCTGTTGTTGATGGACGAATGGATGATCCGCGTTGTGTTTGATGAGCAGTTCATTGGTAGCTTGCGCCTCATCCGGCTGATTGACCGCCAGTAGCAAGCGAGTTTTTAGAGTCAATAAGCAATCCTTTTCACCCAATCGTTCAATTGCGCGCTCGATCTTTTCCATCGCAGCTAGATTCTGGCGAGCCGCCATCAATTCAAGAACTTCATTCAAGTCTGCAACGACCGATTTGCCACAGCAAAACTTGATTTTTTTCTCGGTATGACAGAGGCATGGTTGATAGATATCGATATCCATAAGCGCGGTTATTCCCCGTTGATGTCCAAGGCTTAGAGTTGGCATGAGGTTCCAACATGATGCCGTCACCTACCAGCTTGGCGATTTAATCTGTGTTTGGCAATTCCAATTCAAATCAATTTTACGCGTGAATTTGATTTGAAACGAGGGGGCGGGACAGATTAAAGGGATTTCCCTTAATGAGCTACATGGTCCAGCGCGCCGTGCTTTGCGACTGGATTTGACGAAAACGGCAGGCCGTGACTTTGAACGCAGCACGGTGATGATTGGCCGCGTGCGCAGAAAAAGTATTTTAACTTTCTCAACTGTCGGACTCGATTCAATAGTTGTTGGCTCCCCATCGCTGATGTGGCGAATTCGATTCTTCCCAAGGGGTACCCACCTGAAGTCCACTTGCTGGTGGATTCGGTCAATTCACCAATCGTATCGAGCCAGTCAAAGTTCGCATCTTCCGTCATCGTTTCAATCACCAAATAATTTAGCAAGTGACCAGGACTCCATTTGCGAAGGGACTCGTCAAAGCCAATTTTATGAGAACAATAGACCCTTTTGGCGCGATACCCGCAGTCGAACGCGATTGGACGGTCCCCTTGAAACAACATCCAAACTTGTAAGCAATTCACCGATGCAAGTTCACGCCAGGAATTCAGGTAGAACTCCGTTAAACCATTCGATTCGATCGAAGTCTTTTCCCGACCTTTCCATGAACGATGCTCGATTTTAAAAGCGGCGCGAATCGGCTCCTCATAATCGCCGGCATGAAACTGTTGAATCGTTAAAGGACCATCGCGATCGAGTTCGCGCTTGCTGCGATTCATCTCCTTGCGACGGTTTTTTGACAGGCGGTTATGAAAATGTTCAACAGACGGACTGATTTGGGTTACGCCAACACAATACTTATGGTTCAAATCGAAATCGATCCGGTTTTGTGATAACTGGTCAGCAAACATCTTCCAACACGAACGATCCGTATTGATCCAATCGAACCGGATTCGCAGACACGGAAGCTCTCGCAATCCGGTGCGTATCAATTCAATAACTGAAGCCATTTCACATCGCCCATCGATCAACAACTCGCCGCATGACATCCAGGGGTTGCTGGGGAGTATCGCGACGACGGAAACCTTGGCGATCCGCTTTATAATCACAGGGATTGCTGCCAGCCAGTTATTGGCACGCTCACCATCGTCCGACTCGACCACCAATGCCAAGAATTCGTCGTTGGGATGGAATTGCCGAACATAGAGTTCAAGGATCTCGAATCGATAGGCTGGTGAATGTAAATCGCTCGCTTCCCATAATGCGTTCCAGAGATGCGCATTGGGCTTTAGCGATTCCAGTGAGTGAAATATCTGCAACTTCATCGGTTTATCGAGTGGGATGGAGTACTTGCTGGACAGTTGTACGTAGCCAATTCAAATTATGCTTGACGTTTTTCCCGGCCAACCAGAGTTGGTGCCGTAGATTTGCGGCGGGATGCCTTGCGACAATCCGAGTCCGAAATAGTGCGCGAGGCTGGGCGTTCCAGAACTGCTTGTAGGGTTCATCCCCACGCAGGAAGTCGTAGGTTGTGCATCCTTGTTCAATTAGGTGAGTGATCACGGCAGTCATCAGCAAATGTCCCGGTTCCCATTGGCTTGCGGCGGGGTCCATTCCAGATTGATACTTCCAGCAATGAGTTGGCGACCTGAGTAATAATTCGGATGCAATTTCTGAACCGTCGACTCGCACGCTGGCGATTTCAAGTTTGCCCAGCGGCATCATTCGGTAGACTGCAGATTTTAGAAACCGCTCGAATTGCGGATTGAAAAAACAGCCCGGTTGTCCCAATGATGCACGGCGTTTCTGATGCAACTCACAAAATCCCTGCCAGGTCTTTTCCAGCCTCGACTCTTCGAGCCCTTCGCTTCGATTGACGATCTCAAGGGTCACGGCAGGGTTGGTTAGATTCCGGGTTGCTTTGCGAGTCTTACGTCGAAATGAAGTCCGCAAGTTTTTCTCGAATGCTTCAAAGGACGGCTCAATTGCCGTGATCCAACAGCTTTCCATCGGCTGGCGGTAGACCACGCAACCATGATTTGCGAGGGTTGATTGAAAGGCGCCGTAAGCTTCATTGGCGTGCCCTTCAATTTCAATCCAATCCCAGCGGCCAATTTGAGGCCCGGCGGGAGTGGGATCCAGAATTGCGTCCGCGATCCTGTGCTCGATTGCTGGTCGTTGTGACTCGTGGCAAAGGATCGACAGATAATCCGAACATGCCTTGCCATCGCCCAATGCGCGGATAACTCGCATGCCACTTCGGGTTAGCGTTTTGTACCAGGGAGCGATACCAATCATCTCACCTTGCTGATCCGTTACGACAACAATGAGCAATCGCTTGCCAGGTTTGAAGGCTTCCCACCAACTATACAGCCATTCCCAGCTTAGCATTGGGTTATCGGAAGCCAATTCGTTCCAACGTGTGCACATTGTGGCGAATTTGGCTTCGTCACGAACAATCGAAATGTTGAGAGTAGTTGATGACATCGGTTCGTCAATGAAGTGTTAGCTGGAACCAGTTTCAACAACCGAATGCCGAACTTTTACTTGTTTGCTCGATTGCCACAGCCTTTTTAACGATCGAGTCATCGGTCGTTCGACCCAAGAGGTGTAGGCCGCAGCCACAAGTGTTGTAAACGCAGTCGCAAAAATAATGCTGAACAGGGGCGACAATCCCGCGTGATTGACCCAGTGAATCAGTGTGCAGCCAAGGTTGTTGTGAAACAAATATAGGGCATACGAAATCGCCGCGATAAAAACAAATGGCCTCATCCGTAAGAAAGGTAGTTTGCCATAGGCACTTGCGGTCAACAATCCAATAAATCCAATGGTGACGATTGGATGGTGATGATGGTTGTCGATCAAATGAAAGACGACGACGCTCAACACGACGCCGACGAGGTTCAGCCAGCGACGACCTCGCTGCGCATAGACTTCATGCAGCAACATGCCAATTGCAAACAGCGGGAAATAGTCCAAGATCAACAACGATCGCAAAAATGTCAACGCGGGCAGTACCGTTGCTGCCGGATTACGAGCATGCATGTAATCGATCGCTAGACACCCCACCAGCGACAGGAGCACGTACAACATGATTGTCCGGAGCAGTTGCTGAAAGGACCCGGTTAAGAACATCAGGAGAATGACAAAGTAAAACAACATTTCAACCTGGATTGTCCAGGTCACCGGTTCGATCGTTGCATATCCCAAAAGATTGGGTAGTGCGGTTGTATTCGCGAACACCGAATCGGTTGCCATATTGCCCAATGCGATTGGAGAAACCAGAACGAGCAAACAATTCAAGGCAATCATCGCCCAGAACGAAGGATAGATCCGCAGGAAGCGATTGACCAGAAAGTCATCGGCGACCTGTCTCCGCATCAACGTCATTGCATTGACGAAGCCACTCAACATGAAGAATAACTGAACGCCGTATTTTCCATACGGAAGTTCAAATCCCAGCGTACCAACGAAGCCATATTTGACTTGATAGACATGAGTGAAGTGAAACAGCATCAGATTAATCGCCGCCAACGCCCGCAACGCATCCAGCTCGATAATTCGACTGGACCTGCGTATTGGCTCCGTGTTCACGGCTGCTTCGTCGTTATTCATACTTTAAGCTGATTCTTCACCCTGCATCGCTGCTCGGACATTAAGACATTGCCCAAGTTAAACATTGCTTGCAATTTGTTCCCTCGCATGGCTTTTTGCAAGATTCGTTTGAACTTCAATGTCAAATGTGCCGCTCACATTACGCGATGCGCAAAGCATCATTCTAAGGGTTGGCTGTCAAACCAGATGACGGTGGCCTTACCTATGCTGAATTGGATGAACACATCCATGACCGCGGTGGTTTAACCCGACCAAAACGTAAAATCGTTATTAGTGCTCTTTCCATGCTCATTTTGGCGGTTGGAGTTCAAGCTTCAGCTTGGTCTTTACAAGCCTAAAGTTGAACTCGAACGTTGCTTTTGAGCCTAGACAGAGCACTAGCTGAAAACTCTTCCGGCGAAATCGTAGGTGACGGGGCACTGATAGCAATCTTGACTCGGTTGCTTTCAAAAGACGTGAGATAGAAAAATTTTCCCAAGCTCTATTGACCAGAGTTTATTGATCCAATAACCTTCGACCATCGCAACCTAAAAAAACGGTTTTGCGATACAAATTGACTCGATTTTGGCCTAACGAATTCTTGTCCATTCGTTAATCCAAAGCGCTTGTGGCGAGGCTGACAAGGATGTCCAATCGCAAGGTGTTCATCGGTCAACTAAAAGAGACGGTCAATTCACGGATGACATTGATCGCTTTTAAACCAATCGCTCTCGGACTTAACTGCGGATCCTTTGCCCCCCTAGGACCAACGTTGCCGAGGGCTTTTTTTGTGCGCGCTCCAAATCTTTCAGTTTCATTCGTTAAACGACTGAATCAATATTCGACCGCGGGATTTCAGCACGAAGGAAGTCTTATCCTGACGTTCGCGTCATCACGTTTAAGCCTGATATCGGCCAACGAATAAACTCCAGGCGTCTGACGCTCAAGATGTTTCAATTTCCGTGTGTTAATCCTACAGCGCCGGCTCGATGCAAAGCTGTAGGCCAGCCTTTCCAGACTGACGCCGTTTACCTGGTTTGTGCCAAACCGGGAGGATTGGGTCAGCCTGGAAAGGCTGATGTACATTCCATGCGCTGTAGGATTATTAGCTGTTTTCGTCGTCGCGAATCCAAACGTCGCCTCGACGACGTCGCTTTTTTTGTACGGGTTAAGTGAAATTGGAAAACCCCCGACAATCGGACTTTTTGGTCGTCTATAATCATTCGTATCGGAGGAAACCGGCGGCTTTTGTAATTAAGAACACATAATTCAACTTGGATTACGGACAATTAAACCCAAACTACCTAGTTTCACTAGTTGATTCTATTCGTAAAGTGACGTAATTTTAAGGAATTCGTATTTTAAAGCGAATGGGTGGGATTGCTTTTGATGGGGTGCACAAGTCACTTTCAATGCACAAAAGCTTTTGAGTTAGCAATCGTCCCGGCTTACTTGGCCGGCGCGACGTTGTTCACTTAAAAGCTTAAGTTCGTGTTGAAAGCGAATTTATTTTGCCGGTATCAAGAGAATCCGTCTGTCAATTTTTCTTCTTTTCGGAGTCAGTTGTATGAAAAAGTTTTCGAAGTTGTCGATCGCTTTGGCGATTGTGGCTGTTGGTTTTGTTACCAGCATTCAAGCACAATTTGAGACAGTGAGTGTATTACAAGATGATGGGCAGAATGCCGCACGTGCGATTATAGGCGACGAGGGCTCAGGTCAACCCAATGTTGGTCCGGGTTTCGATCAAGGAGCTGCCCATGGTCCACAACAGGGTCACTACCCTCATGGACAACATGGACATCATGGGAATTGGAACCACGATTGTTGTAACCAATACAACCACTACAACCAGTGCTGTCCGACTTACGACAATTGTTGCCACAACTACGGGTGGCAAAGAAGCTATCGTCCGCAACGACGTAACTACAACAACTGCTGCAATTATTCGCACAATGATTGCTGCAATTCACGATTTCAACGTCGTTCGTGGCGATGCCGTTAATTTAACGACATCATTTCACGTATCGAGTTAATCAGGAGTTGCGGTGAAAGCTGCAACTCCTTTTTTTTGCCCAGCGATGCAGGCAAACCCGGTCGAGGCTTGCCACCGACGAAGCCCTGTTCATGGGGCTTTGCATCCACCGTGTGCTTTACCTGGCAGGCAAACACAGCGATCAACGAACTCGTTGCCGTTTATGGCACGTTATCTCAAGGCCACTCGTTCTGAAGCGATTGTGGGCCCAGTATCCGAATGAAATTTAGATTCTGGAACAGCGTCGCTATTGACGTCATACCAGTCCGGTTCAAAGACGACGTAACCACCGCGTTTGGAAGTGTGCGCATTGTTAATTGCCAGGTTCGCGGTAAGCGCTGTAACCGCATCACCCAACGCAACTTCTCCATTACATCGAGGTTGATTTGCCCAATCTCCGGTACTGATACACCAGGCCCAGTGCTCGATTTCTTCCCGGTAACCTCGACTGACGGGTCCGCTGGCTGACTCGGCTGCTTTAGCGGGCGATGGGTCGCCACTTGCTGACGTATCCAGGACGGCGGAATTCGTATCTCCTTTGATCCCAACGCTCATGTTGGCACTTCCTGTCGTATAGAGCATCACTTCAGCTTCGCTCTTTAATACCATCGTGCCACGGCTTCCCATGACGACCTCGCCATAGCCTCCAAATCCGTTCCCATTGATCGAGGAATAGGTTACGACGATCTTCTTATTGGGATCTTTTTCATAGGGGAGTATTCCCGTTCGTTCGTCGGGGTATCGATTGATCTCATCGGCGTATCCGATTGGAAAATTGTAGTCATAGCCTTGGCCGGGAAACTCAAACATGCAATAGACATGATCCGCCGCATCGCGGTCCGGAGGAAAGATATGTCGGCCACCGACAGCGCTCACGGAGAGAGGGTGTACATGATGTCCAACATGTTTGTTCAGCGCTGAAATGAAAATGCTGGCGGCATCGAGTTGATGGCTGCCGAGTTCTGCCATCAAGCCGCCGCCAGTCCGATTCCACAACCGCCAGCGAATAAGTTCTTCAAGTGCCGTGCGCAATTTTCCATCACCGCGAATTTGGGCATCGGTTTCGTAACCGAAATTCTCAGCGGCAACATACTGATCCTGATCCAGCGCCTTCCATTGAGCTACTTTACTCTGCAACTCCTTGAGTTGTGTTGGTGACGCGGTCGTCAGGTCCCGCTGGAATCTTTGCAATTGCAATTGAATTCTGTCGATCACTCGATCTGATCCGACAACCTGCTCTCCACCGGGAAGCGGTGGTGCCCAACTGTCACTACCTGGAAGGTTGCCTCGATGCCATTGTGCTCGAATATGATGAACTTCTCCTAACAAGCCCCATTGAATCATGTTCACGGCGTTATCGTAAAGCAAGCTATAGTGCCTTTGATGACCTACCGACAGGAGGCGTCGCAATTGATTTGATTCACGAGCCATCAACTTGCATTGAGCGATATTGTGGGCCATCAACTTTTCGACCAGAACGTGTTTTCCAGCTCGCATGGCGTCAATCGTCAGTTTAGCGTGCAGATGCAACGGACAGGCAATGATCACACCTTCGATCCGCTCATCATTTAGCATTTCTTGATAGTCTTCGACCACTGAGACTTTGCGGCGTGCTTCCTCCTCGGTT
>JBGTDM010000378.1:0-2636 GCA_041748315.1 Pirellulaceae bacterium
GATGCACAGATCAGCGAGCCATCCGCCGCGAAGTTTACGGCGTCAACTCGGTTGCAGTTTATCCGTCGCTCACCTGGAATCTCGGCATCTGGATAATCGGGGGCCGCGGAATCGACAACAAAAACCAATCGTTGAGCGCCAGCATCCAACCAGTTCTTTGCCTCGAGGGAACTGGGCCACTCGGTGAACGAAATCCAACAATCAAACGTGCGAAACAGAGTCTGACAAACTGGCATATAGCTGCTTCGAGCGTCGGGCAACTGCAAATGGATTGGGCCGAACATTGCAAGTGGCCGAATGGATTTAAGCAACGAATCCGTTTCGGAAAGATCGCTGTGGACGCCGCCAACGCCGATTGCAATCGATTCATGGAGCTCAATTGATGGGACCATCATGATTGCGACTCCGCCTGTCCCTCAACTGCAGACATCGTTCCAAGGTCGCCCGTAGGAGCCTGCGGTTCGTCACATCGCACGGCGATCCCCATTTGAGCCAATCGTTGTTTGACGTTCGTAATTGTCGTAAGCCCGTCGTGAAAAATTGTTGCCGCCAACACCGCGTGAGCACCATGCATGAACGCTTCCTGCATATGTTCTACGGACTGTGCACCTCCGGAGGCAATGACTGGTAAATTAACTCGCGATGTGAGTTGCTCAAGAAGCTCGAGATCGTAACCAGATCCTGTGCCGTCGCGATCCCAACTGGTCAACAAAAGCTCCCCAGCCCCCAACCCCTCAACCGTGCACGCCCATTCGATGGCGCAGCGTTTATGCCGTTTCGTGCCGCTCCGGGTGACAACTTGCCAACTGGTTTGACCCGATGAATCTCCTTGGCGTCGAGCAGCATCGATCGCCACAACCGTACATTGAGCGCCAAAATAATTCGATAGCTCTCGAATCATCGTCGGATTTTCGACGGCCGCGCTATTGATACTGACCTTGTCGGCACCATGATCAAGTAACCGCTTGGCATCATCTGTCGTTTTGACGCCGCCGCCAACGGTCAGTGGAATCCTCAGGTGTTGCCGCACCGCATGCACCGTCTTCAAGGTTGCTAGGCGTTCTTCTCGAGTTGCTGAAACATCCAGCATGACTAATTCGTCGGCGCCATCTTCGTCGTATCGCCGAGCTTGTTCGACCGGATCGCCGGCATCTCTCAAATTTTGAAACCTGATTCCCTTAACCACGCGACCTCCGCGGATATCCAGACAGGGGAGAATGCGCCGCTTCAACATGATTCGCCTCTAAACGGGGTATTGCCGTTAACTAAACAACTTAAGTTCCCAGCCAATGCTGGAGTAACCGCTCGCCCCAGCGTCCGGATAATTCGGGATGAAACTGGCAGGCGAGGATCTTTCCTCGCTGAATTGCACTCACGAATTGACCATCGTAATCGGTCGTCGCAGCTCGCCAGCCTGCGGGCCGTTCGCGAAGCCGATAGGAGTTGGCGAAATAAGCATGGCCGGCGGGAATCAAGCTTGGTTCATCAAACGTAACTTCATTCCAACCAAGTTGTGGAACCTTGACCTGTCGGCTGAATCGTTGTACTTCATGAGGTAAGACGCCGATTCCTTCCACCCCCGGGGTTTCCTGGCTGGAACTACACAGCAACTGCATCCCCAGGCATATCGCCAAGGTTGGTTGGTCTGCGTGGATGCGTTCGCGCAATGCCGTTACAAGCTTGAGTTCTTGCAAGCGTTCCATCGCCGCACCAAAACTGCCGACCCCTGGCAGAACAAGCCGCTTCGCATCACGAACTTGGTTGGCCGTATCAATTAACTCCCCTCGTTGGTTCAGTCGTTGAAAGGCCGCAAGCAGCGACGCGATGTTGGCGACACCGGTATCGACGATTTGAACTGGATCGAGATCATCATTCGACGACGATTCAGAATTATTCATTCGACTCCCCTTGTATCAGAGCATTCCCTTACTGCTGGGAACATCTGTTCCCCCCGTCCGAATGATCGCCATCGCTAAAGCCTGAGCTAGCCCTTTAAATGCGGCCTCCGCTTTATGATGATCGTTTTCTCCCCGCAGGATATCGACATGCAAGGAACAGCGTAACGTGACAGCCAACGATTGGAAAAAGTGAGTCAAATTTTCGCAGGCGACCTCACCGATTCGCTCTCCCACAAGTTGCAAGTTCACCACACTCTCCGGTCGCCCCGACAAATCGATGGCAACTCGCGCCAAGGCTTCATCCATTGGGAGCAACGCCCATCCGAATCGCCGAATTCCCTTACGATCCCCTAAGGCTTCGGAAATCGTTGAACCGATTACCAAGCCACAATCTTCCACAGAATGGTGATCGTCGATGTGCAGGTCACCCTCACATTGTAACTGCAACTCGATTCCGGAATGAACACCCAATGCCGTTAGCATGTGGTCAAAAAACCCCATACCAGTCGCGACGCGTGGTGGACCTGAGCGATCAAGGTTGATCTGACAACTGATCTTTGTCTCCCGAGTTTCGCGGATCAATTGAGCGTTCCGATCACTCGACAGCGGTTTGTCCGTACTCTTCATGGTATTAACTTTCAGAGGCTCCTGAGTCGACATGGTGTCGTTCGGTGACACGCCCAACGCACTGGCCAGTAAGGCCTGCTCCGCAGTTGTGCGAGGTACCGTGATTCGCAA
>JBGTDM010000379.1:0-1612 GCA_041748315.1 Pirellulaceae bacterium
GTCTTGCCGCTGGGCATTCTGCTCGCATTCTTGATTATGAAGTTGGTAGGCATCAACGCCAACATCATGTCCATTTCAGGAATCGCCGTGGCGATCGGGACGATGGTTGACTCATCAATTGTCATGGTCGAGAACCTGCACAAACACAAAGAACACAATCCGGACATGGATCACTGGTCTCAGGTCAAGCTGGCTGCGCAGGAAGTCGGTCCCGGTCTGTTCGTCGCGTTGCTCGTCATCACGATCTCCTTCGTGCCAGTCTTCGCACTCGAGGGGCAGGCCGGACGCTTGTTCAAGCCGTTGGCTTACACCAAGACATTCGCCATGGCGGCCGCTGCGCTGATTGCCGTGCTCGTGATCCCGGCTCTGATGGGCTTCTTTGTCCGTGGCAAGACGCCCACGGAAGCGAGCAATCCCGTCAACCGATTCGTGATCTGGCTCTACCTTCCGTTTATCCGATTCGCACTGCGGAACAAGTTCGTCAGCATGTTGGCGGCCGTCCTGCTACTGGCTCTGACCATTGTGCCTTGGACGAAACTTGGCAGCGAGTTCATGCCGCCGTTGCGCGAGGGTGACATCCTGTTCATGCCGACGACCTTGCCCGGCATCTCCGTGACGGAAGCGCGTCGCACGCTACAGGTGCAAGATCGTTTGCTGATGCAATTCCCGGAAGTGAAAGTTGCGTTAGGGAAGATCGGACGATCCAGCACGCCCACTGATCCGGCACCGTTGTCGATGGTCGAGACGCACGCTTCACTTCGACCTGAAGAAGATTGGCCAAAGCGACTCATTGAAAAAGGATATCTTGAGCAACTTGCGACCCAGATGACAATGCGTCTGAAGCAGAGCGACTTGTTGACGGACACTGGTAAGGAACTCGAAACGAAGACGTTGGCCGAACAAGCCGAAGGCATGACACGAGCCGAAGTCAACCAGCAGACCCGGCTTGAACTGATCGATGCCCTGCACTCGGGACTAAAGACGCTGCGAGCCGGCTTGAAGGAACACCGCGCACAGACGCTCGCCAATGGCCAGCCGGTCGGTTCATTCTTCTCGGAAGAGAAGCTTGAAGATGAGTGGGCCAGAGATTTGCTCCTGCAACAAGTTGAACGTGTTCGGCCGCGCTTGCCGGAGCGGATCGTTGCGCGAACAACGATCAATCTGATCGACATCATTCACTCGCAGGGCGGAATCAAGGAATCGGAAATTCCCGCTGCCGTCGAACTGCTGCAAGACGAATGGCAAAACGAAATTCACCCGTCTGATGTCCCATTGGTGCGCACGACGTTTGCGGAGTTGACCAAGGACGAGATGCACAAGGCAATCACAATCCCCGGCATGCCGAACTGGTGGCTCATGCCGATCGAAACTCGAATCGGCATGCTGACAACCGGGATGCGTGGATTGTTGGGGCTGAAGGTCTACGGCACCGATCTGACGCAGCTTGAACAAATCGGTTTGCAGTTGGAGACCGTCCTGAAAGAAGTCCCGGGCACGGTCAGTGTGGTGGCCGAGCGACCCATGGGCGGAAACTATCTGGACATCGAAGTCGATCGAGACGCCTGCGCCCGATACGGGCTGAAGGTCGGCGATGTGCAGCGGCTCATTGAGA
>JBGTDM010000380.1:0-9906 GCA_041748315.1 Pirellulaceae bacterium
GTTTTCTCTCACGGTGGCAAAGGGAGTGTTGCTGGCATTTCACGTTTTAATTATGGTTCTGCATCGGCCAGCGGCGAGCCACCCATCTCAAACGCAAGTTCCCCAACATGGGCGCCAGTTCGCTATGCCAACACTTAGTCCGCTACGTTTGGGCTTCGCCTTAGGCTGCGGATTGAGCCTCGCCTATCTTAGTTGCGTTGTGTTAATATCGGTACTTCCGAGAGAAACTGCCGCACGGTTTTTCAACAGCCTTTTTCACTGTGTAGATGTGCAACCACTGCTACGTTGGGAAACGAGTTTTTCCGCAGCGCTGTTCGGGGTGATTTCTGTGCTCATACTTGGATGGCTTTTTGCGGTCGCCGTGGCAGGCCTGTACAACATGGCGGCGACTTGGGTGCCAACCCGCGAAAAGGAGAACTGAGACATGCAGATTTCATTGTTCATTGGCCGGCTACGAACGTTTCTTGAGTCCCGAAAAGGATGGGCCATCATTGCGAAAGGCGCAATGCTGATCGGAATCGGTTTCCTTGCGGCGTGGCTGCTGATTCCTTCGCAGAATCGCCAAGCGCCAACTAAAGACGGTAGTCCCCTCTCAATGGGTCGCGCCGAACATTCCAATCAGATGTGGACCTGTTCCATGCACCCACAGATTCAACGGCCGGGGCCTGGCAGTTGCCCGATTTGCGGGATGGACCTCATTCCGGTAGGCGGAAGCGGGGCGGGGCTAACGGGCCTTAGGCAGCTCGAGCTGAGCCCGGCCGCAACGGCACTATTGAACATTCAGGTCCGGCCGGTTGAGCGGCGTTTTGTCACCGCCGACGTGCGAATGGTCGGGAAAATCGAATACGATGAGACACGGCTAAAACGCATCACCGCTTGGATTCCGGGTCGCTTGGATCGGTTGTATGTCGACTATACCGGCGTTCAGGTCAACGAGGGCGACCATCTGGTCTATATCTACAGCCCAGAACTCTACAGTGCTCAACAAGAACTGATTCAAACGGCACGCGCGGCTCGGGACCGCGGCCAGGAACTGCCTCGTTCTCCCCTTGGCCGTTTCGACTTGCTCGAATCGTCCCGAGAAAAGCTTCGTCTGATGGGTTTGACTGAAACCCAGGTTCGAGAGATCGAGCAGCAAGATCAGCCACTCAGTCACCTGACGATTTACGCCCCAATCGGTGGAATTGTCATCGAGAAATTCAAGAAGGAGGGGGACTATGTCAGAACCGGCGAGCAGATTTACAGCGTGGTTGACCTGAGCAGGGTCTGGGTGCAATTGGATGCTTACGAATCCGATTTGGCGTGGCTTCGCTATGGCCAGGAGGTGAGCTTTTTCACGGAAGCCTATCCGGGGGAACGTTTCATGGGCCGCATTGCGTTTATCGACCCAGTCCTCGATGACCGTACGCGAACCGTTAAAGTCCGAGTGAACGTGGAAAACCCTGAAGGAAAGCTCAAGCCGAGCATGTTCGTACGCGGGATCGCGCGTTCACAAGTCGCCTCCGGTGGCCGCGTCGTCGATGCCTTCCTGGCGGGAAAGTGGATCAGCCCGATGCACCCGGAAATTCTTAAGGACGAACCGGGCATCTGCGACGTGTGCGGGATGCCGCTGGTGCCCGTCGAGTCGCTCGGCTACGTTTCCAGCGATGACTTGCAAACCGAGCCACCGTTGGTCGTCCCTGCGTCAGCCGTGCTGTGGACGGGAACGCGGGCCGTCGTCTATGTGGAATTGCCCAACACCGAACAGCCAACTTACGAAGGGCGTGAAATCGTCCTCGGATCGCGCACCGAGGACGATTACCTGGTTCGTGGAGGGCTGCGCGAGGGAGAACTGGTGGTCACTCACGGCAGTTTCAGAATTGACAGCGCCCTTCAAATCCAAGCCCGCCCAAGCATGATGACGCCCGAAGGGGGTGGTGGAGGTGGGCATCAGCACGATCACGGCGCCCCGAGCGCCCCAACGGGGGAACCGTCCCCAACGAATGCCGCGGTCCAACTCCCCCCAGATTTTCTGATACAGCTGAAGGGAGTGGAAGACGCATTTAATAACCTGCAAGAACGGATCGCCGAATCCGACATCACGTCGATTCAAATGGCGTTTCGTCGACTTGGTGCAACCGTGACGGAGGTCGATGCGGAGCTAATTAGCGGTCATTCGGCCATGCAATGGGAGGAGTATCGCATGCTGCTCGGCAACGATGCCATCGAAGGGCAAGATGTGGACGACGCCGACACCGCGCGCAGGATTGGCGAAAAGTCTGCGCGGACGATGGCGCGCGTGCGCGAGCAGTTCTTGCGGCCGCATGAGGAGCATGCGGGACATCTGGATCATGCGAGCGCGCGACTTGAAGTGCCGGACTCGCTCGCCGCATACATCAGCGAGTTGTTAGTGGGTTATTTCGCTCTCCAGTCTGTCTTGGCCAGCGATGACTTGGAGGCCGCTCGCCGAGCGGTGGCTGATCTGCGCTCGGTGATTAGCCGAGACACTGTGACCGAGATGCCAGACGCGACGAGAGATGCCTGGAACAAGGAACGCAGGAGCCTCGAAACGATTGCTGCTGAATTGACGCAGCAAACTGGTCTGGAGGCATTCCGTGTGTCCTTTTCAGTTTTGTCCGGTGAAATGGAGGGCATCGTACAGCGGTTTGGCGCTGGAAGTGCCGGGCCGGTTTACCGCGTGCATTGCCCCATGGCGATGGATAACCAGGGTGCCTGGTGGCTTCAGCAAACCGAGGAGATTCGCAATCCGTACTTCGGCTCCACGATGCTGAAGTGCCACGACCGTTTCGAAAAGATTGCCAGTGGCGCCTCGGGAGGAATCGAGGAGCACAACCATGACTAGCGATGGGGTGCAGTCGTCCAACAGTCGAGAGAGTGGAAGCCGTCGGAATGGGCCGATGCTTGAAAGGATGATCCGCTTTTGCCTTGAAAACAAATTGATCGTCTCGCTACTGGTATTAGGCGTTGTGGGATGGGGCGCGTTGGTCGCTCCCTTTGATTGGGATTTGGGACCTTTCCCTCGTGCACCGGTTCCTGTGGACGCAATTCCCGACATCGGTGAGAACCAGCAAATTGTCTTTACGGAATGGATGGGGCGCAGTCCGCAAGATGTCGAAGACCAGATCAGCTACCCGCTAACAGTTTCGTTGCTGGGCATGCCTGGCGTAAAGACAGTTCGCAGTTTTTCAATGTTTGGATTCTCGTCCATTTATATCATCTTCGACGAGGATGTTGAGTTCTATTGGTCGAGGAGCCGGATTCTGGAGAAGCTCAATAGCCTCCCCACGGGAACGCTGCCCGACGGAGTGCAACCCGCCCTGGGACCCGATGCGACCGCCTTGGGGCAAGTGTTCTGGTACACGTTGGAGGGCCGCGACCCTAACGGCCAACCCGCAGGCGGTTGGGATCTGCACGAGTTGCGAACAGTCCAGGATTGGTACGTGCGGTACGGCCTTCAGGCCGCCGAAGGGATTTCGGAGGTCGCCTCGGTCGGCGGTTTCGTCCAGGAATACCAGATCGACGTTGACCCGGATGCAATGCGGGCTGCCCGCGTCAACCTGCATCAGATTTACAACGCCGTCCGACGATCGAACCTTGACGTGGGAGCCCGGACGATTGAAATGAACCAGGTGGAATACATCGTACGGGGAATCGGGTTCGTCAAGTCCCCACAGGATCTGGAAAACACGGTAATCCAAGTCAACGACAACGTGCCGATCTACGTCAAAAATGTCGGCAAGGTTTCGATGGGGCCTGCGCTGCGTCGCGGGGTGCTCGACAAGGAAGGCGCCGAGGCGGTAGGCGGAGTCGTCGTTGTCCGTTACGGGTATAATCCGCTGCAGGCGATCAAGAACATTAAAGACAAGATTGCCGAGATTGCCCCAGGGCTGCCGACGAAGGCAGTACTTGATTTCCGCCGGGTCACTCTCAACGAAGTTAAAGAGTTCAGCCAGCGCCAGGGTTTCCAAGGTTTTAGGGACAATCAAATTCATCAGGAGGAATGGCTGCGCTGGTTGAGGAGCGTTCCTCAAGAACAATGGCCCGAATGGGCGACGATCAGCCAGGTGGCTGTTGTTCCTTTTTACGACCGCACGGGATTGATTTATGAAACTCTTGGTACGTTAAACACCGCCCTCGTGCAGCAGATTCTGGTAACAGTCATCGTAGTGTTGGTCGCGCTCATGCACTTTCGTAGTTCGCTGTTAATCAGCGCACTGCTGCCGCTGGCGGTCTTGATGTGCTTCATCGCGATGAAGACCTTTGGCGTGGATGCCAATATTGTGGCGCTTTCAGGAATCGCCATCGCCATCGGCACGATCGTGGACATGGGAATCATTATCAATGAGAACATCCTCAAACACTTGGAAGAAGCCGATCCGGAAGAAGACAAGCTGGAGGTGATTCTGCGGGGCTCGACGGAAGTGGGAGGCGCTGTGCTTACGGCAATCGCCACAACTGTAATCAGCTTCCTGCCAGTGTTCACGATGATTGGAGCAGAGGGAAAGTTGTTCCGCCCCCTCGCCTTCACCAAGACCTTTGTACTCCTGGCGTCAGTCACTGTGGCTTTGACGATCATCCCGCCAATGGCCCATCTGTTGCTGGCCCGAAAGGTGCGTTCCCAACGTTTGAGACAGGCTGCTTACGTTGGGCTTATCCTGCTGGGTATAGTCGTTGCCGTATGGCTGGCATGGTGGGCCGGATTAATTATTATTGCCTTGGGAACACTTCAACTCATTGAAGCGTTGCTGCCGTCAAGACTCCGTGGGCTTGGTGCCAAGTTGGCAAGCGGCGCGGCGGTCCTCATGGTAGGAGTGCTGCTCGCTCAGAGCTGGCTTCCCTTGGGATCCGAGATCGGATTTCTTAAGAACTTTGTGTTTGTCGCCGTGTTGATTGGTGGATTGCTTCTGTTCTTTGAACTGTTTCGGCGACTATTTTACGTACCGATCCTGCGTTGGGCACTCGATCACAAGTTGCTTTTCCTGTCGATGCCCTTGCTGATCGTGCTTTTCGGCCTGGGGGTCTGGCTGGGCCCAGGAACGCTGCTGAACCGCATCCCTCAGGAATACGAGGCCCAAGCCCTTGGTGAAGAACAAGTTCGTGAATTGTCCTTCGTTGAGCGGTACAAGTATCGACTAGGTGCGCTGCGGCATCGTAGTTGGGACGGTGATATTTCGACCGAGTCGCCGTTGACCCGAATTGAATGGACCCTCGCAAAGAGCTGGAATGGATTGGGCCAAGAATTCATGCCTTCCCTCGACGAAGGGGCGTTTTTATTGATGCCTACCACGATGCCACACGCATCCATCGGTCAGGTCGCCGATGTCCTTAGTCTTCAGAACCGGCGAATTGCGGCGATCCCGGAAGTGGAACTCGTGGTCGGCAAGCTTGGGAGAGCCGAGAGTCCTTTGGATCCAGCGCCCGTGTCGATGATCGAAACGGTTATCAGCTACCATCCGGAGTATATTTCCGATCGGCAAGGGCAACGTCTAAATTTCCGTTTTGACCATCATCGCGGTGATTTTGCCCGGGACGATCAAGGTGAATTGATACCGGATCCTGACGGACGGCAATACCGGCTTTGGCGGGAACATATCCGCACGCCCGACGATATCTGGCAAGAAATTATCCAAGCGGCTGAAGTTCCCGGTACGACATCCGCACCCAAACTCCAGCCGATCGCCGCTCGAATTGTCATGCTCCAAAGCGGCATGCGAGCGCCGATGGGCGTCAAGATCCGGGGTCCGAGTCTGGAGACGATTGAACAGGTTGCTTTGGAAATCGAGCGGTTCTTAAAAGAGGTCCCCGCCGTTGAACCGTCCGCCGTGTTTGCTGATCGGATCGTGGGCAAGCCCTACCTGGAAATCGAGATCGACCGGGCAGCAATCGCCAGGCACGGGCTGCAAATTGAACAGGTGCAAGACGTCATCGAGGTTGCGATCGGCGGCCGACGGATAACCACGACCATCGAAGGACGCGAGCGATATCCCGTACGGGTTCGCTACCAACGTGAATTACGCGACAGCGCCGAAACACTTGGACGCATCCTGGTTGCCGGGCCGGATGGGGCGCAAATTCCTTTAGAACAAATTTCCGACATCCGCTACGTCCGCGGGCCCCAAGCGATCAAAAGCGAAGATACGTTTCTGATCGGATATGTGCTATTTGATAGGAGGCCCGGCCATGCTGAGGTGGACGTTGTCGAAGCCTGCCAAAGGTATCTTCAAGAAAAAGTCGCCAGCGGTGAACTGACGATACCGAGCGGCGTCAGCTACACGTTCGCGGGGAGCTATGAAAACCAGGTGCGTTCTCAAAAAACGCTGATGATCGTCCTGCCCGTGGCATTGTTTCTCATTTTTATCGTTCTCTATTTTCAGTTTCGGGACACCATAACGTCGATGTTGGTTTTCAGCGGTATTGTCGTTGCCTGGGCCGGAGGATTCTTAATGATTTGGCTGTATGGCCAGCCCTGGTTTCTCGATTTTTCCGTGTTCGGAACGGAAATGCGCGTTCTATTCCAAGTCAATGCGATCAATCTCAGTGTTGCGGTCTGGGTCGGTTTTCTCGCGTTGTTTGGAATTGCCACCGATGACGGCGTGGTGATTGCTACCTATTTAGACCAAAGTTTCGGACGTCGAAATATTTTGACCATTCAGGATGCTCGGAAGGCGACCGTCGAAGCGGGACAACGACGAGTACGGCCGATGCTGATGACAACCGCGACGACGATTCTGGCGCTGTTGCCCGTGTTGACCTCCACCGGTCGCGGTTCGGATATTATGGTTCCAATGGCCATCCCCAGTTTCGGCGGAATGGTGATCGCGATGCTGACAATGTTCGTCGTCCCGGTTCTGTACTGCGCGGTAAAAGAGTTCAAGCTGCAACTCGGCATTCAGGACGCCCTTCTTGTCCAAACAGAACACGGCGACGTTGAAGGTGTGCAAAGTTCGTGAGCGCAAGCGCCTGTGAGCCCACGTCAACGGATACGAACCAAAGGTCGGCATGTACCCTCCAAGCACGGCCCATGCTGTCCAAACTGGGCCGTGACAATCGATGCGGCGTATGGTATTTGAACGGGTGCGGAGCCGTTTCGTGGCGCTGAATGCCACCAGTCCGAAAGCGATGATAGCGTTCGGATTACACACCTCGTCCACAAAAACCGACGATTCTTGTCGGCCAATGCCATCATGCGCCATCGCAGGTTCAAGAGGCAAAGGCGTTATGACCGATACAACAGACACGTGGCGACACCGGTCCACACGTTGCGGTGGCTGTTTTGGTATGAAGGGGAATATAGTGAGACCATGCTGGACTTGCATGCGGCGAAACTTGGGTTGGCTGATCGTGGCGTTCGGTACGGTTACCGGGTGCGCAACGCCCCCATCTCGCCATGCAGGGTTTGAGGCCCCGCCGCCGCACATTCGACATGCAAACGTGTCGATGGAGTCAGAGAGCTCCATGACGCACCCTTTGGAACCAGGTCTCCAAGGACCTCACCCGGTCGATCACTACATCGCCCTTGCGCTGGAGCGAAATCCGGAAATTCACGCCGCGCGGAATCAGGTGGCAGCCCAATCCCTTGTAGTCCCCCAGGCAACCGCGTTGGACGATCCCATGCTCGCGGACACGTTCATGCCGATTTCGGCTCATGCACTTCAAACCGCAGCCGGTCGGGCGACCAACACACTGACGCTTACCCAGAAATTTCCCTGGTTTGGAACGTTATGCGTACGGGGTGCCGTTGCGGCACAGGAAGCGAGAATGGCGCTGGCCCGGCTCGCGCAGGCCGAGCTGAAGGTCATCGAGGATGTCCGTCTGGCCTACTACGAACTGTATTTCTATCAGCGGGCGATCGAGATCACACGGGAAAACCGGTATTTGTTGGAAGATCTTCTGCAAAGTGCCGATGCCCGTTACAGAACTGGTGATACTAGCCAACAGGATATACTTCGGGTTCAGGTCGAGTTGGATCGGATTGACGATCGACTGATCGACTTCTCACGCGCGCTGGAACAGTCTCAGGCGGACCTAGTCAGACTTGTGCGCGAAAACCCGGATGGGAAACCCGAGGTGATTACCGAGATTGTCCCGTCGTCCGTGCCAGAGAACATCAATCGCCTTTACGATCTCGCGATTCGCTGCCGCCCGGAGCTTGAAGAGCGCCTCGCGGCGATCGTACGCGATCAGTACAAGGAAGAACTTGCACGGCTGAAATTCTACCCCGATGTCACAGTTGGTTTGGGTTGGCAGTCCTTGACGACCGATGCCGCACTTTCTGGAGTCGCCAATGGAAACGACAATTTCATGTTCACAGTAGGGGTAAACCTTCCCATTTGGCGGGATAAACTGCAGGCTGGCGCTGGCGAATCGTGGCACCGAGTGATGGAGTCTACCCAGCGCTATGAAGCGGCCCGCGATGATACGTTTCGCCAGGTCCGTCGGATGACGGCACAGGCGACCGCGATCGACGAGCAAATCGCCTTGTACCGGGATAATATCCTGCCAAAGGCCAATCAGACCTTGCAGATTTCGATGGCTGAATACCGTGTCGGTGGCGTGACATTCTTGCAAATTTTGGATAACTGGATGCAGCATCTTTCCATTGAAATGCAACTGGCCCGATTGGAAGCCAATCGAGAACAGGCATTGGCTTTGCTCGAACGCGCGGTGGGCTGCGCAATTACGGACGAAGGCATTCCACAATCAATTGAAACGCCGCCCGCGCCACCAGACCCCTTGCCCATCAATGATTAACGTCGCCGATTCGTCTACAAGTTTTTTGGCTATTGCTGTCAAGCGCTCCCCAAAACCTAAGCCTTTCGGCGAAGTCAAACAGTTCGAATAGCGAACTACGACTTTTCGGCTGGGGTCACTAATCCTACAGCGCAAGGTATGTACGTCAGCCTTTCCAGGCTGACCCAATCCTCCCGGTTTGGCACAAACCAGGTAAACGGCGTCAGCCTGGAAAGGCTGGCCTACAGCTTTGCATCGAGCCGGCGCTGTAGGCCTAAACAACCAATCGAATTCGTTACTCGTTGCCTTCGCTTGTCCGTCATCGACCTTCCTGACGGTTTGTCAAAGCCGCAACGGACGTTTTTCCACCAACTTGCGATTCCCCAACCGCCGCATTCTTGCGGCTCTTTGCATAACGTCCTACGGTCGGACTTGGTTTTCGGTTTTCAAGAACGTCACGCGCAAGGAGTGGAAGTTCTGCTTGTATATTGGAGAACGGGCGATCTGCTGGTTGGCTCTTCGAATCAGGTTGGCCGCGTTGTCGTGATGCTTTAAGCCAAAACTTTTAGACATCTCGGCTAGTGTTGTCGAGGTGAGTTGGCGGCACAATAAGGCGACGACCTCTCTGCGCGGTGCCGACGAGCGAAAACCTATATATGTTGTCCGATCGTAGAACTTCATCGGCCAACCCCTTGGCCAGTCGTTCCCCTTGGTCAGTCGTTCCCCTTGGTTGGTCGTTCCCCTTGCCTTGGTCAGTCGTACATCGTGACCTTGATCATGAAACAGCAACCGGCGTCCATCCCCCCGAGCGACAAAATGTTAAATCGCTCTCGGAAACTGAACGCGCGACTTCCTCGACATTTCAAGCGCCCTGGTTTTCGTGATGATCTGATTGAAAGACGCGAGTCTAACATCCTGAAAACCGAAAAACAATTCTGACCCCATAAGTCGCGCTCTTCGAAATCCAGGTCGACCGAAAAAGAAATAAGCTGGTAAAAGAAATAAGCTGGTAGAAGCGGTAAACGGGACCTGTCCCAATAGTGTTCGGCACGAGGGTTGCTGTCAAAATACTTTAGATTTTCTTTGGAAGCGGGCTAGCGCATTCTGCCGCGATGTGGCATCTTATCGAGATGGCCGACACGAGTTCCAAATCGAAAACCAAACCGCCACGCTCGA
>JBGTDM010000381.1:0-8269 GCA_041748315.1 Pirellulaceae bacterium
CATCATTCCTCATCGAGGACTCTTCCGAAAAAGCCAACGAGTTTAGATCGCGATTGGCACAGCCCAGAAAACCTATGTTTAAACCGCTCGCTATTCCAACTCCAATCGCCAAACAAAGCTTAAAATTAAGTCTGTTTAATAGATCCATAGTGAAACTCCCGCTATCCAACGTAATCAGAACGCGTCCAAAAAAGTTCGATAAATGCTGCGAATCAGATTCGCATTCACGCGAAATTCGAATGATATGACGTCAACGACGACCATCACTGCGCTTTCCCTATTCCTCATTCCTCCGGGAACATGCTTCTTGCATCGTCACTGACAATCCGATTATACCGTGAATCGAATTCCCCATAAACTCGAATGACGGTCAATTCGTACGAAGTTTCACACGAGGCCAATTCTGCGACCCCGGAAACTAACACAAGTGCTTACTGGTACGTCCAGACTAACGCGATTTTACCAGTTCATTGATTTCGAATCCATTGTGGTATTCGTGACGAACGATCTTTTCCAACACTTCCATTTTATCCATTTCATGTTGCGAAGTGATCGCCATATTCTCGGCATCCCAGGCAATTTGATCGCCATCGGCCCAAACCGCAAGGTTGCCAAGCAGGATCGTTTCGGTTAGCGGACCGGCATAGTCCGGGAAATTCGAAACGGGTGGGGTCTCGCGCTCGCCAGTAATCGCTTGAACCAACTCCTCAAAGTGCCCCGGGGATCGTTCAAACGCAACATCATCAATCCAGTCGATCCGGCGAATTGGAATAAACTCGCCATCGCGAATCACACCGGTTGACCGCGGCTCACCACCATAATCTCCCGGCGAATAGAACATTCCGTTCTCGCCGACAATCAGGGCAGCACTGCCATAGTGCCCCCACTCTTCGCGTGGTTTATCACCGGCAGGTTCTTTCGGAAGGTCGGCCATCAACTCCATGGGTCGTTTTCCGCCGTCGTACCAAACCATTTTTAACGGTGGGCGTCCGTCGATTTCAGGAAACGCAAAGTCGATTTGAGACCACTTGGGATAAAAGACACCATCATGACCCGACGATTCCGAAATGACTGAGGTCGGATTGCGCAGATTGAGTGCCATGAAAGTCATATTCAAAGTGTGGCAAGCCATATCCCCCAAAGCGCCTGTTCCAAAATTCCACAAACCCCGCCACTTGAACGGATGAATCTCCGAGCTGAACGCCCGATGCTCCGCAGGCCCGATCCACAAATCCCAGTCGATCGATTCAGGCACCGGTTCTGCAGGAATCTCGGTTCCAGATCCTTGCGGCCAAACTGGCCTGTTCGTCCAAACATGCACCTCTTTGACCGCACCAATCACACCAGCCTTGATCAAAGCAGCACTATGTCGCAAATTTGTATTTGCCGTGAACTGATTCCCCATCTGCGTCATCAGCTTGTTTTCGCGAGCAACCTGACCCATCAACCGGGCCTCTTCAATCGAGTGCGTTAGCGGCTTTTGACAAAAACAATGTTTGCCCATCCGCATCGCCCGCAACGCAGCGACCGCGTGAGTGTGGTCTGGCGTGCTGACCGTCACCGCATCGATCGAGTCACCCATGTCATCCAACATTTTTCGGAAATCAAAAAACTTGGTCGCGCCTGGTACTGAACTCGCCCCACGATTCAAATTGTTTTCATCAATATCGCAAATGGCCACGACATCACCCAATCGAGCCGCGTCAGCCATATCGCTCGAACCCTTCCCCTGAACCCCAATACACCCAAACCGGATTCGATCAAGCTTTGATCGATACGTCGGCCGAGGCGCCACACCACCAGCCACCCAGTAGCCAACGCCGAGTGCTGCGGTCGTCTTCACAAAATCACGTCGATTAGTCTGCGAGATCATTGGTTTCCCCAAAAAATCATTGGTATTTCAGTTGCCGTTTAAAATAACCGCTGGTAAGCAAATTTCAATCCGTCGAATGTCGCACCTGGATCCAGTGCCCTGTCTCAGCTAAAAAGCCGTGGTTGGAGTTCAGCCTTTAGGCTGCAAAAACAAGCTGAAGCTTGAACTCCAACCTCAAAACAAGCTGAAGCTTGAACTCCAACCCCCAAAATAAACATGGAAAAAGCACTAACCATCGTATTCTTTCACGAGTTCTTCGTGGACTCGCTCCAATAACGCCTTCGTGGCGCGAATCCCTTCATATTCGTCTAATTTACTCCCCTCGTACTCGATTCCAACATGGCCGCGATAACCGGCGTCCAGAACCAATTTCATCATTTTTCTAAAATCGGTGTGAATTTCTTCACCGTCTTCATTAAACTCGTGGCTCTTCGCACTGACCGCTTTTGCAAACGGCATGAGTTCCTGGACTCCTTGATACCGGTCGTATTGCTGGCCACCCCCCAGATTGAAGTTACCAAAATCCGGTAACGTCCCGCAATTGTCCATTCCAACCGCTTTGATCACGCCAGCCAACCATTCGCCATGCGATGACCAGCCTCCGTGGTTTTCCACAATGACATTCATCTCATGTTGCGCTGCGAACTCGCTTAACCGAGTCAATCCATCGGTGGCAAGTTTCGCTTGCTCTTCTCGAGTTCCACTCGATGACGCGTTGACTCGAATCGAATGGCAACCCAAAGTTTTAGCCGCCAACACCCATCCGTAATGCCCTTCGATCGCTTTCGTACGCGCCGTCTCATCTGGAGCACCCAATTGTCCTACACCATCACACATGATCAAAAGTGTGTTTACGCCTTGATCCTCCGCACGTTGTTTTAGTTCCGCAAGATAATCCTGGTTCGTAACTTTGTCGGCAAAAAATTGGTTTACATATTCAATCGCATCGATCCCGAACTCCTGTTTCGAGATTTCGGCAAATTCGAGATTGTCCAGCTTGCCCGCACGAATCGAACGGTGAAGCGACCACTGAGCCAACGAAATCTTAAATACTGGATCAACACCAGTTCCCAATCGATCCATGGCCGACGACCGAAGCGACGTTGAGCCGTGAACCAGTTGCGTCCACGTTGACGACGTGATCAACGTTCCGCCAGCCACGACCGCGGAAGACTTAAGAAAATGTCGTCGAGAAAAATTACTCATGATGGACTCGCTCATTTGTCAATTGTTCCGTTTTATTAAAGACGTTTTCAACCGCCAACTCCGACCGATGCGTCACAACATGCACGACGATCGAACGAGGCATCCTAAACGACTCCGTTGCTGCCGACTCCTGTTGAACCATCAGGCGAAGAAAGGATCGGGGTCATTATAATCTAACTCGAAGCGCCAGCGAACGAATGCTCCTGCATGATTTCCATTCGGTACCGTATTGATTCACTTGCTGACGCCGCGAGCTCGTATTTTAGGGTGTCAAATTGCTCAAAACAACATACCACCCACCAAGATTCCCCAAATCAGCATGCCCGGTACCAAATTTTCTTAGGCCACAAAGCGCGCGCCTGCCCAACCCAAAAACAATCAGTAAGGTCTGACCGTCGGACCCTGGGAACCCTCAAACGTCTCAACCCCGGGTGAGGAAATGGTCGTCGTTCTGGATGGGAAGCTCCTAATCCTACAGCGCAAGGTATGTACGTCAGCCTTTCCAGGCTGACCCAATCCTCCCGGTTTGGCACAAACCAGGTAAAACGGTGTCAGCCTGGAAAGGCTGGCCTACAGCTTTGCATCGAGCCGGCGCTGTAGGACTAAAGCGTCCTTTCAATGCGTGATAACGTCCACCCGCTGCATCGATGCGTTTCGGTCGTCCCATCCCGTCAGCTTATCCGCTCGACCAGACCTCAATAAAAATACCTGACACCCCGATATTCGGACACCTCGACTTTTCCTCGCGCATAAAGCGCAAAAAGAAAGCGGCCTTCGATCGTTCGTCTCGGGCCGCTTTCTGTGCTACAGGCTGTTCATCGGTAGCTTGATCAATTTCTGGTTGCCGCAAGGTCATCTCATGATTTTTTTTTCTTGGGCAACCCTGTCAACAGCGTTGGATTAGTGATGACAGCAGGTTTTGATTTTTTTGTAGACAGGGAATTTTACGGTTTTGTAGTAGGTTTTCCATACGTAGTATTTGGTTCCACATGGATGATAAAGGACCACCTTCTTCTTGACGGGAATTTGCTTGTATACGTAAGTGACGATGGTTTTGTACGAGCAAATGTGCTGCGGAGCTGAGTAGCCGTATCCATAGCCATGGTCTGCCGAGGCGGTTTGTGGAAGCGATGCTGATCCTGCAAGTCCGGCTGCTGCGACGGCTAAAGCGAGTGTGATTTTCGAGAACATGATTGACTCCTGATTAAGTTGTTTATTACGAACGATTTAATGAATGAAACGTCTGTCAGACCGATTTCTTCCAAAAAACTTCCAGATTTTTGCGAGCCGCTGAAATTTGCGGCTGGCTCAAGGTTTCTTGGTGTTTTCGACCTGTATTACCAAGCGAAGACAACCCTCCGCACGGGACAGTAATCTCCAATGATTCACCTTTTTATCCCTGAATCGACTCGAAATCCGAAATTGGCTGTTGATTTGGGTGAATGCGGTGGTTCGTGTCGGCAGGTATTGTCCACTGCGGGACTTCATTGCACCGAGCGACGAGACTGGCGAGTTAGCTAAGTTGTGATCGATGCTCGGGGCGCGCCGATGATGATGCCAAGTTGATGGATTGCTACCTCACTTCGTTCATGATGTTTGCCTTGATGCTTGGCCAAGGCGCGCAAGATTGCGCTCACGAGAAGCATCTCCGGCACAACAACTTTCGGTGTGGCAATCGGCTTGGCAAATACGATCACATGATCGTCTGGACTCGTCCGTAACGTCCTGTCTGAATGGTTGAAACCACGTATGCAAAGATACATGAAACGCACGGGTCTGGACGGTTGGAACCTCAGGTGCTCAAACGCCGCCGCTATCGATACAAACTCATGATGAAACCATGAAATGAGCGCCGCCGAGAATTGCATGAACACTGCACATGAAATACTTTGCAATTGGTCCAAAAGGTGGGTAGTATCTTATATTGGCTCGAGGCCTGAGTTGGTTGCTGGGGGAGGGGAGTGTCGGATTCCGTCTCGGTGGCGACGACTCCCCGGCAACCTCAACTGCCAATTTCCTGGAATCGACGGGCTTACCCTCAAGGTTCGCACGCCGCGGCTTTGTTTGTCGCGCGCCGCGCTTGCACGGCAACCAGCAACGAGCCCAGACATGTAAAGAAGGGTTTAGGGCTCGACGATGATCGCGTTCGGTGAAGTTTGCTGTCTGGGATGGGACACTGGATTACCGCCGGGGAGATGGCCCAAACGGCGATCTGGTTATGCGACTTCGTCCATCGATTGAGGCAAACGTTGTCATTGATTGGATCAAGTCAGCGGTCGGTGGCACCTTTTGGTTCCGTTGGTCAGTGGAAACAGAGATTGGCAAGCTAAAGAAGGCCAACACAACACAACCGACTTCCCATCAAAAGGTGGAAACTAAGTTCATCGGGGAACAGATCGCATCGGCGACAAATCCCCAAATCCTTCTGCGCTACGGGTGCGTGCTGCCCTTGCATTGAGTTATAATTAGCCGAAGCCGGTTGCCCGCACCCGCGTGACAGCAACAAGATTACCGTTGGTCTTATCCAACAATTTTCCCAAAAGGAAGCTGACTTCCGCAGCGTCACTCATCAGGAGGTGCGTGAGGTAGAAAAGCCAGTAAACAACCGCCCGCGCGCATGTGTTGGTTATCGAATACCCCACGAAGTTTTCTTTGATAATTGTGCGCAGGGAAATTGCGATTGAGATTTCAGACCACCACTGCCCAAATCCATTGTGTCGATGAATGGGAAGATGCGAAATAACAAGGCTCTGTTAACTACTTCGTTTTATTTAGTGTCGTTCGTGCTGACGCAATTCGACGTTTCGTTGGTGCTGGCGCAATTCGACTTTCATCCGTCGGTCGAAGCTGTATTGAGCGAGTTGCTCAAACCCAAAAAGGAACGAAAAGTAGTTGAAATTCCAGTGTCCAGGGAGACGACATTTGTCGTGGACCCGGTGGATCAGCATGGCCGTGTCAACTTTCAGGTCGCCCACCAGAATTGGCTCTACTCCGATGTAACACCGGGCGAGAATGCTGCGATCGATCTGGTGAAGCAATCGGGGATTTGGACCGAAGCCGATTTTCCCAACCGCGACCGGCTAATTGAATTGGGCTTTGGCGAGGGTGCCGAAGATGAACGGTTTTTGAGTCTCGAAGTTTTTGCCAGGCGGATGCGCGTTGATTTAAAGGATGTTCAAAACCGCGTTGGCTCCGCCTTGGAATCGAAATGGTCCGAGGCTTCCGATCCGTTATTGGCAGACTGGATAAAGTCCAACACGGATGCGTTAACAAAGCTAATCGAGGTGTCGAAAAAGCCCAAATTCTATTTGCCTTCAATGAGTGGCGCCGACGGATCACTTCTTATGGCACGAGACGTTTCGATTTTTATCCAGGTGAGCGAAATGGCCACCTGCCTCTGCTGTCGAGCGAATCTTTATTGTGCGAAAGGGGATTTCGAAGCCGCGATGAAAGACTGGCTGGCGGCATTTCGATTGTCGCGGCTTACAGCGCAAGAGGCTGGTGAAATACCGATACTCGTTTCTTTGACAATCAACCGAAGGGCTGTCCAAGCTAGTCATGTTTGGGTACGAAGTTTGCCCGAAACATTCCCGTTTATCGACCGATGTCTGACTGAATTAGAATCTCTCGAGCCGATTCTGCCTTTTGAAAAGTCGCTACGGTACGAACGTTTGCCGCTCATCGAGTTGATTGTCAACGCCGCCTCGAACAAGGATCTGGAAATTGGTACTTATATTCGGGATTTCGACGAAGGCGATCCCACGTTAGCAGTCTTAGTTGCGTTTAACCGAATCGATTACATCGCTCTTTTGACGGAATTGAATTCTTGGCACGACCGACACGTTGATGCCTTAAATCGCAATAGTTATCGCGATGCCCTTGAGGCGATTGAACGATTCGATGCCGAAATCAACGCAGCCATTTCGATCGCTCGAAAGTATCGGATTCCAATGATTAAACTTAACGACGATGCACTGCACGAAGACGACCAGGCGTACGCCTTGGGTCGCATCCTTGCCCTGTTACCCATGTTTCCGAAGGAATTCCTGGAAATTCGCGCATCGCAAAGCAACCAATTTCGGCAGTTGAAAATGGCGTTGCGAATCATGGCGTTTAAGCAACAGCACGGCCAAATGCCAACGACTCTACAGGAGGTGGTTACAGCCAGGAGCAGGGAACCGTTAGAAGATCAGTTCACTGGGAAGCCATTTTTGTTTCGGGCCTTGGAGAAAGGGTTCTTGATCTATGACAGGGGGCCGAACGGAGTCGACGATGGTGGGCCAAACGAGAATCTGAAAACGGACGACCGCGGAATTCAGATAGAATTTGGAACCAATTCCGATTGACCACACGCATAGCAAATTCGGATTAGCGTCCCTTTCGGGGTCCGCAAAAGAACGTGGACGTTCCTTGGCGTCCCCGCGAGGTAACTTTTCGAAACTGAGAACGTTCGCGCCCACGCGAAATGGTCGCAAACTCTTGCGGGAATGGTAAGCGCCCATTGAAGTGCGTGTTGACGAGTCGTTTATGCTTCAATTCTTTGGAGCGAGAAAATGGCGAATCAATATTCATTGGAGCAGTGGCAGGCTTGGTTTGTTGAGTTTAAGCAAAGCGAGCTTACGGTTGAACGGTTTTGCAGATCAATTGGCGTATCGGTTCAATCGTTTTATAAGTGGCGGCGTAAACTGCGGGACGAGTTGGCAACGGATTCCCGCGCGCCGGTCAACCCATTTGTGACCGTCAGGGTGGCGACATCGGAACTGGACGTCGAACTTCCCGGCGGCACAATCCGTTGACGACACAGCCGAATTTCAAACACGAATGACACAAATCGAATCGAATGTCGCGTGGAGGAAAAATATCGAATTGCTGACTTGATTCCCATTGAACTCCGACGGATAATGTCACCGACGGGAACGGAGTGCGCGCTGGTGAGGCGTACATCGAGAGAAGCCATTTTGTGTTTTATCTCAAACCGACCACCTAAGAGTATGTGCAGTGGCTCGGGCAAGGTTACCAGCCTGGCCGGCGAACGTGGTACGAGTTTCAGGATCGTCTCGGGGGAGTTGTCGAGCAACTTCATGAGCAGCTCATTCAGAATGCGATCACATTTACACCGTACCGTTGGTGGTCGAACCAGGTAGTCACTTGATCCTTGGTTACGACTGTGCACCTGCCACGTGCGATGCT
>JBGTDM010000382.1:0-12886 GCA_041748315.1 Pirellulaceae bacterium
GATTAAATGAATGATTGATTATTGAATGATTGCCTGGCTGTTTGGGATTTGCCTGGAAACTTGGAATTGAGGGACTTTCGTATTGCGCGGCATCACAATATCCTCGCCAGGAAAGACATGGCGAGGTCGCGAACCAAAAAAAACGCTGTGACTTGCGTCACAGCGTTGAACATTTTTTGATGGTGGTCGACTCGGATCAGTTGAAATTAGAAGCAAAAGTCCAAGCCTGCGTAGGCACCATGTAAAATCAGGCTTCCATTCGAGTCGATGCGGCAGGCTTCGCACGAATCGGCAAAGTTGCGAGGAATCTGATCGGGAGCAAGGGCCACTCCGCCGATCCCGATTGCCCGGTATCCGAATGAGAACCTTGTTCGCTGGGTAATCTGGCAGAGCAACCCTAAATCCAGTTCACCCAAAAATGCAACGTCGTTTTTGTTATTGACAACATTGTGTAGCTCGCCGGTACTTCCTCCGGTATTGACGACAGCGTAGTTGCCGAAAATATCCGTGATCGATTGGCGATGGTAGATCTGATTATTGTAGAAGCCAAATTTTGTGCTAATGTTCAATCGAATTCGCTCGCTCAGGCAGTGTTCCGTACGACCACCCAACTGGAAACCGAGTAAATCGTTTTCGACCTCCAAGTCATAGTTAACCTGAGGAGGATAAGCTCCGATACCGAATGCAGCATATCGAAATGATTCATCGAACCGCAAGTAGCGAATACCTGCCAACAATTCAATGTTGGTGCTTCGGCAAAACAAGCCATTGAAGCAACCGGCATTGCGCAAGAAGTTCAACTCGATATTATGAATCTCGTTGTTTCGGTAGATGCGATGGGCCACCGCATTGTCGTAGATGCCACGAACGGTGAATGCCCCCATGTCAAGCTGATCGAGGGTCGTCAGCGAGGTATAGAGTGGGGCACCGGTGAACGAGACATCTGCTTCACTGGGAAACAACCCCCAGTAACGCCCCTCCCAGCCCCAACCTTTGGCCGTGCGAACGCCGATAATTCCTTCGATCCCGGGCAAGTAACTGAAGTCGGCGTCGGTCGAATGCAATGTCCCTCCCGGATAATAGCTAAGCGAAACGTCATCCTCATAATCTCGGAAAAAGGTCAGGCCACGCAAACCAAAGACCCAGTTGGAACGACGTGGCGCTTCGCAAGCCGCCGCAAAGCTCGACGAGTGTCCACAGTCACCGCCAGCGAAATTGCCCGGAGTCACAACACTCTGGTAGACATTGCCCGAATTGCTGCCATCGATGTCAACACGTCCGCCCCCATAACTCGGTCCAGATGCTGGATGCCCATGATAAGCGGGGCCGGGATTAGGGTATTGTTGAGGTGCATTCGAATGACCTTGGGTTTGCGGGAAGCCAGGCGATTGTGGGTGCTGAATCGGACCACCAGCTTGTGCTCCAGCCGCTGAATACGACAAGGGTGCTGCCTGGTTGGGTTGACCCTGAAACGGTGCCCCCTCCCCTCCAGTCGAACCAGGAGCAACGTCCTGGCGATAACCGGTGGAATACACGGGCATCCCCTGATTCAACGGGTATGCGTTGTAAGTTGTTGGATAGTTGGGTAGTAGCGAGGGTTGCGTGTAACCATATTGACCCTGTGCGGACGACGCGGTCAGCACAAACGCCATGGCGACAACCCCACCGTAAATAGCTCGTTTCATCGAATCGACTCCTTTGATTGGACTTGCAACGCTCAAATCGTTTTGACTCGAGCTGCGGCGAAGTGGCGCGCTTCCTTGCGCGATGAATACCGGTTGGACAGAATCGCTCTGCAACATCGGATCGGTTCTGTTTCTGCGTATGAAATCGGAACCACCGGTCGCACCAAACAAGCCTATTCTGATACAGATGCGGAAAATACAATGGTGACCTGCGAACAACCTTCACTCCCGGCAAAACACTCAATCGAAGAGTTTTGGGATCAACACGCATGGTCTTCGGGTTAGTTCAACTTCAGCCAATCAGCAAAGCTTGCCGAATCGCCAGAAGGTCTTGGGATATTCGTTTCAATGTGCATTCCTTGATGGCAAAGTCAGGGTCAGTCATGCAACCGGTTCATTTGGAAGACTTCATCGAGTGAGTTTTGCTTGTTCGATGGTTCCATGTGATTCAATCGAAAAGTGTTATACAATCAGGGAATCAACAGGTTGCGTCCGCTCCCTAAAATCTGGTTTACTTCCCGATCCGATCCAGCTGATTTTATTCGCCGCGATCCGCTGATTTCCTCTGCCGCCCTTGCTGCTTGGCGACTGCTAGCGTTCGCTTCCACCTTGTCGCAATCGGAAAACTCAACTATGGTTCGAGATCGAATCTTCAAGGAACTGGTATGAAGCTGCCCATCGATTTTTGTTTTTTACTCGTGTTCGTCGGTATCATTTCGGTAGGCTGTAGTGCGCGTCCCTGGTGGGGCCCTCCGGGGACGATCAACCAGCAGCGGAACAATGCGGCCTTGCACGACCCATTTCCCGATAACACTGCGGGGCCAGAGATCGTGGGTGGTCGTCCGTTGGGATACGACCGTCCTCGAACCGAATCACGGAGTGCGCACGAGAACCCGTACGCTCGATAACCGGATGTGTTCATTACTTTCGCTGTCGGTTGGAAAATGCAAGGTGAGGCGTACATCGCTTAGCCCGATCGCCCGATCATGTTGATCGAGTTGCCAATCGTTTCAAGACCTCAGCACCTTGTTGAAGAACATCGTCGGAGACCGCATACGAGATGCGAAAGTGCGTGTCTCGATCGCTGAAGACGTTACCTGGGATCAAAATCAAGTTCTGGTCCAACGCCGTTTCAAAAAAGACCTGTCCAGTTCCCCAGGGAAGTTTTGGAAACAGATAAAATGCTCCGCCGGGGTGCTCCGATGACGGTTGGGGAATTTCATAATATGGTCTGAGGCTCTCGATCAGCCAATCGCGTTTCTTTCGGTAAGCGGTCATGAAGCTCTCGGTATCTGTTTCCAGCACGGCCAATCCACCCCATTGGATTGGATGTGGGGCACAAACAAACGTAAACTGTTGGAGCTGGACCATCGCGTCGACAACGGATTTTGGTCCGTGGACATAGGCGAGTCGCAAACCCGCCATCGCGTGACTTTTGGAAAAGCCGTCGATCACGATTGATGTATCGTTGAATTGAGCCATACTCAGATGCAGTTGGTCATAACTATATGTACTGTAAATTTCATCCGACACCACGACGATATTGAGGCGCTGGGCAATTTCAGCAACCCCTTTGAGTTCCGACTCGGTCAGGCAGCATCCGGTTGGATTGGCAGGCGAATTAACGATGATCATCTTGGTGCGGGGAGAAATCGCCCGTTCGACTTTGGCCAAATCGACTGAGAAATCGGGATAGGTATCTATTTTGACGGGGACGCCACCGGCTAACTGGACCAGCGCGGGATACTGCACGAAGTAGGGATCGAAAAAGATGACTTCATCGCCTGGATTCACCAGGCTCAAACAGGCCAGCGTCAGACCGGAGCTTGTTCCGGGAGTAATGAAGACCTGGCGATCTTCGTGCCCAAACCTCTGTTGAATTCGGTTTTGTAATTCTCGCCGCAACGGTTCAATCCCTTGCGCCAATGCGTAGTCATTGTGATTGTTGTCGATTGCAGATTTTATTCGATCCTTGATCGATTGCGGGACGTTGAAATCGGCTTGTCCAATCGCCAGGTTTATAGGATTCTTCAGTTGGGCGGCAAGTTGAAAAACTTGGCGAATGCCGCCGCTCGAGAACGAATGAACTCGGTTCGCGATCAAAATTTTATTGGACGGTGTTGTGGCGGTGGGAACGGACATGATTTTCTCCAAGCTATTAAGTCACAGTTTCCGACACTTGGGGCTTGGAATCAAGCGGGCAAAACGGTTTAGTCCTTGAGGTTATGGTCGCCTGCCCATAAAATCTATGTTGTGGGGTTGTTACACCGATTTGCACGGTTTTGGTTTTCGGCGGTTGAATGAGCGAACTGTTTCACGAATGCGGCGTCGCCGCAATTTACTTCATCAAACAAAAGGGACGTTCGGACTTGTTCAAGGCGTTTGAGCCGGAAGACGCCGCGAGTTTAATTCCTCGGATGCTGTCGGACATGCAGAATCGAGGGCAGCTTTCAGCGGGGATGACTTCGTACCTGGAACACCGCGGACAATTATTGGATACACATAAGGAAATCGGGACGGTCAACGAGGTATTTCGTAACTCGCACACGGCTAAACATAAAAACCTGATGTCCAAATACGCTGGCAATGCCGCGATTGGTCACGTGCGGTACGCAACCTGTGGTCGAGATGATAACTCTTACGCTCAACCGTTCGAGCGTCACCATCTTCTTAAAAGCGAATGGTTCAGTTTTGCTTTCAACGGCCAGCTTGCAAACTACAACGAATTGAGCGATGAGTTGACTCGGGATGGGCGTCATCACCTGGCGCGACAATCCGACACCGAAGTGATCATGCATGAGATGAGTCGACATAATAGTGGCAGCGGCCATTTTGCATTGCTCGACATGATGTCGAAAGTGAGTCAGCGGCTCGATGGTGCCTACAGTTTGGCTTACATGAACGCTTGCGGAGATATGCTAGTCGCCCGAGATCCATTGGGAATGAAACCGATGTGCATTGCGCAGCGAGGACCGCTGGTTGCCGCAGCCAGCGAAAGCGTCGCGCTGGTTAACCTGGGATTCTCCAGTAAGGAAGTCTCTTCGCTTAAACCAGGGCATGCGATGACCATTGTTAACGGTGAGGTTCGCGTTGAACGATTTGCCGATTCACCCCGGATTGCCCATTGCTATTTCGAGTGGATTTATTTTGCGAATGTGGCGAGTCGACTGGATGATCGCAGTGTCTACATCGTGAGAACTCGATTGGGTGCGGCATTGGCACGTAAAGAACAGGAAAGGCCGTTGTTTGAGATCGACAAAGACACGATCGTCGTTCCGGTTCCCGACTCCAGCCGAGCTGCCGCAGACGGGATGGCTTATGAGATGGGACTCGCGTGTCGCGAAGGCTTGATTCGGAATCGCAATAGCGGTCGGACGTTCATCGAGAAGAATCAGGAACAACGAATTCAACAGGTCAAATTAAAATACACGCCATTGCCGGAAGTCATGCGCGGCAAGAAGGTCATATTGGTCGAAGACTCGATTGTCCGCTCCACAACGTTGAAAATTCTGTTGAAACGCTTGTACGACGAAGGGGAAGCTGCAGAAGTTCATGTGCGAGTCGCATGTCCACCGATCATCGCACCCTGCTTTTACGGAATCGACATGTCCACAATGGACGAGCTATTTGCGACTCAAATGATGCCCGACGGCCGACTAAGCGAGAAGGTCGAACAACGAATGGCGAAGAAATTAGGCTGCGATACACTTCGGTACCTACCTGTTTCTGCCATCGCAGATGCAATCGAATTGCCGCAATCGGACTTATGCCAAGCGTGTATTACCGGCGAATACCCGACGACCGGCGGCATGCGAATGTACCAGATCGCCCTGCATAATATCGGCAAAGGGACCGCCCGAGCCTTTGATCAGCCCTCCGCCTCAAACACCCACTCCACAATGCCCGGTGCTGGTATCCTCAAAGCGGCGATTCGGGATGGTGAGACGTTGGACGCCAATTCCGATACAAAGAATGGAACAAAAAAGAAAAAGCGACTTGGCAAAAAACGAGGGAAATCCGCTACCGGTAAACGTTAATTCAGCCCGCTGCGAACGAAACTCAACATCGTTCAAATCGAGAGCGAAAGACTGGATGCCCATGAAGACGCATCCGACGCTCGAAATGAGTTCGATAGTCCATGTCGTCACCAGCAGCGTGTTCCGCAACGTCAAATGGACCTCGAAGGTTTGAATGCTCCCGAATTAGTTCCAGGGTTGTCTCAAAATACTCTTCGACGTCTGTCCAGAAATGAAGCTCGCCGCCAGGTTTTAGCGCTCGTTGAATATCAGAAATAACTGCTGGCTGCATGACCCGCCGACGACGATGACGATCCTTCCACCATGGATCGGGAAAATAAACGTGAACGGCGTCGAGCGCATGGTCGATTACGAATTCTCTAAGAAATCGGATCCCATCTCCACTGATCATCTTTGCGTTGTGACGGTTTTTCGTGGCCAAGCGGTATGCGGCAAAATACGCGTATTTGCGAGCGGCCTCGATTCCAAGATAATCACGTTCAGGGTGTTTTTCTGATCCGTTTAACAGGAATAACCCCTTACCCGAGCCGATTTCGAGTTCGAGCGGTGCCGTGCGGCCAAAGACCTTTACCGCATCAAAGGGGTAGGACATTTCTTCCAAAACGAAGTGGTGCGCCGAAATATCGACGCTCCGATCAATTTTAGGTAACGCACGTCGCCCCATCGCATCCAATTGTCTTACCAAAATCGAATCACTGAAGGTCTCAATATCGACGCGCTAACTCACGTCACCAATCGTGCGCATTCCGCGTCGCCTTTACAACCTACTGCTTTGTCCAGGTTAGAGATTAGGGTTGGCCGGTGTGCGTTAGCACGCGGTTCAGGCCGTAAAAACCGGACGCTTGCGCGTTCCGGCTGATCCTCAGCAATCCGAACTCTTAATCTTGACAAAGTACTACGGTGTCTTGATCTTATTCCGTTTGGCTTTACGTGCTTTTGCATTGGCGGGTCGTTTCCCGTGATTGGCTTTTTTAAGTTTACGATGTGGCTTGGCCATGAATGTTCCTTATAGGTAAATCGATAGATATTTGATAGATCAAGCCTCGTACGCCCTCTGCCCGGAACCCGGATTTGTCAGGGACACCGCCAGATGTTCGCCAGATCGCAACGAAGCTTCGTTCGATTATACGCAGTTCGACGATAAAAAAACAGGCGATCTTGATCACAATTCACTTGATCACAATTCACCGCGACTGCACGTCGACTGCGTCCAATTATACCTGAGAGATCGGAAGATATCGATTGGGTGCAGCCAAAACCAATAACGCACATGCCGTGCTGAAGGTCCGGCTGGTGATACAATGGTGGCCAGTCCAACTTCCATCGCGATTTTGCACTTGGATCAATTTATCCCTGACGACGGGATACCAGCGTTTCCAATCGCTCCCCCCTTTCTGCATTAACATTTCGGTCATCAGATGGAATGTCAAATACTCTTCACCACCAGCTCCGCCGAACGCCCGGTTACTCTGTTCGACCAATTTGAGAATGTCTTCCAAAGCACGTTGCGCCTTGCTCTCGTTCTCGCGGCCCAATGCATAAAGAACTCGTAGACCAGCCGCCGTTGCATACAATCGGTGATACCAACTGTCATTTCCCCAAGCCTGACCTAAACGAGGCATATTGCGAATCATGAACTCACCAGCATTCTCGCTGGAACCGGAAACACTGATTCCAGCAAAATTGGCTGAGCGTAAACTCAGCCAGCCGCATGCTGTCGCCAACATCGGCGCCCACGCATCGGTACCCCAGGAACCGTCGCTAAGTTGGTTGGAAGAGATGTACTTCGACAATCGGTTAAGGGCAGTGCGGAACCGCTCGACATGAGGCGCTTCCCCGATCGCCTGACTCAAATACATCGTGCAGAAAAAATGCGTCGCAAACGGGCCCAGATCACCTTCGATTTGAGAACGCCCTGATTGAAGTTGTCCAGCCGAAGAAATGTTTTCAACTCGGCGCAAGAGAAAATCGGTTAAATGTTTTTGCTTCGAACGATGTTCACCCTCCTGCGGTGTGATCCCTTGTGCCAAAAATGCCATGCCAACGACGGACGTGCAAGCGACATCGGATGATGATCCAATATCCAGCCCGGCGCCACCATCTCGGTTCAACGCCTTGATCAGCCACTTGTTTCCCGCAGCGATCGACTTCGTCGATTCGTCAGTAACTTCCGCAAAACCGGCATCGTGTACGTTGTCGGCTCTCCCCAAAATCGGTGAAGCGAATGCCAATGTTCCGAGCGCGGAGGTGGAACTGATCAACCAGTTTCTCCGACTCTCGAACAATGTATCGAAGCAGACGGCGCCATGATTGCTCTTGCGATCATTCATTCTTAATCTCCCGGAATCTCTTTCGCCACGGTTGGTGGGACCTCGTTAGGAATCGGTACCCATGAAATGTATTCTATCCATTTGCTTGCCAAACGTGCAAACAAATTATACCCAAAGAAGCTATCCAGTTGGTTTTTTCGACGTTTCTTGAATTTCCATCGAACGCACGATATCGCAGACCGCGTTGGCGCAACCCCAACATAAGGTAAAGCCAGATCCCCCGTGGCCGTAATTATGAATGACGGGGAAACCACGCAAATCGGTTGTCCATTCAAGTCGAACTTCGGTTCGTCCTGGTCGCAAACCGACGATGTCTTCAAGCAATCTGGCTTCGCGCAATTTATGTTCAAAAAACCGAGCATTAGCAATTAATTCGTGTGATTTGACGGCATCGACCGCAGTGTCCCAGACATGCCTCAAAGCGGTCCCGCCGACAATCGTGTCGTTGCTGCGCGGCAAAATATAACAGATCGCATGCGGTCCGCTTTCAATTGTAAAACTCCGACGCGAGTCAATTTTTTCCATTCGCGCAATTTGACCTCGGATCGGGAACATCTGGTCGTCGTTCATCAATTCGCGTGAGCCTAAACCGCTGCAATTGATCGTGATCGAGTCAGAATGGGTGATTTCTTCAATTCGATTCACAGTTGAAGAACGCAATTCGCCACCCAGCTCACGAAAACGATCCAATAAATAGACCATGTACAAAGGTGTCTCGACGATGGGGACTTCGGCAACAAACCCATACCGATAACCGGTGGGAATTTCTTCAGCGGTTGCATACCTGAAGCGATCGATCGCAGAGATCCAGTAGGGGTCCGCAACAGGTTCCAAAAAAAACTCGAACAATTCAGTCAGATAAATTCCGGTTTTAGGATTGTGCTGCTCTTGGATGTACCGATCAAAGGTCTGTTTGGACCAATTCAATGCCTTGTTTTGTGGTTCGACCAGAAATGGCATCCAGATCGCGGCCGCAATATCCGAGGTCGTGTTGGGGGGGAAGTCTTTGGCAACAATCGTCGTCGGTCGTTCAAACTGCTCCAATAATCGAATCGCGGCGGTCAAGCCGATCACGCCGCATCCCAGAATCGTAAACTGTTTCATTGCCTAAAATCGTTTGTCTTAAACCGGATGAATGCGCTGCGACAGAACATCTGGTCAGGAGCACTGCTGGCGTCGGCGCATCCAGCAGCAATGGACTCGGACGCCGCCGCCACATCAATTCGGTTAAATCGCATCATCGTGAAATTTTCCATGTCTCATTCTCAAAACAGCCTACCTCACGATGGGTTGAATTCCTTGTTTTCATCGAACGGCGATCCGAGTCGTTCATTGTGATCCACCGAACATTGAAACACCAGGAGACATGCAAAACAACGGGTTAAACAACGACAACCGGCTTCACGTCAAGTAAACTAGCGATGTCCAATGAAACGTTGCGATTCTCGCCACAATGATTCGTATTCTGCAACCACAATTTGACCTTGTGGATCAGTGCTGAGAATCTGACACACATCGGGTCAATGATCATACACTTTTCAGGGGAGAGATGGGCGAAACATGCTGAATGCAACCAGGAGACAGGTGCCCTGCAATCAACGCACATTTCCGCTTCGACATAGCTTGGCCGTTATTGCTGTCGTCGCATTGATGTGCGACGTATTGGCTTGCGGGCAGGAATCAAACCCATGGGAGGGTTATTCAACCTTTACTGAGATAGAGCAACGGCTTACGTCATTAGCGGAATCTCCGGGCGTCGAACTTGAATCATTAGGCAAGACAATCGAGGATCGTGACATTTGGCTCCTAAAAATCGGTAGCGATTGATCAAGTAGTCAAAAGCCGGCGATTTTGGTCTTAGGAAATGTTCATGCTCCGCACCTGATCGGTCGCGAATTGGCCACGCGGATGGCTGAACAGTTGGTAGGCGATTCGGTCGAGGACGAAGGTGTTAAAAAGTTTCTTGATCACTTCATGGTTTATGTCATTCCAGTCCCTTCGCCCGATGCATCAGAAAAACAATTTCAGACTCCCTTCCGCGAGGTTGCCGGTAATGCTAACGTGACAGATGATGATCGAGACTTTTCATTTGGAGAGGATCCGCCTATCGACCTGAACGGTGATGACTGGATAACGATGATGCGAGTCCACGATTCGGTAGGAACCCATCGCCCCCATCCAACGGACCCGCGGGTGATGATCGAGGTTGACCGTAGCAAGAATGAACCGGGTAGCTTCCGGTTGTATGTCGAATCTCGGGATCCAGATGCGGATAAGAGTTTTGGCGAAGATGCCGGGGACGGTGTCGACTTCAATCGGAATTTTACGTTTAACTATCCGTACTTCGGTAAAGGGGCTGGATTGCATCAAGTCTCGGAAAATGAGACTCGCGCCATTGCAGACTTTGCCTTCGATCATCCAAATATCGGTGTCGTGTTTTGTTTCTCTCCTGAAGACAATCTTTTTCACCCATGGAAGGGAACGGCTCAAACCGATCGCGCGCGAGTCAAAACCAATATCCTGACGCAGGACTCCCCATATACGGATTACCTGGCCGAACGATTTCAGAAGCTTCATGGCGGAACGTCAGCACCCAAGTCTCCAACGGGTGCAGGCTCCTTTTCGGAGTGGGCATATTTTCATTATGGTCGTTGGAGTTTTGCTTCTCGAGTCTGGTGGATTCCAACAATGAAATCCACTTCGGACCAGTCCGATAAACAGAAGCCAACGGATGAGACGGGCGAAGCCAAACAGGATGCCACCTCGGATAATCAAGGTGATTTGGACGATCAATCTGAACAACCCGAAACGACTCCCCCCAACCAGGCTGGACGATCGGCTGAGCAGGGGGAAGAAGCTCCCGTAGAAGATCCCGTAGAAAACGCCAATCCCCCATTGAAGAAAGATGACAAGCGTGGCGCGGAGGACTTGAACGCCTTGGCATGGTTTTCCGAGAACGACATACCCGGCTTCGTCGATTGGCATACGATCGAGCATCCGGACTTTCCAGATCAGGTGGTCGATGTGGGTGGATTCAAACCGTTCTATCAATTGAACCCGCGGTCCGATGCAATCGAGGGGTTGGTAAAACCGCACGTTGACTTCCTGCTCGAATTGCAGAATGTCTGGCCAGCCTTGGAGATTCGAGAATTGACGGCAATTGAATTGGCTCCCGGTTTATACGATGTTAAATGCACCGTTGTCAACAAAGGCTTTCTCCCGACGATGCCGGAAATTGGGCGCCTAAGCCGTGAATGGTATCCGATCCAGGTCACGCTCAACGTCGCCGAGGATGCGAAATGGCTCGAAGGGAGTCGCCGCCAGCGCGTTGGAAGGCTGGACGGTCAAGGTGGTTCCGAGGAGTTGCGTTGGCTGTTTCAATTGACAGAGCCACTTGGGGATGATGCGACCTTGACATTGGAAACCTGGTCCCCGACCCTGCACCCAGTTGAAGCTCAGGTAAGTGTTGAAGCTGGAAAAGAATAGTGATTAACGATTCGGTTGCTCTCAGGGATTTTGGTGATGTCCTCGATGGGCCTAGTTGCCGAAGCATCGCCATGACTTCCCATTAGTCGAGCACACATCTCTGATCGAGTTCGGCTAACGAACACCTTAAATTTTGAAATAGATGAGTAGCGCTGTGAAAACTTTTAATTTATCGATGTGCTGGATGATGACCAGCCTGTTTTGTTTTTGCGTAAGCGGCGTGGTAACGGGTCAAACGACCGGAGATGATGGCGCGAAGCAAATCTATAAAGCCGTTGGCGGTCCCACGAGTCCACAGGTTCAGGTTTTTTGGAATCGATACAACGATTACGAAGAATTAACCGACATGTTGCAACGACTTGCCGACACGTTTCCAAATCTGGCTCGTCTCGAATCTGTGGGCAAATCGTACCAGGGTCGCGACGTGTGGGTGATCACGATCACGGATTTTGAGGCGGGCGAAGAGCGACGGAAGCCGGGCTTTTGGATCGATGGCGGAATCCATGCCAACGAAATTCAAGCGACGGAAGTCGCATTGTATACCGCCTGGTTTCTATTGGAGATGCATGGTGAAAATGAGTTTGTTCAAAACCTGCTGCGCGATCGCGTTTTCTATATCATGCCAGACCTGAGTCCAGACTCGCGTCACGCACACTTTTACCAGCCGAATTCGACCAATTCTCCGCGGACCGGCCAGCGACCTGTCGACGATGATCGCGATGGCCTCGTCGATGAGGATGGCCCCAATGACTTAAACGGAGATGGACACATCACCCAAATGCGAATTCGTGATCCAAACGGTCGCTTTAAATCTCACCCAAAATACCCGAACATGATGATTCCCACCGAGGACGGAGAGCAAGGCGAGTTTACCTTGTTGGGGACCGAAGGTTTTGATGTCGATGGCGACGGTTTGGTCAATGAAGACGGTGACGGCTCGTATGACCCAAATCGCGATTGGCCCTGGAATTGGCAACCGAGATACGTTCAAAATGGAGCCTTTCGCTATCCATTTTCACTGATCGAGAATCGCGTGATGGCCGATTTCGTAAAACAGCGTCCAAATATTGCGGGGGCTCAAACCTATCACAACACAGGGGGCATGTTGCTTCGTGGCCCCGGCTCGAGTGAAGATAGTTATCAACGTTCTGACCTGGTCGTCTATGATCAAATTGGCAAGACGGGGGAACGAATCCTTCCCGGCTATCGGTACCTGAATGTCGCCGAAGACCTCTACGAGGTGTGGGGGGGCGAGATCGATTGGTTCCACCAGATGCTGGGGGTCTTCACATTTACCAACGAACTGTTCACTCAGTATAACTATTTCCATGAAGGCCGAGAACCGCAG
>JBGTDM010000383.1:0-5568 GCA_041748315.1 Pirellulaceae bacterium
CTCCAACGGACCACTCGAAGGAACCAACAACAAAATCAAAACCATGAACCGCCAACACTACGGACTCCGTGATCCCGAATTCTTCCGACTCAAACTCTATCAACTTCACGAAACAAAGTACGCTTTAGTCGGATGAGCCAAAATCCACAATTCGGCCCGTAACACCTTCGGCGCAATCTGTCGCCCAGTGACCGTCCACATAACATCACTGCCATCAAGTGCAATTGCCCGACCGGGGCGATCGCATTTTTTATGCGCGGAGACCAACGGCCAGTGTTTCTGTATTTGAATAGTCGCTCGAAGCGACCAGTCCAATCCCAAGAGGGTGAGGGGTCAACTCACTAGTTGGCAAAAGTACGACCACAATTCGGCCATCGATCAACCGAACAATGCATTCGAACGCGACGGGCTCTCCAGAATTCTCAACAATTCGGCCAACACCCCACAAAATGGCCCAAAATCTCTACAGTCACAATTCGGCCAAAAATGCGACCGCAATTCGGCCCGTAACAGATAGTCTTGAGCCGATCCACCTTCCACTCTTTGGGGCGAGAAGTTATCTCAAGCATCGGAAAATGACTTAAAGTATTGTGCGCCCTCCCAATCATCTTCATACGCTTCTAGCATACTGTCCCAAACGTTGCTCCTGCTCGCACCATTTGCTTCAATATCGGCTTCCTTCAAGTTAACAATTGCGCTTCGTAATTCCGGCCAGCGAAGTGAGTGCAAACAGAATCGCCATAATTCAATTGGTTGTGAATTCATGTAGAACTCATCGCTAAATGACTCCCTGAGAATCTGCGGCAACTCTTGCCGATATTTATCCGACGTTCTTAAGAATTGCACGAACTCCAGCATTTCTGGCTCAGCATTCAATGAGCAATCCATCGCCATACTCATTGCCGCCGCGATGTCAAAGAGCCGTCGTAGTTCATTTTTCTGAAAACTATCCACCAATAGCCTCCCACAATTTTGAAAACGGGTTCCACGCCTTTTCGATATAAACGTCATCTAGGAGGTTAAAGCCTTGCCGTCTGAATGCATCTAAAGCACTTGATTTGGCCCCAGCGCCTCCCGGGAGATAATGACCTGAAGCATTGTCTATCTGGATGATTTTCCCACCACTCACCTGTACTTGTCCGCCCGCTCGAATACCCGCACCTTGAGCAAGGTTGGCATGCCCTTCTCCATAAACTTGTTTTCCAATTACCAGCGTGCCGTCTTCCTTAACGACATAGTCATACGTACGGGCTCCGCGTTCACTGCTGCTTCGAGACTTGTCAGTTGTGCCTGTTGACCAATTCGTACGAGGTCGGGCGTCAACTGCCGCCCTGTCATATTGGCGACACGCTCGGCTAGATGCTCAGTTGCATTTCCATGAACCCAAACCCGCGTGCCGCCTTGAGTAGTGAGTTCAAATGATCGCGGAATCTCCGTCCCGGGCCAAACCTCTTGGGTCGCCTTGATTCGGCTCCAGACTGCGCTCTTTGGGGCCTGTTATTTTGTCAACTGCCCGACAAAACTTCTACTTCAATTCTCTCAAAACCCAACCCGACGCAATCAGTTACTATCTCTCCAGCGGACTGCTCTGACTCAACCTCAACGCTAAGTGTTCCATTATTCAGCCATGATTCCATCGAAGATTTTGCGACTGACAGCGGCACACCCCTTGCTGCGAGTCTGCTAACAATGCTCACTCTAATCGAATCAGGGTCGCCTTTGAAATTAATCATGCTTACAACCATTTTCATTTTATTGCTATCCACTATTCGTTTACGATGATGCGAATTGGTTTGGGAGTTCTGGCGGGTTTCACAATAGTTTTGCCCGTCGGAGTCGTCACGGTTTTCTGGGCACGATCGCCACCTTGAATAATGACTTCCTTGACGCCACGTTGCCTTCCGTACTCTCTGGCAGCATCAATTAGAGGCTGTCTTCCGAGTTTATTGATGATCGTTTGGCCAGCTGCTTCCTGAATGTGCAGTTTGTCGAGGGTTAGAACGCCATCTTTGATAGATTCATTGGCCAAAAAACCAATTTTCTCGCCACCCAAATTGAACTCACCAAGAATGACATCGCCGTCTCTTTGTAGAATTGAAATAGTTGTCTTCTTTGGGGCAAGGAGTAAGTCGCCTACAGCGACAGACTCCCACGCGACCACCAAAAGGAGGCTGAAAAGTATGGCTGAGAGAAATCGCCTAGCCATCACCTGCCATTTTCCTGACGACTTCAAAGTTCTTCATATTCGCAACGACGAGTCTCCAGTAGTCCTTGTCGATGAAGACGTTGCCACATGAGCATCCAATGTTGTCATCTGGAACTGATGGAATCACATCGTGACAGTCCGTACAGCGGTAGTAAATGTCATCGTCCTTGGGAACGTTGGAGGTGTCGTTGTAGTCGCTGCCGATCAATTCGTAGTCGTTATCAATCATCGAATCACCTCCAAAAATCCATTGTCAATGAGCCATTGAACGCTCTGGCCAGGTAGGTACTGAGTCGCGCCACCCGCCGCACCAAAATCAGGCATGGCTGCTGCGGGGCCAACTTGTGCATCAAATGGCTTCAAAACGCGGTAGCGTGTGTATTCCATCGCTTCTGAACCCGCAGCCATGCCCCGCTGCGAGATGGTCGACCCGGGTTGACCAAGGAATCGTCCACTTGAGCTTCCAAAACGATCAAGAACGGTTCCAGCCTGTACGGTTTGTCTGGTGCTACTGGCAAATCCGGCATTTGATGGCCATGGCAAATTGCGAGCAGCTACAAACCGTCCCGTAGTCATATCACGGTAGCGGCCAGCAGCGGCGTCGTAGACGTACCGGCCTGCACTGTTTGGGGCAACAAATAAATCGCCACAAGCGACAGACCCCGAGACGACCACCGAAAGGAGGCTGAAAAGAATGGCTAGAAACAGCCGATTGTCCGATGTGTGTTTGAAAAAACTCAAGGTGTCGTCGTAGTTGCTTCGGAGGAATTCGTAATTATTTTTCAGTTACTATGGCTCTCCGTCGTATCCAAATGGCGAACTTCGATTTCGTCGCAAACGTTCGCTACGACCAGTGAACCGTACGACGTCTCAAATTGAATTTCGGTTTCTTTCATGAAGACGGCATTCAGTATGCTCCCAACGATTGCTTCATCACGCCGCAATTCCGTTTCATTTGGAATTGGAGCAAGCTGCCCTTTTCTGATGAATACGCCTCCGTCTCCTGAGCAGCCAAGAACAAAAGCACGGCCTTCGTCAAACACTAAACCGATGCTGATTATAGGTGACCGTTGATTGCCGTCTGCAATCCAATGCTCAACATTGACTTGGCTTATTTTCTCGCCAACACGATCTTTCAATTGCTCGATCGAAGTTTTTCTGCTCATGGCAACGGCACTCCACCCTTGAAGAATTCGTTGTTAATTCCATCCGTCAAGAGTGTGATGAAATCACCGTCGGCGTTGGTGACGACGACATCATTTCCACGTCGGAAGAATCGGTTGTCACCACCGACCGCTCCATTTGGCCCTTGCCCTCGAAATGGGCCGCTACGAACCTCATCCGCATTGTCGAAAATCCGTTGGATACGACTGCGAATTTGGTATCGTACGCGAGGGCTGCTGGGATCCAATCCGAGTTCGCGAGCACGTTGGGCCATCTTCGGCCCGAACTGCGTGTCAGAGATATTCAACTGGCTCGGTACACTCTTTGTGGCATTGTCTGCGGTTTTTAGGACTTCGTCAACAGATTTCGTTAATTCATCCGTTTGTGACTTCAGTGTATCCTTGCTTTTTCTGATTTTGTCACGGAGTTCTCGGAGAAAACCCGGAATTTCTTTCGGATTGCCGGCTAGCTTGCGGAGGATCGCGGGATTGAACGAGGTCATGATGGTCTTAACGATGTCGGCCACCTTGCCGCTCAAACGGCCAACCGCTCCCAAGATCTTCCTGAGCCGTTGAATCGCCTTGCCACCACCGGGAATCCAGCCCAGAAACGGAATTATCGCCAAGCCGCTAAGCGCTGCTCCCCAGTAGTCTCTGCGCAATACCGAAATCCCCGCGTTGAGGAGGTCGAAGGGTTCGCCGAAGCCCGGAGCGAAGCCTACGATGTCAATGGTCAACTGCAACATGTCCAGGATGACTTCCGCATCCTCGGGATCCAGCAGTTCGATCAATTCCACCATCCCATGCAGCACCTCCCCCAATATTTCGATCAACTCTTCGTAGGACGGATCAGAGCCGACCGTCGGTATCGATTTCAGAGCTGTGAGCGATCCATCTATGAGGAATCGCAGACCGTGTATGAGTTCCGCCTTTTTCCGCTCGGCCTCTAACGCCTCGAGTTCCCTCTTCTGTGCCTCCTCGGCTCGCGCGGCGTCTTGGGCTGCTGCATAAGCTGCTGATTGTTCGACCTGTCGTTGATGCGTCGTTTCCAACCACTCAACCGCGATCAAGTCGATAGGTGTAAACTGAACCTGTTCTACAATTTTTCCCGTTATTGTATCGTGGGACTCTCTGATGACTTTGTATTTCCATGAACCGGGACCGGGGCCAATTACCGACTCACTATAATTTTGATAATCCCACTCGACGTAAGGCTTCCTCCTGCCAAAGTTGGGTTTACTCGTGTTGTACTCAAAGGTTGAAATGTACGTACCATCCTTTTGAACTCCGGAAGAAAATGGGGACCAAGGATCCTCCTGCTGATTTCCACTTGGATCCATTCGGTTGACGGGATCGTTGCCTGCATAGCGGTAGAGATTTTCATCCCCGCCATCGAGTCCACTTGGATCTTCGGTGTTGAATCGGCCGGTGGCCGGATCGTAGAAGCGTCCGCGGCCACCGCCGCCCAACAGATAGAGATTGGTCTCCTCGTCATGGTAGTAACCGATCTGTCCCCCGAATCCGTAACTGCCACTGGGAGCACAGACCTCCATCTCACTCCAGCCAGCGGTCGTCATCTGCCGCCAATCATCGTCCGATAAATCGCACCAGGAAGGATCCCTCAGCATGCCGAAGGCCGTCTTGCGGTAGCTGGCGATCACAGCGCAGCTCTCGTCCACCAGTTCCCTGGTCGACCACTGCGCGTCGTAATCCGGATACACTTCTTCCAGGTTTTCAGCGTCATACTCGCTGATCAGATCGCCGTATTCACCACCGGGACCCGTGGTACCACTGGTCAGGTTTTTGGTTGTCGTATCCTCCTCGTCCGTTTCCATGAGGAGTTTGAGGCCGTCATAAATAAACTTGGTGACCGGGCCGGCTGCGACCGCCTTGTAAACCCGCTGATACAGCGCGTTGTAGGTCATCGACACCACGTTGGAGATCGTCTCGATGGCCGTAAGCTGGTTCGCAACATCGTAGGTCATGAACATGTCGCCATCGGGCGATTCTATCTGCGTTTGATTACCGCATGCGTCGTAGGTATAAGTGGTTATTCCACTAAAAGGGTGTCTTCAAATAGTGTTTTTCGATTTTTCGAGTCGGTTGAGCATTAGCGCAATCATTGTGATTTGAATCATGGCGACGCTTGAAGCAGGATTTGATTCGTAGTCTTTGCTGTTTCGTCGGCAGCGGTTAATC
>JBGTDM010000384.1:0-5767 GCA_041748315.1 Pirellulaceae bacterium
GGTCCGGTTCAACCGATCTTTGCGAAACATTTTACAAAAATTACGTGAGAAACTGCAAATCTAAAGATTTGGGAAGAATTCGGTCAATTTTTTCGGCTTTGAACGTGTCACTTGAGTTGACAAACGTTCGTCAATGCTTAAACTCAGCCTAAACCACACATATTCACATTTTTTTTCAACTAGGAGACTTCAAAAGATGAATAGACTTTTTGCCGGTTTGGCCGCCATTGCGATGATCGTCGCTGTTCCCAATTTGACATTTGCAGACCATGGTTATGGTGGCTATAACGCCGGATGCTGCAATACATGCTATCAACCTCAGACATGCTGCTACACAACCTATCGCCAAGTATGCAAATGTGTTCCGGTCACAACCTACCGAATGGTTAGTTATGTTGATTGTAATGGTTGTTGTCGCACCAAGTGCGTACCCTGTACGACTTATAAACGAGTATGCAAATGTGTTCCTCAGACTTGCTGCCACACATCGTATCGCCCAGTCGCTAACAACTGCTGCGATACAGGTTGTTATGACAAGCGTCGAGCTCGCCCGCGTTCTTGCGGACGATTGTTTGCTCGAAACCGTTAATACAACGCGACATTTTTGGCTCGTTACCGGCTGATTGCCGTGATGCTTAAGACGAATAATTTTACTTGACATGAAGGCTGGTGACTTATGGCTCCAGCCTTTGTTATTTCTTGGACTCTGTTTACACTCGTCATGCCGGGGATTAACGATGACCCAGGCTTATTCCCCCAAATTGGAAACAACGTCAAGATGTTAGACTCATTGAAAGCTGCCGGCAAGTGATCCATAGCGGATGAAAGAAAAACTGGTTACGATCCATTTGGATTTGGTTGTCCACACATTACTCCTCGCGTTCCAGATGGCTCTTCGAGCAGCGTTGCCAATGAAGATTTGGCGGGCAGTCGTTGGCGGGACCGCTTTTAATCCTACAGCGCCGGCTCGATGCAAAGCTGTAGGCCAGCCTTTCCAGGCTGACGCCGTTTACCTGGTTTGTGCCAAACCGGGAGGATTGGGTCAGCCTGGAAAGGCTGACGTACATACCTTGCGCTGTAGGATTAACGGACCCCGTCTGTCATACTTGATCGCTTGACGTATAAGTCGTTTCAATCGGGTCCATCAGCTCTGAACAATTTCAAGTCCTAGAACGGGCGAATTTGATGTCCAGCCAGATTAGTGAATCTTCGAGATCGGATGATTCAACAATGCAATTGGCTTTGACTGATCGGGGATCAGCGGGTGACAACTGCGCAAGCGCATTGCTTTGCTGGTTAGCCAATCATCCATTTTTGTCGACGTTCGTTTCAGGTTGCTTGTTGTGGTTTTCGATGCCGCCACTGGCGAACTGGACACTGAGTTCTATCAACCCGCTGTGGTCGGACTTCCCGATTTTGACGTTGCTCGCCTGGTTTGCCCTGATTCCAATTTTGGGGTTGGTTTATCCGCAGCGTTTACCGGACCGTTCGGTCCGAAAGATCTGGTTGGCGTCATGGATCTATTGGGCAGCGATTTTGTATTTCATACCTATTCCCCATTGGGCGTTATGGTTTGGGTGGATCGCAATGTCGTTATACTTGTCGATCTACATACCCTTGTTCATCGTCGCTGTGCGACAACTCGTTCACACTTTCAAGTGGCCGATTGCCGTTGCAGCTCCTGTGGCATGGGTCGGATTTGAGTATTTCCGCAGTGTGTTTCTGACTGGTTTTGGCATGGCATTAATTGGTCATTCGCAAGCTCGGATTCCACAGGTCATTCAAATTGCTGACCTGTTTGGCGCCTATTTCGTGAGCTTTTTGATCGTGTTCGTAGCAGCCTGCCTGTTCGCATGCATATTCTATCGACAGGTCATTTGGCGGGCAGTTTATCTAGGCTTGGGAGTTGCAGCCATCGCATCCACGTTGGTCTACGGTCAATTTCGGTTGTCAGAAGGGGCCATGTTGCGCGAATCGCAACAACGCACGCTTCGAGTTGCGATATTACAAGGGAACATCGACACGGTTTTTCCACGATCCGATCGTGAAGCTGAGCAACTATTTCAGCACAAGGTTGATCATTACCGAGAACTCGCGTCCTCTGAGAAACTTTGGACCCCACGTCATCCAAATTCATTCTCGTTTCCCGTTGTGGATCTGTTGGTTTGGCCGGAAGGCAAATTCCCCGCCACGGATTATCTGATTGAATCAGATCAACCGCAATCAAGGGAATTGGCCGCAAAGATTGATGAGATGGAATCCATGCTTAGATTCATTATGATGTGGATGCAGTCCGTTGAAAAATCCAATGATGATCCAATCGATTCGACCACGAATCCGATGGCCATTCACTCAGTCGTTGGCACGCAAACGCTTAATCCCGTCACGGATCAAATTTACAACTCCGTCTTGCTGGTCGATCATCTGGGTGAGGTCCAATCGCGCTACCTGAAAAACCACCGTGTGATGTTTGGCGAGTATATCCCATTTGAGAATTTTTTTCCGATCTTGAGTCGATTGACCCCTCAGGGCAAAGGATTGACCCCTGGAACGACCGCAGCCGCAATCGAATTTCGCGGCTTTATTCTCTGTCCAAATATCTGTTTTGAAAGCTGCGTCCCCCATTTGATTCGACGCCATGTCAACAAACTTCAAGATCAAGATCTGGAGCCGGACTTCATCGTCAACCTGAGCGATGACGGATGGTTTTATGGATCAAGTTGTCTCGATTTTCACCTCTATTGTTCCTTGTTTCGCGCCGTCGAGATGCGAAAGCCAACGATTGTTGCTGCGAATACCGGGTTATCGGCGAATATTGACGGCAATGGAAGGATTCTCGATTTGGGTCCGCGGCGAAAACCCGAGATCTTATTAGTTGAGGCGAAACCTGATCAACGGTTCAGCCTGTACCGCAAGGTCGGCGACTGGCCCGCTATTACTTGCATGTTAATCGGATTAGCTTCCTTGGCATTTTGCGCAATGGCGAAACGAAAGAAACCAGGTTAATCGGGCGTTAAATTTGTGTACCTTCGTTCGCGAGAAACGGCTACGGTTTGCGAAGTTGAGCAAAGGCAGATAGCAACTGTTCAAGCTGTTGATCGGAGTGTCCGCTACTGAGGCTAATCCGTAACAGGCATTGTCCGTCCAGAACCGCAGGGGGTCGAATTGCCGGAACGAGCACTCCCATTGCCCGTAGACGGCCGTTGATTTCCAAGGCAGTACCCTCGTCACCAATAAGCACTGGAATAATCTGGCTACTGGTATTTCCGCAGTTCCAGCCTTGTTCCACCAGCACACTCTTGACATATCGAGATACCGTTTGCAACCGTTCGCGTCGCTCAGGTTGTGATTTCACAATTTCTAACCCCGCTAATGCCGCCGCCGAAATCGCTTCGGGCTGGGCCGTAGAAAACATGTAGGTTCGTGCTCGATTTGCAATCCAGTCGATCAGTGATTGAGAACCCGCGACGAATCCACCTATCGATCCCAAAGCCTTACTAAGTGTACCTACACGAATTGGCACCGCATGTTCGACTTGTTGCATTTCACATATTCCACGACCCTGCGTGCCCCACACACCTGTTGCATGCGCCTCATCAACCATCAGCATCGCGCCGAATTGTCCAGCCAATCTAACAAGGTCCGTGAGCGGAACAAAATCCCCATCCATACTGAATAGCGAATCCGTGACGATAAGTCGCCGCCTCGCTCCAGTTTCGTCAGCCAATAACTGTTCCAGGCTGGAAGCATTCCCATGTCGATAAACGTGGACACTCGCACCTGACAGGCGACAACCGTCGATGATGCTCGCGTGGTTGTTTGCATCGCTGAACACCGCATCTCCGGGTCCGACAAGCGACGTGATGACGCCGACATTTGCGGCATAGCCCGTCGGAAACAACAATGCGGACGGAGTTCGTTTGAAGGTCGCTAACTCGTGCTCTAAACGGCGATGCAGTATCCCACGACCCGTCACCAGTGGACTTGCTCCAGAGCCCCAGCCAAATTGGCTGGCAGCATGTCGCACGGCGTCAACCAATTCCCCGGCGGCAGCAATTCCCAGATAGTCATTGGACGAGAAATTGACAAACGTACGACCCTCAAACTGAGTTTGTCCGGAAATCGGCGGACTCTCGCGACAACCCAAAAATCGCCGCCGTTTACTAAGTTCCAAATCCGCTAAGGCGGCATGAATCCATGCCAGCGAATCGAATTTGTTTGAGTCTTCTGCCATCGTTCTTTGCTAGCATCGCTTTCCGTCAAGGGGACGCGGGACACTCCAAAACGAGAACCAAGATCGGCGAATCCGTCTGCCGATAAAGGTTAAACCAGAAGGCTGGGGAAGGCTCATTGGTAGTGAAATCTCCAACGCAATCTCCCAGCTCTGTTGAATCCTGAGCGGGCTCAGTCCATGCGAATTGCAGAATGATCTGTGCATCAGGCTCGCGAGTCCAAACCATTCAATAAACATTTATGATGTCAGCACAACGGAGAAAAAGAACCTACGGTTCTGTGGGCAAGTTTATCCGACGAATGCGCAAACCGAAAGCGGAATTGCGAATATTTGACCCGGTACAGCTTCAGCCGCCACCGATTACCGAAGCGGAGGTTGCTGGAAAAAGATTTTTCTGTGTTCGTGGGCATATGAAATCGGGGACGAACTGGGTCAGCAACCTGTTGAACCTGCACCCGAATGTTTCTTGCACTGGGGAGTATCATTTTCATCACCTGACTAACGGCATCCACGAAATGTTCCAGCGTGTCGATTGGCTTCAAAGCAATCGCGAGCAAGGGGAAAGCTTTCACCGAGAATTCGAGTTGCTGATGAAGCGAACTATGCTTCGCCGTGCGAATCGACACGCGAAATGGATTGGCGATCGGACTCCTGGCACACTGCATCCGGTCGTTTTTCCAGATGCGCCCCATATCTGCATCATTCGCGACTGTCGTGATGTGGTCGTCAGTCGAATTTTCCATCTCTTCAACCGCGCTGAGCATGGAGTTATCAGTCGCGAAATCGCCAGTGATCCAAGGTTGCAAACGCAACTGCAGCGGTTTCAAGCCAATCCGGATTACTTTGATCAGAATCCCCGAGAGTTGCTACAAAGCGAAGGCGCAATACGACGAGCTGCGAGATCCTGGCGATTGCATCTTCGTGAGGACCGTGCTTGGCTTCAACGACAACCTGATCTGAACGTACTCATCATCCGGTACGAACAACTCCACGACGATGTCATCTATTACCGAAATCAAATGTTGGAATTCCTGGGTGTTGACGCAAGTCTGGCTAATCCGATTGACGAAGTGACCTCTCCAGGATTCGAACGACCATTGGAGAACCGGCACTATCGAAAGGGTCGTGTCGGGGGGTGGAAAGCGCATATGACCAAAGATGCTCAGCGATGGATTACTGAAGAAGCCGGTGACGAATTGATCGAGCAGGGATACGCACGCACCAGGAACTGGTGAGTCGACCAAGTGCAAGCCGAGAACGGGTCACCTTTCCAACTGGAGTCGGTTAACTTCAGACTGAAGGTGACACTTGGTGATTCGCCATTTAGCATCGGACAGACGATATGGGTTCAAAATGGCGGATGCCCTCAGTGGCCGAGCAGTCCATTTGCGATCGACCGATGGTGATTATTCGTTGTTCGAGCCCAATCGATTGATGGGATGTCGCCCATGACGGCTCGATGCCCATCCCATCACAAAAAATCCAATCAACATCAAGCATAATCCAGTTGCCAGCCAACTGCTGATCGGTTCA
>JBGTDM010000385.1:0-32470 GCA_041748315.1 Pirellulaceae bacterium
GCTCGGTCCAGCACGTGAAAACCTTGCTGGAGATGAGTTTTGGCGGGAATCGCTCATCCCTTGTTGGTATCGAGCGATGGACCGTCGTTGGATCGCTTTGCATTCCTCATTGGTCGACTGGCCGCGTCGACAAGTTAGCGATGTCCTGTCTCACCCAGGAAATCTAGCCCTGATTTGTCGCAAGCAAATGGTTGTCGGAAAGCCTGCAAACTACTTTTGGGTCGCGGATGCTCCAGTGATCGACGGGATCATCCGTTCTGATAACCGCGGCAGCGAAATGGTCATTCCGATGGCGACTGACTCGGTGCAGGCCAACGAAAATCTCAATCGGCAGAATCGTCAAGTGCAGCAGGTTTCTCAATATGGCCTTTCGCTAAAACAGTGGTTTGCATACGTGTATGCTCAATGGTGGTCGAACCAATATCAGAACCTGTTTCAACATGATCTGATGTCAAATGTTCCGAGAGTGTTTTTGCCGCCGAAAATGCTTGGATCAGGTGACATCGCAGTCTTTACACGACTGGCAGAACTTGGATCGGCGTTGATTGACTGTCACCTGTTGAAATCGAATACGGATTCAGGCGTCTCCACGGTCAATGTTGAATTTGATCAAAAAATTGAAGGCCGCCCAATCTGGAGATCCGGGGAAGTGTTTTTGGGCTCTGAAGCCATTGCCAGCAATGTTGCGGAGGAAACCTGGAAGTATCTGGCGGGCGCCCATCAGATCAGCAGAAAGTGGTTACTGGATCGTCGAGGGCGCCGGCTGATCCGTGAGGAACTTTGCACGTACCAGACAATCTTGAGATGCATTGACCAGGCTCAACTCGTTCAACGACAGATCGATGAATGTATTTTTGGTAGCGATTGGTTTGAATAGTGATCGCGATTAGTATCGGGCATCTGGATTCGTTGGTCGAATCGTGCGCTGTTCGGTTTCATTTCGGTGCGAAATCATCAGGTAGCCGCGAATCTCACGCATCACAGCTTCTGCTCGATCGGGAAGATTGTTCCGTCGGCGATCTCGCAGGCGCCTCGGTCGAATGGTGACCCGGATCAATGTCGCCACGTCCGATTTGACCTGTTGAGTTGAACGTAATTCGAAATCCACGATCAGTTGTGCAACGCGATCCCCCCAGCGGCGTGATTTCTCGTGGGGTAACTTGTCGATTCGCATTTGAAGATGCTGATCTTGAGCAGTCACGATTTCGGCTTTGAAATCAACGACAAACCCCTTGACTTTTTCCAGTACCATGTCGATGGACGAGCTGGTCGAAAGTTCCTCGCAAGCGAGAATCGTACCCTTTAACAAGTTCCAGTTTGCATTGAATGATACATCCTCAAGCGGTGGTGTTGCAGCGCTCGAAGAAGTTGTCGAGGATTCGTTGCCGTAGACGACAACTTTATTCCGCCCGGTTTCTTTGGCTTTTAATAGCGCCTGGTCTGCTTTGACAAACGCTGACGTCGCGGAATCCGTATTATTGATTTGGCTAACCCCGAAACTGGCCGTTAAGCATTTTCCGTTGAGTACTGCAAGCGGTGTCGACTCAAGCACCTTGCGAATTTCCTCGGCGCGTGATGCAGCCTGATCGATGTCTTGCTCGGGGCAAAGCACCATGAATTCCTCGCCACCAAAGCGACCGACGACGTCGTCGACCTGAGTGTTCTGTTGAACCAATTTAGCGAAACTCATCAATGCTTGATCACCGATATGATGTCCAAAATCATCATTGATGGTTTTGAAAAAATCGATATCGGTAACGATTAAGCTGCAATTGACGCCGGACTCCTGAACTTCCGCGACGCGAGCTGCAAGGGTTCGTTCGAAATGGGTGCGATTGGCAAGTCCCGTTAACTGGTCCCTGGTCGCATGAGCGTATAGCGTTAACACCTGTTGTTCCAAATCAACTTGAGTGGACAAGTCATGAAACAATACAACCGCGCCGTATAGCTGGCCCTCATGGTCCAAAACGGGAATCGCATGAATATCAATTGCGACCTTTCGCCCGCCGCGACCGGTAACGCTGGCAGCAACCAACGTCGGTTCACTCGTTCGCATGGCAATATCAACCGGGCATTGATTATTCTTGATCAACGTGCCATACCGGTCGCGCAGGTCGATAAGATTTGGCGTCCACTTTTGATCGAGCATCTGTTTGGACCGGATACCCGTGATCATCTCCGCGGTGCGGTTCCAGTAGGTAACCTTCTGGCGATTGTCGACGTAAAATAGGCCTTCTCTTAAGTTGTCGTCCTTACAACGACTAAATAAATCAGCGATGTTTTGGGCTGCTTCCCTGGAGTTCGCCAGCAAAGCTGAAGAAATCGGTTCGGTGGCGACATTCGTGCAAATTCGTTCATTAATGGTCATCGTCACTCGTTTGGTTTGTTTTGTGCATTGACTGTTTGCAAGCTGAGCCAGAACTGCGACCCGATCGCCGTCTGGCATAAATTTGTGTTGACTCAGCTTGGGAATCCATTCAAAATTTAGGTCTAGTTCTGTTCGCAGAGGCGTACTTTCGCGGAAATTAAAGGCAATTTGGATTCTCGTTTGTCAGGATTCACGAAGTGATTGTCGGCTTTGCCGAATATTCCGAACGTAACTGCAATAACAGCCGTTTTGATGCTCAACCTAGCGAGCGGCCAGTTCAAACTACCTACAAACGGAACTGCGATGTTTTTTGCGACCGCAATATTGAACGACGAAGCCCGCCTGTTTTTGATAAATCCATCCGAGCAATTCGCGACGGCAGTTCGTGGCTATTCTTCAATGCGAAAGTTGATCAGCGACGTTGTTTCGCAAAGACAAAACTGGCGCGAGCTGGCGCTCGACGAAAAGCCCGTATCGTTTAGTGCTCTTACCTGGCTCGCGCCGGTTCCCGATGCAGGCAAACTTTTGTGCGTCGGTCGTAACTATCGCGAACATGCTGACGAGATGGGCGCGGAGGTTGGTGAGGTTCCTGTGATTTTTGGCAAGTTCAACTCGGCATTGATCGGCCATGGTCAGGCGATTGTGTTGCCGAGGATCAGTCAATCGGTCGATTACGAAGCCGAACTGGTTGTCGTGATTGGCAAAGGCGGTCGAAACATTTCGATTGACGATGCGCTTGCTCATGTCTTCGGCTACACTTGCGGGAACGATGTTTCAGCGCGAGATTGGCAGAAAGGAAAACCAGGGGGACAATGGTTGCTTGGCAAGTCTTTTGATACTTTTGCACCTGTAGGTCCCTGGATCGCAACTGCCGAGGCCGTCCCGGATCATCGCGATCTGGAAATCGGACTCCGGTTGAATGGAGTTGAAATGCAGCGGGCAAATACTCGCGAGTTGATTTTTGATATTCCTTTTCTGGTTTCACACCTGTCCAAATTCATGACGCTATCACCTGGAGATCTGATATTCACTGGCACGCCGCCCGGTGTGGGTGCCGCCAGGATCCCTCCAGTTTTTCTGCAAGCGGACAATGTTGTCGAGGTCGAAATCAATGGAATCGGCGTTTTGCGCAATTCGGTTCGTACAGCGTGCTAGCGATCCGGCTGGCACGCGCACGAAACTGGCTCCTTAACATTCGTCCCTCACAATCAAGATCATGTGTGAAACGAGCCGATTTCTAACACGATAGGGCAATTGCATATCCGTCGATTCAATCAGTGGACGGTCGCGGTATTGCTCGGGTTGTTGGCAAGGCAATATGATCGGTTAAAAACCGAACCTCAATTGCCTTTAATCAATCGATGTGTCCCCAGGCGACTTTTTTCGACCCAAAATTATAGTTTGACTATGGACTTTCAACGAAGCCGAGATCGACGACGACGCGTATTTCTAAATGAATGCGATACCGAATCCACGATCGACCAAGAATCCAAAACGGCAGTGACTCAGTGCAGAGAGTCGGGCAAGTCACCTCGCGCGTATGGAAGCGGTGCTCGAAAACGAGAGCAGTTGCGAACGACTGATTTTATACCTAAACGCCCTTTATCATTTGCAATTCTCGCCGGGATACTGGTCACCCTCGGATTGGTGTTCACGGGCCTTTGTGGATGGACGGCAAGCCAAATCGCAACCACTGAATCTGCTGAACCATTTGCGTTACAGCAAATCACCCTGGAAACGATTTCACAGTTTCAGAATTGGTTGAGCAGCGTTTGTTTTATTGTCGCTTCCGTTTTGAGTTTGCAAATTTTCTCGTTAAGGCGTCACCGGCGAGATGACTATAACGGTTGGTATCGGTTATGGGCATGGTTGTCTGCCGTACTCCTTTGCGCCAGTGCCTGCAGCGTCGTAAATTTGAGTGGGTTCGGTATTCATCTGCTTTATCTGGCGACGGAGTATTCACTATTTCGGAGCGGTGCGATCTTTTGGCTCGTGCTGAATTTGACTCTGATTGTCTTGATCACCTCCAGAGTCGTCTATGAAGTTCGACAAAGCATTGCATCGGCATTCCTTTTCAGTTTGGCGGGCTTGACGATGACAACCAACATGCTGTTGAGCCATCACTGGTTTCGCCAACAGTTTATTGGCGAGGTCTCGGTACTGTTGGAAACCTTGCTGTTGTGGAGCGCGCTATTGCTGACAATTGCAATGATCAATTTCGCGCGATTTGTTTATCTCGATGCCCATTCTTTATTGAAACAGAAGCGGAGTCGGGCATTGGATAAGTCGGAACTTTCCAAACCCCATGCTTCCCAGCCAAAACAAAATCGCCCCAAAAAGTCGACCACTCCGATGCCAACGAATGCTGTTTCGAGTCAATCAAATCAACGCTCCAAAGTCAGTTCGTCGGTGCCCGTGCCCGCACCGGAATCGAATTCATTGACAGAGGGAGCGAGACGTGCCTCCAAGCAAATCAATCGAGATCGCGTCCCGTCACCGAGCGTCGTAAAATTAAGTGACTCAGACCGCAATCTCCTTGATGCTGACGAACGAGATTCGACCAGTCTGTCGAAATCCGATAAACGACGTTTGAGGAAACTTCAGAAGCGCCGGCGTGAGGCCGCTTAGGAATCGTCGTACGTCGAATATATCGCTACCCCATCCAGTCTCAGCCAGGGAGCGCTCTGTTTTCGCCAGGATAGATGGATCGACTGATTTCCTGCGACCACTGAAAGGTGCTTGCTTCGTCCTGCGACGGGATCAATTAGAGTCGCTCGCGTCGCGGATGAATGAGAAACTTGAAACATGCCTGCTGATGGCAGAGGTATGGTTTGGAATGAACGGGGGCCACCGCCAGCGTCGACCCTGTAATATGGCCCCTTTAATCGAAGCATTGATTCAGCGCCATCGTCCGGGTTCGTTGAGTTCTCAGCTCATTTATGGCAAAATGAAATGTGTTGCCGTGAGATGATTCCATCTCAAAGAATGGCAGTTGCTATTGATACGATGTGAGTTTCGAGTGTTGCACGTGAGATGATGCAATCCTGGAACGATCAGGCGGCAACTGAAAATACCTTGGATTGAATCTGTTTACAGCCCCCTATGATAGCTGGTTTGATGACCTTGAAAGGTTACTGGTAATGTCACGAGTTCAATTGATTTCTCAACTGGCGATCCTGTTTTTTTGCGCGGGCGTTGAGTCGCATGCTCAAACGAATACGAACGACCGCCCGTTGACAGAGCGACAACAGGAATCACCCGAAGCAACCTCTTTGTTTGGAAAGCCTTTGATACGTATTCGATTGAGTGATACGCAAACGAGGGCACTTGAGGAGGCACTGAAAGAAGCCCTTGAAAATTATGAACAGAATCATGCGGACATCGAAAATATCATCTGGTATGGACGTCGGCTCGCTTATCTATGGCGTTATCAGGATGCTGTCGAAGTATTTTCTTCAGGCATTGCGCTGCACCCAAACGAACCTCGGCTTTACCGTCACAGGGGGCATCGCTGGATCACGTTACGGAAATTTGACAACGCAATCAAGGATTTTGAAAAGGCTCTCGACCTGATCAAGGTCCATGACATCCCTGACGAAATGGAACCCGATGGTCAGCCTAACGCTGCGGGCATTCCGACCAGCTCGTTGTACACGAACATTTATTATCATTTGGGTCTTGCCTACTATTTGATAGGTCACTTTGAACGAGCCGTCACGAACTTCGAGCTTTGTTTAAAGTATGCGGACAATCGGACGATGCAAGTGGCCACACTGGATTGGCTGTACATGGCCTATCGCAAGAATGAAGAGCACGATAAAGCCACGGAGTTGTTGACCACGGTCTCGGCCGACTGGGAGATTATCGAGAATCATGCGTACTTTCGGCGCTTATTGATGTACAAAGGGGAGTTGAACCCCGACCGATTGTTGACAAATTCAGACTCAGAAGACGAGTCATTAACGGACCTTGATTTGGCCACGTACGGCTACGGACTTGGAAACTGGTACTTGCTGAACGGTGAAAGCGAGCAGGCCCGATTAATGTTTGAACGGGTACTGAGGGGGAAGTATTGGTCTGCCTTCGGCTACATTGCGTCGGAATCGGAATTGCTACGTTTAAAGATACAAGCTGAGGAAAATAATGAACTCGCACATGATTGATCAGAGCCATCAGCGCCGGCCAGACGCACATGAGTACGCTGAATTCTACGCCGGCTATATCGCAAAAGTAGCCGACGGCAATTTTTTTGATCAACTTGCCAACCAAGTCAGTGAACTTGAACATATCTTACGGGACGTGTCAAATGATCGGGCATCGCGCATCGATCCACCCTACGGCTGGACGATAAAACAGGTGATCAGTCACTTGATCGACGGGGAAAAGATTTTTGGCTATCGATTGCATCGCTTTGCATGTGGCGACGATCAAGAGCTTCCTGGGTTTGATGAAAATGCTTTCGTCGATGCACTTGAATTCGAAACCGTATCGTTGAATGATTTAGTCGACGAGTTAATCACGCTGCGTCAAGCGAACATATTGTTTCTCAAGCGGATCCCTCCCAGCTATTGGGACCGAAAGGGGATTGCCAGTAAATGTTCGGTTACGGTACGTGCGTTGTCGTATATTTCTGTCGGGCACATTCGTCACCATCTTGAAATCATCCGAAAACGCCTGAAACAACAGTAATGGGTCTGCTTGGCTTAGAAAGATTCGGAACTGTTTTCATTGATCCAATCTAAACTCGCGATCGAACCACCAATGCCCCTCGAAATGGACCTGAAACCGCTAAAGCTCGGCCCTGTAACGATCGGATTCCCGATTGTTCAAGCTGCCTTGTCCGGATATAGCGACTGGCCAATGCGAGTCATTGCACGCCGCTTAGGTGCGCCATATACGATTTGCGAAGTGATGCTCGATCAGTTTTTAGTTGAACTGAAGGAACGAAAGCGAACCAGCCATTTCCTACATCTTAGTGAAGAAGAACATCCGGTAGGTGGACAGTTAATGGGCGCCGAGCCGGAACAGTTCTCGGCCGGTGCGAAGAAGCTGGTCGAAGCGGGTTTCGATGTCATCGATATCAATTTCGGCTGCCCAGTCAAAAAAGTCTTAGGGCGATGTCGAGGGGGCTTTCATTTGGGACAACCTGAGGTGGCGTTGGAAATCGTGCTAAGGACACGAGACATCGTGCCAGCTCAAATACCCGTGACAGTAAAGATGCGGCGCGGGATCGATGATTCTGAGGAAAGTCGCGATCATTTTTACACTATACTTGACGGTGCTTTTGCCGCCGGAGTGGCTGGCGTTACGGTCCACGCCAGAACCGTTAAACAAGGTTACGTGGGCGAAAGTCGTTGGGACTTTTTGCGAGAGGTCAAACAACATGTCGGCGACCGAATTGTTTTGGGGAGCGGCGACCTATTTACGCCACACGCCTGTTTGGAAATGCTCAGCAGGACAGGCGTTGACGGTGTCACTGTGGCCCGAGGCGCGATCGGTAACCCTTGGGTGTTTCAACAAACCCGTGCAATTGCTCGGGGCCTTCCGCTGCCTGATCCTCCCAGGTTACCGGAACAGCGCGAAGTTATTCTCGAACACCTGCGGCTTGCCAGGCAACTCTATGGCGAAAAACGCGCTGCGATCGTCATGCGCAAGTTCGGTATAAAATACAGTATCCTCCACCCCAATTTCGACCGTGTGCGAGCTGAATTCGCGAATGCGAAATCGATCGATGATTGGCAAACCGTTCTCGATCAACACTATTCTGAGGACTTACCCGGTGTCCATCCTGAAGGCCGAATGCACAAAGCCCAAGGAAGCTAATCCTACAGCGCCGGCTCGATGCAAAGCTTTAGGCCAGCCTTTCCAGGCTGACGCCGTTTACCTGGTTTGTGCCAAACCGGGAGGATTGGGTCAGCCTGGAAAGGCTGACGTACACGCCTTGCGCTGTAGGACTAACCCGCATTTCACACATGGAAAGCGTCGAGAGGGGCCATCTGCCGCTGGGGACAGCGGCAGCTACAGTAGGTCGGCATGTCCTCAGGCCGACACATCCTCAGGCCGACACTTTGACCTGAACGCACCGTCGCCCACAACACTGACATTTGCCCAACAATCGAGCGATCGCCAACGCAAAAGTCATCGTTGTGAGAAATGCGGGCTAACCAACCCCCAGATACCATGCATCACTCGGTATCGTTTCATGAGGAGCAGGATGGTTGGTCAACCGACGATTTCATGGCCGACAATTCCGGGGCTGAAAAACTGAATTTGAAATGCAGGTGTATCGCGTCACATCGGCGTCACTGGCAACTTTCCGTATTCGGAACTGGGCAGTTCGAGGACAACCTGTCCAAGGTCTATTCGCGCGAACTGAACGACTTGAACTTTCGCCAACCCTATTGCAAAATCGCTTTCGTAGTCGAGGCCGGCATCGCCAAGCGGCAGATCGAAATGAACAGCATTCAAGGAATTGGTCAATCCCCGCGACATGCCCTGAAAACGTGTCGAGTTTTCTCCTGGAAATCGACGAGTTTTGGAGACGTGTCGATGACATCGACATATGGGGTGCGATGTGTCGATCAACGTGCCACAAATCATCCCATTCTGGCTTGCGGATTCGCGCCGCACAATAATATCCATCAACCCCGCCACGTCCTCACGCCCGGGCGATATGTCGGAGCCGAGGAGATCGAGGTCGACGGCGTGCCCTTCGAGGCGAAGATGTCCGAGCTCTCTGCCGAACTCTACGAGCAGATGACTGAGACGCAAGAACTCGACCTGTCTGCGGTGCCGGCACAAGCAGGCGCCGCCATCCGCCAGAATCTGGAGGTACTTAAGTATGGCGAGTGAGTGGATCGGGAAGAGGTTAACGCAAAGTCGCAAAGGTTCAAGGCCGCAACGATTGCACTTCTTGCGTCTTCGCGCCTTTGCGACTTCGCGTTTCATTTGCTGCATCACGCCCGCTAACCGACGAAGTTGAACGCCCCTTTGTCGCTTGGCTTTTGAGGTGAAGCTAGGATAGCAGAGTTAAAAAAACGCCAAGCCGCGATGACGCATGGGCGCAAAGAAAAACTGAAGGTACATGGCGTCCTTGCGCCTTCGCCCCCTTGCGTCAATAACCACCCTGGCATTACGAAAGGACAAAGTGATGAACAAAAACGAACTCAGCCGGCACATCGTCGAATGTGCGATTGAAGTTCATCGGACGCTCGGCGGCCCCGGGCTGTTGGAAAGCGTGTACGAGGAAGCACTCTGCTGGGAATTGCAACAACTCGGACTCAACGTACAACGGCAGTTATCCCTGCCCATCCCCTACAAAGGACACACGCTCGCGTCGCCGCTTAAAATCGACCTGATGGTTGAGCGGCTAGTCATCATCGAGTGCAAAGCCGTCAGCCAGTACAATCCGGTCTTCGAGGCACAGACTTTGACCTATCTGCGGTTGACGAAATTGAAACTCGGTTTGGTCGTCAATTTTGGAGAACGAATGGTCAAAGACGGAATCCACCGAGTGGTGAACGGTCTTTGACCGAGAGATAAGTTTGAAACGCAAAGCCGCAAGGGCGCAATGACGCCAAGAAGATAGAATCGCATGGCGAAAGGAACGAAAAGAAATATGTGGTGTCACCGCGCTCTTAGCGGCTTCGCGCCTTTGCGTTGTATACGAACAAGGACGACCAATGGGCATCGGAAGGAGACTGCTTGTCCGGCAGAAAGCAACCGCGGAGACTTATTACGTGCGGCGAAACAAGCTGTTCGCAGGCCAATTCCCTGAAAACCTCGGTCTCGAATTCACGACGGTCAATCGATTTCGACAAAACCGAGTCGCTCCTTCAATTAAATATTCAACAGCCGGCAAGCGTCTTCGTATCCCGGAGCTCGATGGCCGTGTTTGTCATTGACGTCAAATCCGTAAGCACTCGCCGTGACTCGAGCTAATGCAACCAAGTGCCTCCACCGAAATGCGGGACGCGACAAGGCAAACTCTTCTGCGACGGTACGATAGAATTTTTCACTATGCAAACGACCATCTTCACTGATCGCGTACTTCAGCATAAGTGCAAAAACGGGTTGTGGATCTGCACCCAATTCTCCATAGCGATGAATGGCAGCCGCCGCAGTCGGCTGATCATTGCTGCGGATGGCTTCACCGGCAATTCCAAGCAATTCGGCAGCATCATCGGTTTTGACTTTGTCAAAGTGACTTTCGAGCGGATACGGATCGGTACCCCAAGGAGCATATGTCCCTGTATGCCAAGCAGAAACCAGCAAACCGACCTGCGTATTCAACTTGTTGGACCACCCGATCATGTGACGCCATGCGTTTGCTGCGTCGCTGCCATGAACGCCGGCCGATGCGCCATGCGTTCTAAGTGGATTGCCCGATTGGCGTAGCGTCAGTTGGTTGTTCGCCAAGGAAATCGCCTCACAGATCGATTTCGGCGAAATACCTTCCGCCAACACGGCAGCGACGGCGCGGGCCGCGTCGAGTTTGCTTGCGTGATAGATCGTCATCGCCAGTTGTTCGATCCAGGCATCATCCGGCTCACGCGTCCCCAACGGACGTTGTTCGAGCTTAAACTCATCCATTAGTTTCGGAAGGTGAACTCGAATGGGTGACGGCTCTCGGCCCTTGTCGATTCGGGTCTGTTCGAAATCCACACAATTCCGAACGCATTGACGCAACAAAGTGTGTGAATGTTCTGGACCGGCAATATCGATCAGGGACATTCCGCGATACGCCAATACAAACCGATGAACGTCAACTTCATCCGCGATCGTGTAGAGCAACGTGTTGAATCCCAGTTTGGTGTCGACTTTGACCGCCTGTGCAAACAGTTGCTCCGCGCGATTCATATCGGCTTGTCGAACAAGTTCACGAAGTTCCGGTCCGAAATGATCGACGGTTGCCGCCCGTGGTTCTGGTTTTGCATCGAGAGGTTTAAGTGTTTTCTTGCCCGGTCCGAATTGCTGAATGCGGCTGCTGTTGCGGTATAGGACCTTGAGAACCGGTAGCGGCTGTTGCTGCTTCGGCAATTCGCTCGCCATTTCCAACGCTGGAACCAAAGCCATCTCAGCGTGATAACCAACATAGTCTTGCCCACCAAACGTTTCAGCGTTGGCCAGCGCAGCAGCAGCGACAAGTTGTCTTAGCGATACCGCTCCAGCTCCAAGCTCTTCAACCATCTTGATTTGCAACTTGTCCGGATTCATTTCCTGCATCCGGGTGACCCAGGGTCCAAGGTTTCCGTAATCGCCGACTGGATTCAGGACCAAGTCATCTGCGTTGGCGACTCCAAGATCAAACGCTAACTGACTTCCGAGACCGGCAATTAACATTCCGTTACCGACGCTTGCCATAAACCTACGGCGAGATGGAGTTACCATAATCGACTCCTTGCAAATGATTGATAGAGATGAAACGTCTAGATTAACGAATCATGCAACACCTGAATTGTTACCCAATTCGAATCCAAAAGCAATCAACACCAAAGAACGGTCTCCCCCTATTGTAGGGGAATCCAACACAAGGAATCGCCAGCGAATTGAGGGTGGCATCACTCCACGACATGACATATTGACGGGCAATCATCGCCAATTGACGGGTAATTCGCTTGTAGTTTCCAAAAAACGTTTCGAAGCTGTCTCACTAAATTAGTCTTTGATTGACAAATTCAGGGACTTGCAGAAACTGAGCAAAAATTCTTTGGCGGTGGCTTTCGGAGTTAAAAATGCAATGCTGAGCCAACGTAAAAATTCGAAATCCCCTGGCTTTGGTTCCGTCCCTTGAATCTTTACTGAGGAGACTGAGCTCGCATCGTTTCTGGATAGACTTGATTCCGTGGTGGCAAGTTCGGAATCCTTTTGGGCAGCGTTGCCACAACTGGGTGCGATTGCGATTGTGAGTCACGCGGTCCGAAGGAGCCAGAGTTTGACTTCATTTGGGCGGTCGCGATCACTTGCAATAGTTCGTCGGATGGGTTGGAGATCAGTACAGTTTCGGCTTGGTTAAGGTTATTCTTGTCTCGAACAATGATGATGATCTCACGATCGAACTGCGAAGCTGGAATTGCTTGTTCGTGGTTAACTTGTCTCACCGGTTCATGAACCAGGGTATCGAGCGTACGATTCTGTTCAGGTGCAGCGTTGTTTGTGGCGGGAGTGATTGGTATCGCAACCTCCTGCGGGCCATTGGATTGGGTGCTTGCGATCGCCTGTTTCGAAGGTGTCCCTTGCGGATCATTGAACAAATGGGTCAAGTTAACTCGATTGAGTTGCCAGTAGATCGAGGTTATCGCGGTATAAATTCCTTCATCGACATTGACTGCCGCCGCGTTACAAACTCCAATCAGCTTTCCATCACTTGAAAACAGCCCACCTCCGCTTCGCCCGTTGACGGGACGTCCAACGACATCGAACTTGTTGACGCCATCATAGGTCGTGACCTTCTTAAACCGGCTGTGGCGGATCGTTGGATCGTCACCCGAATTGCATCCGATGGAAAAGACAGCCGCGTTACGAGCGAGTTGAAATTCAGCGGGTGCGATTTCGACAGGGTTCATCGCGATTTCAGGTTTGCATGTGACCAATGCGATGTCGTAGGCGTCGGAATTATAGTCGATCAGTTGCCCGCTAACGGTGCGTAGCGAGGATTGTCCAAAACCGACGTCAATCTTGATTTCTCCATTACCTTTGGATTCGCGAAATACATGTCCGCAGGTTAGAATCAAAACATCTTCGCCTGAGCTGTGAATCACCGTACCTGTTGCGAATGAGGCACCTTCTCGGTCGACGACCCGAAGCCGAACCGTTGCCTGCATGGCATGTTGTTCGGCGGAGCCAACGTTGGGGTTTGGTTCAGTGGTCGATTCTCGGACAGAGGCAGTGTTTCCACTTGGCACAGAGCGGTTGGCAGACGGTCCCCTTGGGGCTGCTTCATCATGGTATGTCGGCTGCGGGCCATTGGCTGCAGGTTGTTCTGCTTGAAGTTGGTCCAGTCGTTGTCGAAGCGGTCCGTATCCGATCAACCCCGGTTGCTGCCCCACGATTTCGTTACCGGAAACAATCACGGTTGTCGGTGTTGCGCGTATTTTAAACTGGTTGGCGAGCGCGGGCTGGGCGTTTACGTCCACTTTCTGGATCGGATAGCCCTCACTTGCCAGACGATCGACAACTGGTTCCATCTGATGGCAGGGTGGGCAATGTGGCGAGGTGAAAAAGTAGACTCGCAAGTCAGAAGTCTGGCAGATCAACAGCAGGCAAACTTTAAGAATTAACATGGATCCCATCCCTCCCTGGATGAATGTCATGCGAAACATTGGTGGAGACCATTCCCAAGACCATCATTCGATCTATATGCAGGGCCTGATTCCCAATAATTGTGGTAGCACCTTTGCAAACCTTACAATTGCAGCCACCCATTTTGCAAATCTTGCAAATACCGTGAGGGTGGCTTTACAATTGATCGGGCATACTAAACGCAATCCATTGCGTGCGCGACCCAAGCCAGTTACCTTTTCTAAAGCGTAAATTCTTCAAATAAACGGTTCATTTAGGCGAATTAGGTTTACCGAGCCCACTCAGTTTAGAAAGCAACTCGTGAAACTGATTCCCGCCAAGACTGGCAAGTTAGTTTTTTTTCGATAATGCACCTTGTGTGCCAATCAAAATTAAAGTTTTTTGACAGATCGACCGCGTTTCCGAAACTCCACCGGCTAGCATTCATATGGACTCGTACTTCAATCAGACGTTTCATACACCGGCGCTTGGAGCCAAGCAAGTCACCTTGGGCTTGTGGGTGGTAGCTGTCACGTTCCTGCTGTTCCCGGCAACTCTTGTTTTTGCCGGTGGTCAACAAGTGGACGACGAGCAACCGGAGACGGTGCGTCAGTATCGCAAGCCGGTTGTAATCGAGTTTGATGGTGTGATTGATTGGAACAATTCCACGTATCTTCACACGCGCATTCAGCGTGCCCAACGACATGGTGCCGATTTGTTGATTATCAAAATCAACAGTCCAGGGGGACTGGTCAGTGAAAGCATCCGGATTGCCGAGACGTTACGAGACATCAATTGGGCTTACACTGTCGCTTATATACCTGGTCAGGCGGTCAGTGGAGGTGCGCTGATCTCGTTTGGCTGTGATGAAATTATCGTCGGATCAAACGCATCGTTTGGAGACATTGGCGCAATCGAATTTGATCCGGAACTTTTTGCGTTTCGATATGTTCCGGCGAAGGCCCAGTCGATCCTTGTCAGTCAAGCGCGAAGTTTGGCCGAGTCGAAAGGGCGACCTCCGGAGCTCGCTGAATCGATGATCGATAAGGATGTATTGTTGTTTGTCAATTCTGAAATACAGCCTGTACAGTTTCGGACCGCACGACTTCAATCACCGACTCAAACTCCTCAACAAGCAGCGGAGCAAGCCGGGATTGATTTGGCGAATTGGGAACTTGTGCCTGAATCGGGTGCCGAGAGGTTTTTGACGTTGACGGGAACTCGAAGCGTGGAACTCGGGCTCGCTTCGGCAAAGTTGGACAACGTGGGTGAGGTGTTGAAACGGTTGAATGCCAACGAATCCATGATAACCACGTTTCGTTACAATACCACCGACACGATCGTGTACGTTCTGAATCATCCTTTGGTCACCGCGCTTTTGGTCATTGTCGGAATCATTGCTCTGTACATTGAATTCAGTGCTCCAGGTCTGGGAGGGGGCGGGTTGATTGCCCTATTGTGTGCCGCGATCTTCTTCTGGAGTCGATTTATGGGGGGAACCGCCGGAGCATTGGAAATCATCTTGTTTGTTTCCGGGATTGGATTTCTTTTGATGGAGATTTTCGTGATTCCAGGTTGGGGGATCTCGGGGATCATGGGGTTGGGATTGATTTTGGTTAGTGCGGTCATGGCAAGTTTAAATTTTGTTGTTCCTGAATCGAGCACTCAATGGAGCCAATTGATTGCGAATGTTCTGATTCTGCTGTGTTCCGGAGTAGCCTCGTTGATTTGTTTAACATGGTTGGCAAAGAAAATGGGATCGATCCCAGTGCTGAACCGGATGATTCTTGTTCCACATACCGAAGGGGGTAGTAGCCCATCAGTTGTGAAGGGCAAGCTTGCAGGCAAACCAACTCCTGTTCCCCACCCGGTCGTTTCAGTAGGTGACTGGGGAATCGCCCAGTCTGTATTGCGACCAGCGGGTCGGGCTAGATTTGGGCGCGACTCATTAGATGTTGTCAGCGAAGGGTCCTATATCGATCCAGGACAACAAGTTCGCGTGATTGAAATCACCGGAAACCGAATTGTCGTCACGGTTATCGACGACTTGCATGATACGCATGCGAATCAGCCGGTCTCGGACGACTAAGTGGCGATCCATATGTGCTTGAACACGCTGGTTTCATAATTGGTCGGATTCGTTTTCACCAGAAAGATCATTCAAGCTAATGCGTGTTGATTTCGCGACGATTCACTCCATTGTCTGGTTATGATACGATAAATACAGTGAGTTCGTACAAGTTTCCGGTGTTGTCCAGGTGATCGTTACTTGATCTATCGTTGAAACGTTGGGCTGCAGGGCCGCTGGCAACGGCAGATTCAATGGACAGATTATTCCGTACTTTTCCTTATTCTGATTGAAGCGAGGTCGATCTTCCCGTTTTGATCACGATTGGATTCGGAAATGTTAAATGTTGTAAGTAAAGTTATGATTTTCAGACCATTTAATCCTACAGCGCCGGCTCGATGCAAAGCTGTACGTCAGCCTTTCCAGGCTGACGCCGTTTACCTGGTTTGTGCCAAACCCGGAGGATTGGGTCAGCCTGGAAAGGCTGACGTACATACCTTGCGCTGGAGGATTAAATCGTCCAGGTCGAGGTTCCTCCTAACCGCTTGTCTCCTGCTGTTGTTGCCGATTGCTTGGGTGGACGGCAGACAAGACGCGGGGGACAAGGAACCTGTGGATTCAATTACCACATATGGTGAAATTGCTGGCAAACATCTATCGATGATAATTGATGGGAAGATTTTGAAATCCGAGTTTATCGATTCGGGAGGGGGCGAAGCGTTGGTGGGCGAACTTCGGACCGCTGTAGGTGCCAATAACAGCGGGTCGATGCAGGGGGGCGCACGCTGGATGCAATCTGGTACGGGAAAGGGAATTAGCTTTGGAGTGGGGCAGGGGTTTCGACGTGTCCATAACACCTATCAGCAAGATCAGAATCGTTACATTTATGTGGAACAGAACAGCACGCCATTTCGCAATATCCAATATATCGCCCCTGACGATGAAGCATTTACGGCCGTGTACTTCGGGGGCTTTCATGGTGACTTCTTTTATTTGTTGCAACGGTCGAATGGCGAGATGTATGTCTATTCAATCCCGAAATTCGAACGGGAATCCGGCAACAAGTCGTGCGACGGGATTTATGCGATTAGTGGACGATCGCTTAAGGAAATCTGGAACATTCATGGAGCCCTGATCGACGATCAGTTCTTGAGCTCACTTAAAACCATGGGGTTTACCGGCCCTCCTGGCCGTACCGATGAAATGTTGTTAAAGACGATCGAGGCCCAATTGGATTCGACAAGTTCTAATTGGCAGACGTTTCTGGAACTAGCCAAGCATTTGGACTCCGAGGAATATGCGATTCGTGAAGAGACATCACGTTCTATATCCTCGTCGTTTGAAAAATGGCAAGGGCAGATTCAGGCGGGGATCGAGAGCGAAGAGCTTGGTATTTCAGCCCGCGCTGAATTGAAAAAAATTCTCGAAACAAAAGGGGACCTCCAAGCCAAGCAAACGTCCAGTGTCATTCAGTCCCTTGGACTCTTGGCCCAGCCCGATGTATTGATTCGAGTCATGGAAGATGGAACGGAAGAGGTACAAAAACGAATCGGGAATCGGTTGCAAGAGTTAACCAGCGAGAGTTATGGCAACGATATTTCGGCATGGCGAGAATATTTGGCGGCCCGGCAGGTTGCCCAAGCCCCGCGACTCCCGGATTTTGCCGTGGCTCGACCGATTGATGAAACGAATAAAAGTCCCTTTTTGTTCGCTACGGCAGAAATCGCGGAGCTTGTGCAGTTCACCCTTGATGACAATGGGAGACTGGTCCTCGACCGTGATGCTTGGTCTGCGCGTTTTGGAGGGAAGTCAATCAAGCAACTGTCTGATGAAATGCTGGAAGAACTCAAGACACGAAATCTGCCGACATCTTGGCTGAAAGAAGAACTGAATCAGATTAATGAGAACTATGGATTTGAACATGTTTTTATAGAAAAAATAAACGATCGTATCATTTCATCCGACGACCGCGCTCGTGAAAAACAGTTTCGATACCGGTATGACACGTATTCGCAAACGATGACTTTAAATCGCGAGTTGATTAATGAATTCTATTCGATAGAACTCCGAGTGAACCCAGTGGCGCGGAACTCTTTCGGTGGCGACGCTTTAAAACGCAACTTTCTGGATTTACGATTGACTGAACAAGGAGAATTTGGAACGCGACTATGGTTGTGCGATGATCTTGAAGGCACTCTACGATTCACACTCTTGATTGGTGAAACTGGAGAACTCGTTGACTTTCTTCAAACGGCCGACGATGGCTGCCGTTTTGTGTTGATTGGTCAAGATAGTATCGTTTCAGGCCAGTACAATACTTTTGCCGAGCTTAATGAGGCTGAAAGTGACGTCTTTAGCCAGCAGTTGTTTCCATTGTTTAAACGGCATGGGATCAACCTTTCGGAGCGCCTAGGTGGACCGCTCTTCACGGGACCGACGTTTAATGAGGTGATGACCGAAAATTAGCTTGCGACGATGCTGTCGTCCCTGGACAAGGGTGCGTGATACTACGAGGGCACAACACTCCCTTCTCGACGCCCAAAGCGAACTTAAGTCGCATTACTTGAATACCGAGCCTGCGGCGTAACTTGAACGAAGATTCCTTAGCGCTGTTGTTTTAATTTAATTCGTTAAAACTCAACAAAATGCCCTTTTCTAAACGCTCAAAACAAATAAGATGGAATGGATGATCCGATTGCTAGGAGTTGCATTTCCGGTAAATTTGGATGCCTTCAATCATTCTTAAGAAGCTTTGCCGGTAGAACCATTTAACTGGGGCTGTCAAGGAATCTTTGGTCGGAACTTCCCTGTTTTATCGCTTTGTTCGAACGTAACGTTTGGCAAAACTCGGTCAATTAAGCAAAATCTGTCGATTTGGTTTTGTTTCCCACCGATCGTTAGTCCAATCTATAATCGCGATGACGCGACGTCGAACAAAACAGTGTTTGTACTCGGGTGTCCTAAGGGATTTTGGACCTTAAGTACATTTTTTTTGCCGTCGAGTAAATCAAGTTCACATGGTCCCAGCGGATGATTTGAATCCGCGAAGCGGACAGCGGGTCGTGGACGCTGCTGTCAAAACCAATTTTGTAACAGGTTGTCACAATGAACCTCAATAAGCTGCGCAATATCGGAATTTCGGCCCATATCGATTCGGGAAAGACAACCCTTAGCGAACGGATTCTATTTTTCACTGGACGAATTCACAAGATGCAGGAGGTTCGTGGCACAGGGGACGGGGCCACTATGGACCACATGGAATTGGAAAAGGAGCGGGGGATTACGATCACGAGCGCGGCCACGTCGGTTCAGTGGAATGGGCATCCCATCAACTTGATCGATACGCCAGGACATGTTGACTTCACGGTGGAAGTTGAACGCAGTCTACGGGTACTAGATGGAGCTGTCTTGGTGTTGTGTGCCGTCGGCGGAGTTCAAGCTCAGTCGCTAACCGTCGATCGTCAAATGAAGCGATATCACGTTCCGCGATTGGCCTTCATCAACAAGATGGACCGGACCGGCGCAGATCCGTTCAAAGTCGTCAAACAAATTCGCGAAAAATTGCATTCCGACGCGTTTCTTATGCAGATCCCGATGGGTCTCGGTGAAGAGTTTACTGGGATTATCGATTTGGTTACTCAAAAGGCTCTTTATTTTGATGGAAACCATGGCGAAGTCGTGCGCAAGGAAGAGATTCCGGCAGATTATAAGGAATCTGCAGCCAGCTATCGCCAGGAAATGTTGGAGTCGCTGGCAATGTATAGCGACGAAGTCATGGAAATTCTGTTGTCGGAGGAAGAGATTCCAATCGAAAAGATTTATGAGGTTACGTTGAAAGCCGTGCGCGGCCAAGATGCCACACCTGTCTTTTTGGGAACAGCGGTCAAGAATAAAGGAGTGCAACCGCTGCTCGATGCCATATGCCGCTACCTTCCTTCGCCGCTCGATCGTGAAATCAAAGCGATGCATCACGATGATATTACAAAAGACTATCCGCTCGTGGCTGACCCCGCAAAACCATTTGTGGGCATGGCATTCAAGTTGGTCGAGGAGCCCTATGGCCAATTGACGTTCATGCGAGTCTACCAGGGGACCGCCAATAAAGGTGAAACCTACTTCAATCAGCGAACAGGTCGTAAAGAGCGGTTCAGCCGGATTGTGCGCATGCATAGCGATAAACGTGAGGAAATCGATTCGGCATCAGCCGGAGATATTGTTGCGATTATGGGAATCGATTCGGCAAGTGGCGATACTTACGCGCAAGATAGTAAGATGTGTACATTGGAGAACATGTTCATTCCCGAGCCGGTGATCAAAGTTGCCGTTAGTCCAAAAGAACGTTCCAACTCGGACAAACTTGGTAAGGCGTTGCAACGTTTCCGCAAGGAAGACCCGACTTTCCAGGTGTTGACGGATGAGGAAACTTCGGAAGTCATTATCGCTGGAATGGGCGAATTGCACCTCGATGTCTATGTCGAGCGGATTCGACGGGAATACAAATTGGAAGTCGAAGTCGGTGCTCCGAAAGTCAGTTACCGCGAAACGCCATCCCAATCCGTAGAATTCAATTACAAGCACAAAAAACAGTCGGGAGGTTCCGGTCAGTTTGCTCATATCGTCGGAGTGATGGAGCCGCTTCCGGAAGATGCCGAAGAGACATTTGAATTTGAAGATTCAATTGTTAGCGGTCGAATACCAAAACAGTATATTCCCGCGGTCGAAAAGGGTTTTCGCACGATTATCGGCAAGGGTACGCTCGCCGAATATCCTGTGGTTGGGTTAAAAGTCCATTTGAAGGATGGTTCCTATCACGATGTCGATAGCTCTGAAATGGCATTCCAAATTTGCGCAAAGGATTGCTTCCGTGAGTTCATGCCCAAGACTAAACCAGTCCTACTTGAACCGGTCATGCACATTCAAATTGAAGCACCCGAAAACTTTCAGGGTGGAATCGTAGGCGATTTGACTTCGCGTCGAGGAATCATTGAATCGACGGATATTCAGCCAGATGGCACTTCAATGATCGTCGCTGAAGTTCCCCTAAGCGAAACATTTGGGTACGCGACCGAATTGCGTAGCTTGACTCAGGGCCAAGGCACATTCACGATGGAACTGAAAGGGTACCGCCGCGTCCCCGGAAACATTCAAGAAGAAGTGATCGCCGAACGAAAAGCAGCCAAACAAGGGTTACTGGTCGGCGCTCGCTAGTGCTCTGTTACATCAAAAAGCCCACGGTTTTTTCCATCGGAACCGGACGCTAGCGCGTTCCGGCTGATCCTAAAACCAGCTGATCCTAAAACCAGCTTATGCGATCGCTCAGTCACTCCCAACTCATGACCGCGGCTTCCGACCTCCGCCTACTCGACTTTCCAATACACTGTGTAGGAAACGTCGTAGCCCGTGCCATCGGGCGATCCTTTGATCGATAGCCGATACAACCCGGTTTTGGAGACGGGTATCCGCCGTTGCCCGCTCCCCGTTTTCACAAGCTTGATATTTTCTGTGGTAGAGCGCCCAGGCGGGTCCCACGAATTGAACAAGTGGACATACAGGCCACCATGTTCGACCTGCACATCATAGTCAACAATGACGGCCTGTCCTTTTCGAAGAAACAGGCTCTTCGACCCGATCGAAGTCCCTTGCGACGTCGAACCGAAATTCTGAAATCCAATCTTCTTGGACTCGTAGCCTCGGTTGAAGCCCGCGACCAGACCGAAGGTCAAACACGCCAGGCCTACGAGCCCCCCGAAAACATACTTTTTGGGGACCATGCCACCCTTGCGCCCCGCTGACATTTTATCTGCAGAAGCTTGTTCGCTTCGTTTAAATGAAAAATCGTTCATTCCGCAGACGTTCCCGCTCGGTTGCAATGGTTTGAATTGACTTTGAACGAATGACCATTAGCCAACTCGAAGCACGAAAATGCACTCGAGCAAACTGGACCGATCCATGGGCGAAACCGGACCATGCGACCAAAGGTTGACTTGCAGTGAATCACAAGTGTACTTTCCATGCTTATTCCAGGGTCTGGAGTTCAAGCTTCAGTTTGTATTTTGCGGCCCAATGGCTGGACTCCAACCCCGCTTTTTAGCCTGGGCAGAGCACGAGAGTCGTTACCAGGTGCCCACTCGCATTCAATCAAATGTAGCTTACTCTTCCCGATCTGAGATGTCGATCAGTCATTCCAAACAAAAGCGCACCATCGGATTAACCGATCGTTTTTCGTTGATTGCGGTCAACAAAACGAAGTGACGACAGATGGAACAGGCTTTCGATCGTTGGTAATTTTCCCCCTCCATCCAGGACTGGGCGATGTGGAAGCACTCGACTGCCGGATTGGCGATGTGCATGATTGCGCGAATTTATGAACTGGGGAAAAAGTTCGCAATCGATTGGTCAAGGAGCGAGAGCCGTCTTGTATCGCCTATAGCGATTGTGCAACTTTCGATGTTGCAAATATCACACGTTATGTTGCGGATAATCACGGTTTGCCAAATGCCAACAGCTCCCGGATTTTCTGAGGCTGGTGGAGCGAACCAAAAACTAAGCTTGCTCTGACAAAAACAATCGGAGTTGAAATCATGACGCAATTGACCAGAACACGAAGAATCGGCATGGCCTCACGTCGTGGAGTCGCAGTGACCGAGTTTGTGATTTGCTTGCCAGTATTGCTGTTGGTTCTGCTTGGTACGATTGAAATATGCAATCTCATCTTTTTCCGACAATCGCTGGAAACCGCGGCTCATGAAGGGGCTCGGGTGGCGATTATACCTGGCGCAAATACCTACGATGTCGAAAAGCAAGTCGAAGAGATTGCCCTGATACGAAATATTCGTAACGTTACGGTGAAAATTGAGCCACCGAAATTTGATATAGCTCCGCTCGGGACATTCATCACCATCACCGTTACAGCTCCGCGAAACAGTTCATTTACCGGTTCGGTTCTTAGTTTGGAACCCGATTCTGCTTCGGTATCGATGATGAAAGAATATTAGATCGGAATGACAGCATGCTCAACACTTACTTTCGAATGAATGAATGCCGTTTACCAATGCCTGAACGAACGCGAAGAATGCGCCGTGGGGCGATTGTTCCACTCATTGCATTGATGTTGCCCATGTTGTTGATCCTTTCAGCGATGGCGATCAATATGGCGTACATCCAACTAGCGCAAACGGAATTGGATATTGCGACGGATTCAGCGGCAAGGGCGGCGAGTCGACTGTTTTCGACGACGGGCGACAAAAAAGCCGCGATTGCAATTGGGAACGAGGCTGGGAAATTAAATCAAGTGGCCGGGGCCGAGATGATATTTGCCAGTGAGGATTTTGAATTTGGATTTTCGGAACGAACAAGACTCGACCAGCGTTATAGTTTTAGTCCTGGCGGAGCCTACCAAAATGCCGTGAAAGTGACTGGCCGACGCGATAACGGTTCCAGCGTTGGACCGATCGCCACGTTGTTTCCGCAGTTTTTGAAGAGGAATCAAGTTCAAATCACGACCGACGCGGTATCCACCAGATTGGAGGTCGACATCGCCTTGGTTGTAGATCGTTCAGGTTCGATGGCTTATGCCGATGACGAACCAGCAATCTACCCACCCAATCCAAAGAATGCGCCGACGGGTTGGAATTTTGGAGATCCCGTGCCGCCAAACGCGCGATGGTTGGACGCAATTGACGCAACCTTGCTTTTTCTTAATGAATTGCAGAAGACACCGCAACAAGAGCGAGTCAGCCTAGCTACCTACGCAACATACGCTAAGAATGATACGGAACTGGATCACAACTTTAATAAGATCGTTGGGGCGCTGCGCGATTACTCACAAGCCTTCGAAGGTGGAGCAACGAATATTTCGCACGGAATCAACAAAGGGGTTAACTCCCTGATCAACGATTCGATGAGCCGCGATTTTGCGGCAAAGGTCATCCTGGTGATGACCGATGGACGGCGTACGGTAGGATCCGATCCAGTAAATGCGGCGAAAAACGCTGCTAAAAAGGGGATCGTGGTCTTTACGATAACATTCTCGGATGAAGCTGATATCAAACTTATGAAAAAGGTTGCCGAGGCAGGAAAAGGCATGCACTTTCACGCCCGTACTCGTGAAGAACTGCTAAAAGTTTATGAGGACATTGGCAAAAATCTTCCAACACTGTTAGTCCGTTAAACCTACTTGGGATCATTAACATGCGCGACAACAACGCCACAAAAACTCTGCGAACCGGAGCCACAATTGTCGAGTTCGCACTTGTGATACCAATTCTGGTCCTTACGATTTTTGCTGGAATCGAATTCGCGCGAATGAATATGGTTCGACACACCATGGCAAACGCCAGTTATGCCGCCTGCCGACATGTAATCGTTCCCGGAGCAACGGCGAAAGAAGCGAGAGAAAGAGCGATAAGGGTCCTGCGTGTTGCTGGAATTACAGACGCCAATATTCAATTCACTCCAAACCAGATTGCGGAAGACACAGCGTTCGTTACGACTCGAGTCATTGTTCCGCTTGATTCAAATTCATTCGGGTTAGGAAAGATTTTCCGAGGAAAGCAGCTCGACATTGAAACAACCTTGCGGACCGAGCGGTCACCGGCATTTTCGGCAAACCATCTACCGACGATTACTAACCCGCCTCCCCCCCCCCCCAATAATGACTCCACCCAAAGTGCCGGCACTACCGATAACAAACGATCCCCCCAAAACAGATCCAGTAGTGGTGACGGCTCCCAGCCCACCAGCAGCACCCAAACCGAAAAAAAACCTAAACCGTCGACAGCAAAGCTTTAAGTCGTTTTGGGAAAACACGAGTCGAACTCAGTGATAAAGCGGATTCACATGTTTGCGCATTCGTCAGTTAATCAACTGGACATCTGTTTGGCAGCTGATTAATCCTACAGCGCCGGCTCGATGCAAAGCTGTAGGCCAGCCTTTCCAGGCTGACGCCGTTTACCTGGTTTGTGCCAAACCGGGAGGATTGGGTCAGCCCGGAAAGGCTGACGTACATACCTTGCGCTGTAGGATTAACTAGCGGGCGACTAAAATAGTCCGCTCCATCGCCAGACGTCCAGCGAAATTACCAGCAACATCAATCCGACGATAAAGATCAAGCCGGCAAACGAAAGGATAATTTGCAGTCGTTCGCTGACCGGACGCCGAAAAATACCTTCGTAAGCCAGGAACATCATATGACCGCCGTCGAGAACCGGAATTGGCAAAAAATTGATGACAGCCAAATTCGCGCTCAGCAGGGTTAGGAATAGCAGCAACCGCGACGTACCTTGTGATGCCTCGCTGGTTGCCGCCATTACGATTGTCCCGGGCCCCCCTAAACTGGTGAGCGAGATTTCACCTCGAATCAATTTTCCCAGAAACCTCAGTACCTTGGTCGCGTCCAACCAGGTCTGGTTGAGTCCCAATTGCATCGATTCCCAGATCGATTTTGCCCGGTAAGACATTTGCTCGGTTCCAATTCTCATACCTCGACCGACCGAAAAGAACCCCGGGTAGTTCATAATCGTCGTGTCGATGATCTGTTTTTTGTTCTCGTGCTCACAGACCAGTTCGACGCGAGTTCCTGGCTCCATCTGTTGCATCAATGCATCGATTATTGGCCAAGCAATACGGTTGTTGGAAAGATCGATCGGATTTCTTGCAATTGGGGCGACGCGACTGGCCTGCTCCGGCGTTAATTTGAAATGGATTCGCAAAATACGGGTCCCTGGTTCCAAGTCTGCGACCGTCCCATCCGCGAAGTCACCCACGCCAGCGACAATGTTTTTTACATGAAATGCGATCCCCAGTGTATCAATCGCGTACGGATGATCCTCGTCTGGCAGCGAGGGTGCGCGCGGTAAACGTGGCCGTACAGAAAGTTGAATCGTTTCGAATTCGCTCGAACCCTCGGGCTGGCGTTCAACGGTAAATTCAACGGATTCTTCGGCGCGAGCCATCTTGGTCATTCGTGAATGAAGGGTGAACGGGTCGCCGACCGGTGCGCCGTCGATCGCAATTATTAAGTCACCGATTTGCATCCCTGCGAAAAATGCCGGAGAGTTGCGCTGGATTGCAGCAATTTTGCCGATTTCCATTTCCAATCCAAGCGTGCGCAAGGGATTAGGGGGAACGATGGACGTGACCCGTGTGACTTGCTTGGTCTTGGTGTCTGTTCGTTCGACGGTGATGTCAACCGGTTCATCCGTATTCTGGGCGAGCAACATTCGCAATAAGAACACGTTGTGTTGTTTGTACGGCCGCCCATTCTCATCAGTTAAATGTCTAACAATCGATTTGCCATCGACACTGACGATTTTGTCGCCCGCCATAAATGGAGGGTCGGCGAGCGCCGCCGAATGTCCCTCGGCGATGGCATTGCTGCCAAGAACTGCGGATGCTGAAGGGCTGATTCCGATTGCGGGCAATCCCTCGGCACCCTTAATTCTGAATAGATTCCTTGCCGGCTGAATGGACAACTTGACTGGTTTTAAACTGGTTTCGTCGATTGGCGAACTGGATAGTGCTGACAGTTCGGGTGCCGGCATAATCAGGAGTTCGATTGGCTGGTCGCCACCGTCGAAGACGATGGCTTCACGCAGATGTCCAAACGTAAAATATTTACCTTGGGTCGATTGTTCGCCAATGGCGAGCACGGTTGCGCCATCGAGGTTATGTTGCCAGGCTGGGCTTCCTGGCGTGGTGAACCCAATCTGTGGCGGCTCATAATTTACGCCTATTCCAAACGCGATTGCGGCAAAAATTACGGCAAAAATCAAATTCATGATGACTCCTGCCGAGATGATCGCCATTCGTTGGGGAACGCTTTTTGCCTGGTAGCTTCGCGGATCAAGTCGTGGCCGTTGAGTGGGCAAGTTCGTATCGGTTTGGGAACTTTCGGCATCTTGCAATGAACGTTTTCGCTCCTCATTAATTTGGGAAGGGTTGTCATCCTGCCCGAGCATCTTGACATAGCCACCTAGAGGTAGAATGCCGACTCCGTATTCGGTTTCACCCCATTTCCAATGGACCAATTTTCGCGGCACGATGACTCGATCCCCGATTTTGATATCGAATGCGTCGAAACCGACATAGAATTTTTCACACTTTACGCCACATGCTTTTGCTACAGCAAAGTGCCCTAATTCGTGCACAAAGATTACGAAGCCCAGTCCGACGATCATTTGGAACATCGCCCACAAACTAGCAGGATCGAACAGTGAAAACTGAGCGATTAAGTTAAAATCCACTGATTGGTCTCCTCGCGAGCCCAGCGATCGGCGGCAATAATATCGTCGAATGTGGGATCGGTTATAAAATGGTGTCGTTCGAGCACTTCCTGACAGGCTTGAACAATTTCGTTAAAGGCAATTTTCTGTTCCAAGAACGCATCGACTGCGACTTCGTTAGCAGCGTTCAAGGTCACGCCACCTGTCCCCCCCATCCTCGCGACTTCAAAACCGAGTCGCAGCGCCGGAAACCGATCCAGGTCGGGAGGCCTAAAGTTCAACTGGTGAACCTCCTGCCAATTCATGCGTTTTGTCGGGCCGGGAATTCGATAAGGATACGTCATCGCATACTGGATCGGCAACCGCATATCTGGCGGGCTGAGCTGGGCGAGAACGGACCCGTCCCGAAATTCTACCAGGGAATGAACGATTGATTCAGGGTGGATGACCACGGATATCTTTTCCGGTGGCAAATCGAAGAGCCATCGCGCCTCGATAACCTCGAGGGCCTTGTTCATCATTGTCGCTGAATCCACGGTAATCTTTCGCCCCATCGTCCAGGTCGGATGTGCCAACGTTTCCGCCACCGTGGCTCGAGCCATCTCCTCAGTCGTCAGATCGCGAAACGGTCCGCCGCTAGCGGTCAAGATGACTCGCTCAATTTCCTCAATCCGACCTGCTTTGGAGGCTTGAAAAATGGCACTATGCTCGCTGTCGATGGGGAGCACTGCGGCACCGGCCTCCCGTGCGCGTTCCATCGCCAGTTTTCCAGCCACAACCAAAGTTTCCTTGTTCGCAAGCGCAATCGTCTTACCAGCTCCAAGTGCTGCCCAGTTGCTTTCCAACCCAGCCATCCCAACGATGGCCGACACGATTAAGTCAATCTCATCCTCACAGACTAATTCGTTGAGAGTATTGGTTCCTTGGACCAAGTCGCAATCCATGACTGGCCAATCAAATGATTGGGCCAAGTTGCCGTTTGTCGCGGCAATCCACTTGGGCTTGAACCGTCGACCTTGATCGATCAAAAGTTCAAGCTGTGTGTGCGCGGTCAGGCCAATAATTTTGAACTGGTGCGGGGACGCGGCGACAATATCCAGCACGTTTCGGCCAATGCTGCCGGTCGAGCCGAGAACGACGATGTTTTTTGGTGCAACGTTCATCGGCAGCAAATGCGGTGCAATTATTCCTAGTGTCTTTTAACAAGTTGGTTCCAGAATTATCTCACCGCCGCACAGCGCACGCCGTTGCGCTGAATTCATGACCCATGAACCGTAACCCATCGGGATTCCGCAACCACTGATTCAGGGGTCGATATTTCACAAGTTCGATTTGCCGTAATTTAAGCTATAGACCAACAATCTAAAATTGTAACAGAATCACCTCGTTTCATGAACGGGCCTTGATTTTCAAACGACAAGTTACATTGAATACTAGACCGGGGCCTCGATCGATTCGTTCCGGTTCAATCAGGTGTTCTCATGGCCGAAATGAATGCCGGGCAGCATAATGAACAGTTCGCCAATGCTACTTCATTTGTATTATGAATATTCGTAGGGGCTGAAACGGTACGAATCATCCGGTTCTTCCCCTGAAGGGATGGGTCAGAACGATATTACGGTTTACGCGCGGTTGCTATTGAACACGCTAATGCGGATAATGAAATATTCAGGAGCGTAATCGCAGACTGATGAACTTTACGAATAGATCATGCACAAGGGATCTTTGATGGATCAAGAGCAGAAACAAAAGCCGTCGGAAAACAGAAATGGCCGCAATTACTTTTGGTTTTTTCTGATTATCGCCACAACCATGTTTGTGGTCGTTTTTTTCGTTTTCCAACAGATGGCCTACCGCATGGATTTCAGCGATTTTCAAGCATTGGTAGAGGCCACGAACTATCGTGAAAACATTTCGACGGAAAATGAGGAAGAGTCAACCGGTGAGATCGTCATTCGCAATCGGGATGATCAAAAGAAATTCGATCGCGTCAGCGGCTTAAGCGAACTGACGATCGGGACACGTACAATTTCGGGAAAGGTTTACGTCTCGTCCAGTTCAGATCGACTGTTGGACGATCGAGGCAAAATGAATTGGACCGACCCCCGTCAGCTCGTGTTTTTAGTTTACAGCTTGCCGAACGATGAAATCATCTACCGGTTGAAGCAGGAATTGGAAGCTCGCAAAATTCCTCATGGATTTGAGTCAGGACCTGGCTTTTGGGATCGGTACGGACCACTGATTTTGATCACGGGGGTCATATTACTAGTATTCTTTTTTATGTTACGACGCTTGGGTGGTGCTACGGGCCCCATGCAGTTTGGTCGAAGCCGCGGCAAACTCTACGCCGAAGAGGATTTGGGATTGACGTTTGCAGATGCCGCTGGAATTGAAGAAGCGGTGGAGGAAGTCCGCGAAGTCGCTGACTTTCTGAAGTCAGCAGAAAAATATCAGAAGTTGGGAGGACGAATCCCGCGCGGTGTCTTGTTGGTAGGCCCTCCGGGGACGGGGAAAACACTCTTGGCGAAAGCGATTGCCGGCGAGGCAGGCGTACCGTTTTTTAGTTTGTCCGGAAGTGATTTTGTCGAAATGTTTGTTGGCGTCGGTGCAGCGCGAGTTCGAGATATGTTTCAGCAGGCCGAGTCCAAGGCACCCTGCATCATATTTATTGATGAGTTGGATGCATTGGGAAAATCGCGGGGAAACAATAACATGGGCGGCCATGATGAACGTGAACAGACCTTGAACGCGCTGCTGGTTGAGATGGATGGATTTGCAACGAATAGCGGCGTGATTGTGATTGGTGCAACGAACCGGCCGGAAACGCTTGATGCGGCGTTAATGCGGCCCGGGCGATTCGATCGCCATGTGTTGGTCGATCGTCCAGATCTCAACGGGCGCTTCGACATTCTCAAAGTTCACGTCAAACATGTAAAACTCGGGCCAAATGTCGATCTGCGACATATTGCATCGATTACCCCCGGATTTGTGGGTGCTGATCTGGCCAACCTTGTGAACGAAGCGGCTTTATTGGCCGCACGTAACGATAAATCGACCGTGGACATGGAAGAATTTAACGAAGGTGTTGAGCGAGTTACCGCCGGCTTGGAAAAGAAACAGCGAATTATGGACAACGAGGAGAAGCAACGCGTCGCATACCACGAGGCGGGTCATGCACTTGTTGCTCACAGTTTGCCAAACACCGATCCGGTACACAAGGTTTCGATTATTCCCCGTGGGTTGGCGGCGTTGGGCTATACGATGCAAAGGCCAACTGGCGAGCGGTTTTTGATGACCCAAAGTGAATTGGAAAGTCAAATCAATGTGTTGCTGGCAGGGACGTTGGCCGAGGAGATGATCTATCGAGACGTCTCGACTGGCGCTCAAAACGACTTGCAAAGGGCTACGGATATTGCGCGTGCGATGGTGACTGAATATGGCATGAGCCGTTTGGGACGTGTCCATTATTCCACAACCCGTCGATCAGCTTTTTTGGCGGGTGCCATGGATGACGTCGGAGAACGAAGGTTCAGTGAGAAAACCGCTCGAGAGATCGACGATGAAATCAAACGGATTATCGACGAGTCGATTGAAAAAGTGCGACACATTTTGGATGTTCGTAAAGAAGCACTCACGGCTTTGACGAATCGGCTAATCGAGGTTGAATCAATTGACTCTGACGAATTGTCTCGCATCGTTGATGAAAACTGTAAAGGCCCGGTCGTTGTTCCCGGAACCTATGAGCGGACGAAAACTGAAAAGCGTCCTGCAGAACCCGCCAAGCGCCCCACGGATTCGGAACGAACTGCCCAATAGAAATCGCAGTCTAGTGCTTGTCAATATTAAGCGTCGGATTGCTGAGTATCAGCCGGAACGCGATAGCGTCCGGTTTTTACGGCCTGAACCGGGTGCTAACGCACACCGGCTAATCCTAATCTCTAACCTGGACAAAGCACTAGTCGACCCGATGGTGGTGGGAAGGTCTTGTCTTGTTTTGACGGAGAGCTATGAAACTCGCTATTTGCAATGAAACCTATCGCGACTGGCCATGGGAACAGGCATTTGAGCATGCGAAGGCGCACGGCTACTCTGGATTGGAAGTTGCGCCATTTACACTATGCGGCGATTCCGAAGGGGACGATTTCCCTCACCGAGCGCGACTAAAACAAGCTGCTGAAACGGCCGGATTACAGATCGCAGGCTTACACTGGTTGCTCGCTCATACGCACGGGTGTCACCTGACCAGCCCACATAAGGATACACGCGATCGCACCTCGAAATTCCTTAACGATCGGGTCGAACTTTGCGCTGAACTCGGAGGTCAAGTCATGGTCTTGGGCTCACCTCAGCAACGCAATGTACTTTTTGGGGTGAACCGAAACGACGCGGCCAGTTTTGCCGAACAGGTGATCGATTCGATTTTACCTGCGCTGCAACGTCACAACATTATTCTGGCAATTGAGCCACTGGGTCCTGACGAAACGAACTTTTTAAACACTGCCGAGGAAACGATCGAGTTCTGCCAGCGACTGAATTCACGGCATGTTCAGCTTCACCTGGACGTCAAAGCGATGGCGACAGAATCCCAGCCCATTCCGGATATCATCCGCTCAAGTGCCGAGTGGTTGGTTCATTTTCATGCGAACGATCCAAATTTGCGAGGCCCCGGGATGGGTGAAATCGACTTCATTCCAATACTTCAAGCTTTACGAGATATCGATTATCCAGGCTGGATATCTGTCGAAGTATTCGACGACACCGTGGAAGTCGAAACGCTGATCAAGGAAAGCGCAGAATATTTGTTGTCGCTGAGTAGTTCGATTGGAAAGGCTTGAACGCGCAATCGGTCGGGAATGACCGCTTGATCCGATCAACCAATGACCGCGAAATTGAGTTGCTTTAATTGGGACGCTTCCGACATGTGTCATGATTGGTCGGAGGCCTCGATTTGGACCTCGCGGCAACGTACTTTCGCGACCGTTGAGATTCACGCCGGTACTTTCGAAACATAATGTACGTTCTTGAATTAAAACAGGAAATGCAATAGAGTTTGGGTGTATTGTCGTAGGTATTTTAGTTTTGAAAGTACGAGTCTGGCGCTATGAATTGGCCCTCTCAGGTTTTATCATGCTCAAAAATCCGGGCTTTCGATCGGGTAGCGATTGAAACATTTAATGTCCCCGGCATTTTGTTGATGGAAAATGCCGCTCGAAACTGCATCGATTGCCTGGAAGCTTTTGCTCCGTTCAAGAAAGTCGCGATTGTCTGCGGTCGAGGTAATAACGGGGGGGACGGTTTGGCCATTGCTCGATTATTGGTAACTCGGGGTTTTGCCGTCGAGACTGCACTTTTAGCGCATCCGAACGATTTGTCGGGGGATACGGCGACCCAGTGGCGTATTACCCAGTCGTTGGGGTTGAAATATTGTTTGTTTCCAGATGTTCAAGATCAGGGCCAGCTCAACGAATTTAAAGGGTGGTTGACCGCCACGGACCCCGATTGGGTGGTTGACGCCATTTTGGGGACCGGGAC
>JBGTDM010000386.1:0-7434 GCA_041748315.1 Pirellulaceae bacterium
GAAGGTTGGTTTGTTTTTTCAATCGATGGTGTTTTATATGGAGTGGCTGAATCAAAAATCAACGCGACAAAAGCATTGATCGAACGTATCCGGGCCGTCCAAGCAGGCAACGAGCGAGATTCGCTTGCTGAAAACAGGCGATTCCGTCGGGTTGTTGCCAGTGTTCAGCGTGAAAAGCTCAAACACGATGTTTTCCTTTTTGCCAATATTGACGAACTGGTTCTTCGGCGCAATTCATCGTCGTCGAAGTTGGCCACCGATTCTGATCGTGTCGAATTGCAGTCGGTTTCGACAAACGATCGTCCAAGTTGGGCAAGTGGAATTGGCATCTTACTTCGATTTGACCGAGAAAACCGTTCGACCCACTATCGAATTTCCTACCCGCTCATTCTTCCGCGCGCGGTTCAACTGGAATCCCTGATACAAAGTTTGGTTGATCTTGAAATCCCTGACGAAATCGAAATCGCCCAAGCGGTAGTTCAATATGTGATGATTCAACCATCCAAGGAAAGTTCGCTCGACGTTGTTAATGCGGAAGTTGTCCCTCACGCAAATTTAGTCGTCAACAATTGGCGCAAGGCCAATCGCACCAATCTGGTCGAAGCGGACTTGCTGACCGTTGCGTCCAAGCTGGCCTCCAGTAAACAGCGTGCTTCAGGCATCTTTCACGTTGTGTTTGCCGTTGCAAACAAAGACGGCAGGGACGTAGGAAATGCAACTTATCTTAACGGATTATACGTCCCCAGGTTGTTTTCAGATTCGGCAGATGCGTTTTTGGAAAAAATGAATTCAGAAATCTCTATCAGTGGCGTCGACGTTGAAAAACTGGTCGCCCGGCACCGCCAGACATCCAGCGACAGTGCACCGGATCACGTAAGGCGAAGGCAGCCGTCAACCGACGATAAGCGAAATAGGAAAACGGTTCGGGACGAGATCAGTCTCCAAAAGGGAGAGCTTGAACGCCAAGATTTGCTTCGAGTGATTGCGAAGGAATCTGTAGACGGGCGAAACTTCTACTTCGTTGGATTGAGTGAACCAGTTTTTGCAATTGCCGAATTGGAAACTGGATTGTTAATCGTGCCCAATCTCAATAACTCGGCCGGATTGAACTTCACCAAAGTCCTGTTCGAAGAATTGAAGGCAAGTCCAACTACCATCGATTTGAAAAAAAGTTTTCTCGGCGGTGCGAACGGTACCGAACAAATCAAGATCCTGATGATTGACCGTGCTTCGGATCCCACTGGTTTTGACATTACTTGCATTCCTGAACTGTATCAGTTTTTCAACCATCACCAATCGAGAAGTTCGATATGCTTGGCCTCGGCCCATGGTCCAGCGAGCAACCCCAAGTTTGGCAAGTTGTTTGTTGAAGAGCAGGGTTTCTCATTGCTTTTTAAATTGGCACAGATGCCAATGTCCACGTTCTCATATGGCCATCAGGTCGCTGTCGGAGAAATGTGGTCGAACCCTCGTCATCCGTGCATCCACTACCAAGCCGTTTTAATGTCTAACGACGCGCTATCCTATGTCGGCGCCATGATGTCCGCCGAAAAATGACCTCGAATCTGCCCAACGGAAGGAAGTGGATTCGTTTATTCTCAACAGGAGAATGCAAAATGTCTAGAACAGGAAAGACAAGTGGGGGAATGCTTGGGCTGGCAATGCTGACGTTAATAGCATCCACAGCCTCTGCCACCAATAATGAAGGGATTGCGTTTTCTCGCAGTGACTCTGCCGGCAAAATGAAAATTGTCAACGATTTTCATCCAGCTCGCTTGTCATCGGAAAAAAAGCCAGTGTTTTCCAATCAAATTGAAAAGGAACCTGTAGACGCGTTGGGTGTTTTTACCCAACAGCAAGACCCAGTTACATCTGTAACCATGACGAGCGCGTCTTACGGCGCGACGGAAACTGAGATTTGCTCAGTGCAAGACCAAGGCGGTGCAACCAATTGCTCCGTGGTCAACGACTATCGCTGGAAATGCTCTTCGATGCAAGGATGGAGCGAATGTTCAATCGGAAAAGACAACAGTGGCTATGTTTGCACAACGGCCAGTCAGCAAAATATGGAAAACAAATGCTCGACAGCCAGTAACGATGCCCAAGATAAATTGGCTTGCTCCGTTGTGGTCAACAGCGGTGCCGAGGCACAACTGTGCTCGGTGGCTGACAAAGATGGGATTAACGGTTATTGCTCCGTTCTGGACAAGAATGCTGCCGCTTGTTCCACAACGAACGCGTCAAACAACAAGTGTTCGGTCTTGCACAATGACAACAAAGATCCCAACACGGTTAGTTGCAGCGTGCTACAACAGGGGGAATGTAGTACGCACAGACAACCAGGTGGATTGGGCGGTGATACTTGCTCGGTGATTGATTTTGACTATCCGGCCAACTGCAGCGTTTCCGGGGTGCCGGACATTGGTGGAACGCCCGGCAAGTGTTCGACATTTACCGATCGGGACAACGCTTTTTGCAGTATTTCCGGTGAGGGCAAGGAAGGCGAACACGCCTTTTGTTCCGTTTCCAAGGCGGGTGGGAACTCACAACGATGTAGTGTTTTTCGACCGGACGACAGCAACGGCGGCAAATGCTCCACCGATGGCCATAACGGTGGCAAAAGGTTTTGCTCGGTGATATACGAGCCAAATGGGCAAGGGGAATGTACGACGTTTACTCAAAGTGGTAACGACCGCTGTAGCACGTATAGCGCCGATCAAAACAACGAAGAAGCTGCATGTTCCGTGTTGAATCCAGACAGCGGCGAATGGGAGGGTCCTGATGAAAACGGTTTCTGTAGTGCTGGAGACCAACCCGGTTCGGTTACTGGCCCTTCTGGACAACAAGCATCAATCCGAAATGACTCTCATTTCTTGCCAAGCAGAACCAGTCGCAATCAAGCCAAACTCTTTCTTGCTGCGATCGCACTGATTGGCTTTGGATTGATTGTCTCATTTAGTGGTAAGTCCAGAAATTCCTAGTCTGGAATCTCTTTAAGAGTATTTCAAACGGTCGCAAGTACTGCGACCGTTTGATTGCTTTCCTTTGCTTATGAATGAGTTGATCCGATCCATATCCTTAGGCTTAGCCGTTGTCACTTTATTGATTGCTGACAATTGGTTCTTTCCGCTTTCGCATGAGACCCGTCGCGTCATTGTCTCGGGAATTGGGCTAGCGTTCTTGTTGCTTTGGTGGGTGATTGGCACCCAACCGAAAAACAAAAGTGAATCTGCCAGAATTTGGGGAACACTTTTTTTACTTGTTATTGGCGTCCTTTTTTTCAGCCCCACACGTTCCTGCTTGGTTTTGTGGATTGTATTGTTCCTTCAAATCGTTTCGTTCTTCAGAAAAGAAGACCGCATTTTGGCAGCGTTAGGGGGCGGTTCAGGAATCTATTTTGGGCTCTCGCGAATAAGCGAGCTGGCACCTATGTCGAGAGTTCCATTCGACTATCTGGCTTCATTGATTTCCAATGTCGTGTCGGCTGGTCATGATGGCGAGGCAGTTTTTTCAACTGGTACCCTCGGGTTCGGATTTTGGTTGTTGATTTGGTCTTTTTTATTTTCATCGTATCGATTCTTGAAACTAAACATTTCATTGTTATTGTCCGTCGCGGTACTGACCTTACCTATTCCAACTTGTTTGCTGTTTAAGCCGGAGGTGTATGACAAGTCGATCATTCTATTGCGGTCGCTCACATGGACCTTCGCCGCCCTGATCGTGTTCTTTGCGGTGTGTTTTTTCATTCGAGCAAACGTACCGAACGACGAATCCATTACTCGAAAGCCGGCAAACGGTCGAGCGAGAACCTGGGCGGTCGTGCTGTTTGCGACTGGGGTATTATGCGGTCTATCAATTTGCAGTTTTGATACGTTCCTGAGTCCGCCAACAAAGCATATCGCGATTCACAACCGAGGCGGTTTGGACTGGAAACGTCCGACGTTTGAGAAACCAGGCGGTATGTTTGGCGAGCTGCCATTTTTTCTCTTGAAGTTTGGATACAACGTGTCATTAATTGACGAAGATTACATTGAGCAATCATCGATCAAAGACGCCCAGATTCTCATCTTGATTAATTCAGCCAAGGACTGGGATGAAAGTGAATTGCTTGTCGTCGACGAGTTTGTCAAACGAGGAGGTACCTTGCTCGTATTTGGCGACCACACCAACGTGTTTGGTTTGCAGGACAGCCTGAATCAAGTTACCGGTCGTTATGGAATCGAGTTCAAATTTGACTCCGGGTATTATTTACGCAGTGGTTGGCGGGGTTGTCTGAGCGCAAGCAGTAGTTTTATTGAAGGGGTTTGGGAAGAACATTCGCCGGGAATTGCGATCGGGGCTTCATTGAATTTATTCCATGGTGCTCGCCCACTGGTGGTAGGGAGATACGGTCATTCGGATGACGGAGTGAAAGAAAATGTCGTTGGAAGTTTTTTAGGAAACTACAAATATGAGCCGGGTGAACAGGCTGGCGATATATCACTTGTGGCGACGAACACTATTGGGCGGGGACGTGTTGTCGTGTTTGGTGACACATCGACACTACAAGGTGGTATCACTCGAAGGCTCAAGTACGTCGTCTTGCCACTTCTGGATTGGTGCAGCCGTCCGGCGGGGTTCTTGGAGAATCGATGGGTCAAAACTGGACTTAGCCTTGCAGTTCTTGCCGCATTATTTGGGTTGACTGCCAATCGAGTGCAGAATGGACTTGCATTAACTTGTGGTTTTGCAATCGCATTCACAGCGTCCTTCCTTATCACTCCAAGCCATGATCCATTGTCCAAAACGGGTCACAATACTGTGCTGATCGCTAACTGCAATGTCTTGAATGTGGGTCACTACAATATGGACGTAAACGCAATTGGTCCGCTTTATTCGCTAATTGCAAAATCTGGGTTGCACTATTACGAACTCAATCGCTGGAAAACCGAAACGGTAGAAAATGCGAAAGCGATTGTTTTCGTTGCTCCCACCAAGCCGATTGTTGGTACGCAGTTGGAGGACATTGTTCAATACGAAGAAAACGGAGGAATCATATTGGTCGCAGCTGGACACGACCACCTCCGCTCAGTCGCAGAACTCCTTCGACAACACAACTTAGTTATTGAGAATCGCCCCATGGGTACGGTTACTCATAACAGAATTGAGTCTGCAGAAAACCGGAGATTCCCTCGTCTGCTAGATGCGTGGCCAATTGAGTCCACGAATTCGATCAAGATCAACGAGCGTCGCGACGTAAAAGTATTACTTGAATATAGCGACGAAGCCTGCGTCGTGTTTTGTCGAAAAGGTCTTGGCGGACTTTTATTGATTTCAGACTCAAGGTTTTTCTCGACAAGAAACATTGAAAAGCCTCCTTATTTCGAGTGGGAAGGAAACATTCAGTTTGTGCGGCATTTGTTCATCGAGTTTTTGCATATTGATCCGGATTCCGTAACGGACTATTTTCCTTCGCCGGAGCTACCGGAATGATCCAGTTGCAAAACCTCGCTTCAAAATTCGTCCCGGAAAATCGAACATGTGCTTTTCAAGTGGGGTGTTTTTGCTGTGGATGGTTGATTTTTAAATATCAAGGAATGCAAACCGGAATCGCCAATGCATTGTTGATTTGGCTTTTCGCTGTTCTGGCCGACTTGTTCTTGTTTCAAAAGTCCAAACTCTCCTGGTCGTTACTGATTTGGGTTCCGCTTTTAGCTTTCATCGTTGCTGTTGATCACCAATTAACTTACCTCGAAGCGAGAGGACTGGCCTTTCAAGATCTGTTTGGTGTATCCACCATGTGGATGCTCAAACTTATCGGCTTTAATGTAGCATTTGATTCCGGTTTACTTGGCATTCACTCACATGATGGCCTTGTGCGAATTCTTCCGTCTGCCGAAAAAACCGGCATTGGTTGGGCAAGCCTGTTTTATATCGCATGGCTGGTCTGCCACCTGATTCGATGCGACCGCGTAAGGTGGCAAACGATATTAATGTCACTCGCAGTATTCGTTTCCCTTTTGCTGATTCGATTTGCGGTCGTCTGCGTGTTGTTCATTGAAGCTGATCAAGCGCTTGGACAGAATTCAGGTTTCTTGTTGATGTCGCGATTGTCGTTTGGACTGTACGCAATGATTGTCCATCTATTGATCCTTTCAATTGCCTTCGCTTTTCTGGAATGGAGACAATCGCCTTATCAAGAGGGTTCCGAAGGCGTCCGAGTCATTGGTTTCCATAGTTCTTTGGCTGTTTTGACACTGAGCATCATTGGTGTTTTCTTGCTGTGTTACTATCCTTCCGGGAGACAAAAAATGGGGCGGGTGTTGATTGATGATAAATTGTGTGGGCAGTGGGAACCGACTGCCCGATTGCTCGACACCGAATGGTACGGTGATTTCTCAACGTACAGTTTTTCCAGTTTCGCTGAATGGTTGGGGAACTTTTTCATGGTCGATGTCAACACGAGCATGTCATACGATTCTCAATTGCTCAGCCAATACGATGTCTTGATTTTGAAAACCCCAGAAAAATCATTGGCCGATGACGAGCAGAAAGCAATCCGCCAATGGGTCCAGGACGGCGGGGGGCTGCTGCTGGTCGGCGATCATACGAATCTGATGGGTACAAGTACTCGTCTCAACAAATTAACGGACGGTTGGGGAATCCAATTGAATTATGACGCCGTTTCATCTTCGTCCGGTGGATTCAACTATTTCCAATCCTCTGCAATTGGAAAACACCCGGCAGCGAATTCGTGTGAAGAATTTTTGTTTATGACTTCATGTTCGATCAACGCAGATATTCGGTCGCAACTGGTCATGGTCGTAGTCGACTGCGTTCGCTCCGGCCATGACTATGCTGGTCAAAGTTTCTTTTCAAACCCAAGGTACTTTCCCGATCATCCATATGGTCCTGGTGTTTTGTGCGCGACTCAAAATGTGGGAAAAGGCAGGGTCTCCATTTTTACGGACAGTACGGTCTGGTCATCTTTTGCAATTTTTCAATTTGATAGAAAAGAACTTCTCCTGGGATTGGTTAACTATTTGAACTTCCGTTCACATTGGCTGGCAAATTTCTTGCCGACAATTGGAGTACTTTCGCTCGTTGGTGCGGTCTTGCTGACGATGCAAAACCGTTCGCTCCGTGCTTTCTCTGTCATTGTTATCGGCGGATGGGCATCGATCTTGCTGTCCGAGATAGCAAACGGGCTTGACTATCAAGCGCCTACGGCCAACAAAGCAATCTCGGAGGTCGTTTTCGTACACCAAGGAGGCCGATGTGCGTTTCCTCAAACGCTGGGGGGACTTGGTGAACTCGAACCAAGTCATGCTTTCGATACGTTTTTCGTTGCGACTCAACGGCTTGGATTGGTTCCACGAATCGCTCGAAAGTATTCGGAGATGTTTTCCGATGACACGGAAGCCGTAGTCTTTATCTCACCCATTGAACTACCTC
>JBGTDM010000387.1:0-3789 GCA_041748315.1 Pirellulaceae bacterium
CAACATTGGCCCAGGTATTCATGTCGCTCGCCGAGAAGACTTGACAACGCAAGAAAACGGAAAGAAACTTGCGCAAGCCAGATTGGCCACAACCCCAAATTTTTGACAGCCCAGGCTAACCCTAATCTCTAACCTGGACAACGCACTAGTAGAATTTTAGTCGCCGTAGCCCTCGACGCAACGGTAAATGCCTCTTTCGGTCGCCTGTTTGAGCCGTTGCGGCTACCTGCACGGGTTTTAAGCTTTGCAACTGCGGGGTGGATTACTTAAAGAGACCGAGGTTCGACTGAAAACGTCTCGATCATTCAGCTTGTCGAACCGCCTCCACGAGCACCGCCGCCGGAAATGTTCGCATGACCCCCAAATGACTTTCACCCCGAACCCTGGTCGATGACGCTTGGTCTGGTAATCCAAGCGTTGGAAGTTTGTGAGCAGACATTCCACCACTGGCGAATCCAGTACGGAGGATGAAGTCGGAAGAGGCGCAACTTCTGAAACTGCTCGAAGAGGAGAACCGTCGGCTGAAGATGGTGGTTGCGGATCTGACAATAGACAAGGACATTTTGCAGGAGGCGTTCCGGGTAAGCTGGTTTTAAGGACTAGCCGGTACCGGTCGAATGATTTAAATTGACTCAAAACGACTTGGATGAAAAGTGACCGAATCGATCTAAAACGAGTATCGAAACACCATGGCAAATGCGACGACATCGAAATCCAACATCGACTACATAACGGAAAACAGCTTTGTAAATATTGCCGGCTACAAATTTGTTGAAATACCGAAGTTGGAAGAGTTGCGAAGCCAACTTAGAGAAGTCTCGATCAAACTTGCTCTTAAAGGCACCATACTCATCAGCCCGGAAGGGATCAATATCTTTGTCGCCGGGACCAGGAGTGCGGTCGATGAGTTTACCCGCCAACTCAACCGGTTCCCCGAGTTTTCGGATATCGCGTTCAAGGAGAGTTTTAGCGATCACCAACCCTTCAGTCGTCTGTTGGTACGAATTAAAAAGGAGATCATCGCGTTCGGAGTTGACGAAATCGCTCCGGCTATCCGTACCTCTGAAAAGCTGCCAGCGACTGAACTCAAGCAGTGGCTTGAGCAGAACAAGCCGGTTACCCTGTTGGATGTCCGCAACGACTATGAGATTGCCGTCGGTACGTTTAAAGATGCGTTGCCGATCGGCGTTGACCATTTTCGCGACTTTCCCGAGGCCGTCAATAAACTTCCTGGCGAACTTAAAGACCGTCCAATCGTGATGTTTTGCACCGGTGGAATTCGATGCGAAAAGGCCGGTCCGTTCATGGAACGTGCGGGTTTTACCAACGTCTTCCAATTGGAAGGAGGAATCCTTAAATATTTTGAAGTGGTTGGTGGAGATCATTATTCAGGCGACTGTTTCGTATTTGATAAACGTGTTGCATTGAAACCAGATTTAACCGAGTCGGATACGCGGCAATGTTATGCCTGCCAGGCGATTCTCACCAAACAGGATGTCGAATCGGAACGATACCAGCCCCCCTCGCACTGCCCTCGATGTTATCAGCCACCAGCCAGAAAAATGGCTGCCATCATCGAATCGCTGCAGCGCAAGATCCGTGAGGTTACAAAAGTTCTGCCCGGCAGTATTCCCTACGACAACGTTCGCCCCATGCAGGTTTCGTTGAAACATGATGGCTTACGGCTCATTGAATTCCTCCGGTGCGTGCTTCCGCATTTGGATTGTGATCATTGGGCCGAATCGATACGCGAAGGACGGTTGCAAGTTGACGGGCGGGCCCTGTCGGCAACGGATATTGTAAGGGTCGGTCAACGTGTAAAGCATCATGTGCCCATGACCGTTGAACCTGATGTCAACGCAAATATCAAGATCATCTTTGATGATGTTGATCTTGTTGCGGTGAATAAACCAGCCCCATTGCCCGTGCATCCCAGCGGTCGATTTAACCGAAATACGTTGCGATACATTTTAGGCTTGGTGTACCGGCCCTATCAATTGCGACCAGCACATCGTATCGACGCTCATACGACCGGGTTAGCTCTGTTCAGCAAGACCAAACGCGTGGCCAGCCTGCTCCAACCACAATTCGCCGATGGCCGAGTCGAAAAGACTTATTTAGCACGCGTTCGAGGAATGATATCGACTGATGAATTTGAATTGAATGAACAGATTTCAACAGAGAAGACCGTTGGTGGGGGGCGATTGATTGTGCCCACGGGTCGGGAGTCGAAAACCGTTTGTCGCGTTGTTCAACGGTGCGCGGAGACAACGTTGCTGGAAGTACAACCGAAGACTGGTCGAACCCACCAAATCCGTTTGCATCTCGCCAATTATGGACATCCCATCCTGGGTGACATATTGTATGATCCCACGCTACGCGGCGACGTACAAGAAACGATGCACCTGCACGCCTGGAGACTTCATTTTCAACACCCCACCTCGGGTCAACCAATCGAGTTGATTGCCGAACCACCCTTCAGTTAATACCAACCATTCCGTCTCACCCGTCGGATATCACCATTCCCAAGTAACTCCGCGCTCCATCTTGAGAATCTGCAATCATGCTGGACAAAAATACGTGATGGATGCTCAGCGGTCGTTCGGCCAATAGCGTCGAATCGGAAAACTAGCTCTGACGATTTGCCTAGCGTCGGCACACGTCCCGATCGCTTGATCGGCGAGCATTTGGACCAACACATTTCCTAAAGCGGTCGCTTCGATGGGACCGGCTAAAATCGGTGTCGCACAAGCATCTGCTGTCATCTGGCACAAAAGCTCGTTTTGCGATCCACCACCAACAACATGAATCGTCTCCAGTCGTTTGCCGACAATCGTGCACAAATGATCAAAGACCTGCCGGTACTTCTCTGCTAAGCTCTCCAGACAACATCGAACGCATTGTCCAACCGTTTCGGGAGCTTTCAGGGCATGTTGTCGACAATAGGATGCGATCGCTTCGAGCATGTTAGAGGGAGCTACGAACAACGGGTCATCGGGATCAATAATGGTTCGCAAAGGGGTTTCTTTCGAGGCCAAGCCGACTAATGTGGCCCAGTCATAGTCGTGGCCGGATTCCCGCCAATTCCGTTGGCACTCCTGCAACAACCATAGTCCCGAAATATTTTTCAACAGTCGAGTCGTGCCACCCACACCAGCTTCGTTCGTGAAATTTAATTCGCTTACCTGCGAGTCGATCCGTGGCTGGGATAGTTCTAGTCCCATCAATGACCATGTCCCGCTACTGATATAGCACCAATCGGGTCGGTCCGAACGGAATCCACTTGCCGGAACGGCCAAGACGGCGCTAGCTGTGTCATGCGTGCCACACAACACGATATTCGTTTCACCGATTCCCGCGATCGATTGCAATTCCGGCTTCAATTTCGCGAGGATCGTTCCTGGTTGCTCGATGTCGCAAAAAATATGCTGCGGGAGTTGGAATTGATCAATAATCGCGCTCGACCATTGACGTGTCATTGGGTTGAAAAGCTGTGTCGTCGAGGCATTGGTCAATTCTGTCATCGTCTCGCCGCACAGCATCCAATGGAACAAATCGGGCATCAACAATAACTTGGCAGCTTGACCAAGCGCCGGATCCTTGTCTCGGTGCATGGCAAACAACTGAAACAAAGAGTTGAGTTCCATGAATTGCAATCCAGTCTCGGCGAAGATCGCATCGCGAGGCATGATTTTGAAGGCTTGAGACAGGATTCCCTGAGTATGACGGTCCCGATAGTGGTACGGGCTTTGGATGAGTTGCTCGTCTTCGTTCAACAAACCAAAATCG
>JBGTDM010000388.1:0-4757 GCA_041748315.1 Pirellulaceae bacterium
ATGGCCCCTCTCGGCGCTTGCCATGTGAGATGCGTTCAGGTCAAAGTGTCGGCCTGAGGACATGCCGACCTACAGTAGCTGCCGCTGTCCCCAGCGGCAGATGGCCCCTCTCGACGCTAGCCATGTGAGAAATGCGCGCTAAACCAGATCAACTTGAAACACGCGTGCGTTCCACGGCGCTCATCTCGACCGGCAGAGGGTATGGCGAATCGCCAGCACAGGTTCTCACAATAGGTTAAGCACGCTCGTTCTTTGTCCTGCATAAAATGCGATTGGGGAGCGTGTCGAACCAGGTCCGATCGGTTCATTTCATTACATAAACGAGAGATTTTGCTTTCCTAAATACTGGATAACGACGAGAATTTGAGGAAAATCGGCGTTTCGGCGTTCTGAGGTAGCACAATCGGTATTTTGCTTAAACTTGCTAACTTATAGGATTCTTAGCCAATTTCAGTTTACACGGCACAAAACCTGAATAAACTGGAACTTTTAACGAGCACTTTGGCACAGTCGGCGGGTTAAATTTTTTAACCTTTAGCCGAATCAAATCCAAAATCTCAAAAATCGAGTACAAACTGCCAAACTTTGCGTTTTGAAAGCGTTGGGCCAATTTTGCCGAAGCTGGTACATTGGTCTGACGGGGGGATGAAGGATAGTTTTACATCGCAATCCCAAAATTTGAAATTGTGGAACAGAAAAGCCAATTGGATCGAGTGTTGTGGGACAGGCATCAATGTCCGGCAGATATCGCACTCAACTATCCTGAGGGGCACCGAGATTTAACGAGGCCGAAATGAACAAGCCACCCATTGTTAATGTCCAAGATCAGATCGCTTTATTAAACACTTCAATCAATGGCGTTAGTTTGGTTAGCGCTTCTGATCCGGATGGTGATCCGATCACCAAGTTTCGTTTTCGGGACAAGAACGGTACGAATGGGTCGGGTAGGATTTTTGTTAACGGCAATGGCCAGCCAGCGAACGTTTGGATCGAGGTCACCTCGGCAAACTTGAATACATTGGAATTCGTTGCTGGTAATCAGGTGATTCAGGACACGGTCGAGGTGCAAGCGTTTGACGGCAAAGTATGGAGTGCAATTGCACCATTTGTCGTTTATTCCGTTGTTCCAAATGTGACAGTTCCGGTCATCAATGCCAACACCATTCACGTGGTGGCGAATGAAAAAGTCAAGGTCAGGAACTTTATTTTCGCTTCGGATCCCGACGGATGGCCAATTGACCGCATGCAGTTCCGCGACGATCGTGTGGGCATGAACAGTGGCTATTTTGAATTCAAGGGTGTCAAGATGCCGGAGAGCCAATGGTTCTTTGTGCTGGATATGAATGAACTTGACCAGTTGTATTGGGTTGGCGCCCTCAATGGCCAGTCGGAAAAGATTTTCAGTAAAGCGAGAGACGGTGCTCCCGGCGTAGGTGGTCAGTGGACCGATCCCGTGACGTCGCTCGCGACGACCAAGGAAAACTTCAGTCCTCCGTTTGTGGCTCCATTCTCAATTGTGTTACCACATAAGGTAACCATTCCGATGGAGAATCTGGTATTTGTTTCAGATGCTGATGGAAACACAATCAAGCGGTATCGATTCTTAGATACCAGTTTGCCGACCAATTCCGCGTATGTATCGGTCGAAGGGATCCGACGTCCGCATCACGAATGGATTTATGTTGACGGGGACAAGCTCGACACGGTGACGTACACATCAGCTCAAATCAATCGCGATGACCTGCTGCGGGTCCAAGCGTTTGACGGTCGCCATTGGAGTACGATTCAAACGATTCGGATCACGTCCGAGGTACAACCCTCATTCGACAAACCCAAAATCTTTGCTTTTGAGGATTTGGACCGCATCAATTTGATTGATCTCATTGCCAAATCGGATAACGGACCGACATTCAAGAGTTATCAGGTCTATGACAATTCGACGACTCATTCAGATCCGATGGTCGACCTAACTGGCAACCTGGTTTTTGGGATTAACAATTTTCAGGGTGCACGACAACTTCACCAATACACGCGGAATGAGTTTGAACAACTCTTTTTTGAAGGTGGCAAATGGGACAACCGAGCGATCGATGAACTCTATGTTCGTGCACACAACGGACGATTTAATACTCGGTGGGAACGCATCACCGTTCGTAGCGAACCAGAGATGAGACAATCTCATCATGCATTTAGTCAAGGCGCACCACTCGAATGGAAACGATTTTTTGTCGGCGAGGAAAAGATTGTATTGACCTATAGCTTTGCGGAGAACTTTCCGCAGGATGGGCGAGCGGTCGGCGAAGCAAATCCCGATCAGTTTTTCGTCTTTTCACCGGTTGGCCGCCAGGCAATCCGCGAGGAATTTTCCAGGTTCAGCAAGATGTTTGATACGATCGATTTCCTCGAGATATCGGATACCGGGCCGGTGCATCCTCAATTTGGCGCTCACGGTTTCATAAGAGTCCATGGATACGTCAATCCAGATTCCAATGCCTGTGCGTATGCATTTCTGCCTGCCAATCCTGCCGGGGATCCGTCTACCGGTGATATTTGGTTGAATTATGGACTGTGCTTTGACGACAATCCAGCGTCCTGGGCTTTGGACGGATCTCAACGAATGATTTTCAGACATGAATTGGGCCATGCGTTGGGTTTAAAGCATCCCTATTTCGTAGATGGAAATCCTGGAAACCAAAATGCCGCGATCATGCCACCTTCACTGGGATCGCATGACTACTCGATTATGTATACTCCTGGCGGTCGTCCTGATGGATTGTTTACTCGATCTTTTGGACTTTACGCCGACGCAGCATTGCTCGATTTCTATGGCGTAGGAACGGTGAATTCTGGTAATACTCGGTACGACATCGAGAACTACTGGCAGGGTGATGGTCAATTTGTGGATGGAATTACCGACGCAGGCGGTGTCGATACCCTTGCCATTGACAATTCACTATTCGACAATATTTTGGATATCCGTGAGGGCTCATTCAGTTCGATCAATGGTTTGCAGAACAATCTGTATATCAACTTCGGAACGGTCATCGAAAACGTCGTGGGTGGCCTTGGTAATGATATGATTATCGGAAATGATATTGGCAACGTTATGCAAGGTGGATTCGGCAACGACACGCTTCGTGGAAACGGCGGGAATGATATCCTGATCGGCGGTCAAGGAAATGACACCTATATTTGGGGACTGGGTGACGGCGACGACATTATCGACGAACGCAAACTCGGTGGCCGTGATACATTGCTTGTCGAGGCGTTCTCTGACCTCGGATTTAATGATTTCACAGATGATTTCTTTTTCCGCAGGTTGAATCGTGATCTCGTCATCGATTTTAAAATCAATGGTGAAGTGACATCGCAGGGATCTGTACGTATTAAAGATCAATTGTGGGGTGGATCCCGCGTCGAGACGCTGGAATTTGCCGGAAACAGAATTGACCTGTTCGACTTGTTTAACAAAACCACGGCGGTTAACCAGCAATTCGTCATTAACTTTACCCAACCGCAAACCGCGTTTGGCCACTTGGTTAGCGTCGTTTAACGATCTGGTCGCAAGGACGATTTAGCCCGTTCCAAAACATTTATAATCTAGTTATTCACGTAAGGTAATTTGGCATGAATACCCCTCCTGTCGCACAAACGCAAGACTTGGTTGTTCTTCTAGGGAATACAATCAATGGGTTTAACCTTTTTACTGCAACGGATGCCGATGGCGATCCGATTACCAAATGGCGATTTGTCGACACGTTTGGAGGTGATAAATCCGGTTACTTTACCGTGGACGGCATTCGACGAGATGCCAATTCGTTGATTACTTTGAATACGAATGAACTGGGGACGCTTGAATACCTGTCTGGGTCCATCATCGGCCGTGAGACCATTCGAGTTCAGGCATTTGATGGACAGGATTGGAGTAAATGGGCAGAGTTCTTTATCTATTCGGCTGTACCCAACGTGACGGTACCACTCCTGACCGTGTTTCCGTTTCACGTCGTTGCTTACGAGAAAATCAATGTGGTCGGGTGGTTGCAAGCATCGGACCCGGACGGTTGGCCCATCGACCGGTATCTGTTCCGCGACCGCAAAGTAGGCGGAGGCTATTTCCAACTTGATGGCGTTAAACTGCAAGAAGGAACTGGGAATGGGATCGCCGACTGGATTTTGGTCGAAGCGAAGGATCTGCCCCGTTTTCAATACGTTGGTGCGCTTAATGGTCAGACCGAAATCATCGACGTTCGTGCTCGAGATACGCAACATTGGAGTTTGTTACAAACGATTGCGGCGACCACACATGCCAATCTGTACCGGCCCCAAGTCCAGGAAAAACTTTTTCAATTACCGATTGGGGTCACGGACAAAATGACGAAGTTCGTCAATGTTACTGACGCCGACAATAATTCAATCAAGTCTTATCGCCTCTTCGATACAAGCAATTCACCTGGTTCGGCTTACTTTTCTGTATTCGGAGTCGAACAACCCTTTAAGCAATGGATTGAGTTGACCCCTCAGCAGTTCCGGAATTCAACAATTTCGTCAGCGACGAGCGGTTTCAGGACAGATCATTTCAGGGTCCAGGCTTTTGATGGCAAGTTTTGGAGTCCGATTAGCACCATCTCGATTAAGACTGCCAAGAAGCCAACGATTACGTCGCGGCAGGTCGATGGATTGGGTATCGTCGTCGCGAATAGTCACTTTGACTTTTTTAACTTGGGTCAGTATTTTGATGTCGACGCAGGTGAATTGTT
>JBGTDM010000389.1:0-7735 GCA_041748315.1 Pirellulaceae bacterium
GCTTTTTTCGGATTCATCATTGCTTATCACACCTACGGGCGTTGGTTGTCCAAACGCATTTTCAATTTAGACGATCGGGCGATTGTCCCCAGTCGATTGTTGCAGGACGATTTGGACTTTGTACCAACCAACAAGGCTGTCGTGTTTGGGCATCATTTCACCAGCATTGCTGGCACCGGTCCGATCGTTGGACCCGCGATCGCAGTATTCTGGGGATGGCTGCCTGCCCTGATTTGGGTCGTTCTCGGCTCGATCTTTATCGGTGCCGTTCATGATTTCTCCGCGCTGGTCATCTCATTGCGCAATCGGGGCCAAACCGTCGGGCAAATTGCTGGACGCATGATTTCACCGCGAGCAAAACTCCTGTTTTTGTTGGTCCTGTTTTTTGCCTTGACCATTGTGCTGGGAATCTTTGGGCTGGTGATCGCCAACATCTTCAAGCTGTATCCGGAATCCGTGCTGCCAGTTTGGATTTCACTCCCCATCGCAATCGTTGTGGGATTCTGGTCGTTCCGTCGAGGTGGAAATCTGCTTATGCTTTCGCTGGTCGCGTTGGTGCTGGTCTATTTTTGCGTCTATTTGGGGGCTTATCATTTCCCAATCGAGATTAGTTTCGGCAATCCCGTCATCATTTGGACGATGATCTTGCTCGCCTACTGTTTCTTCGCGTCGGTGCTGCCGGTTTGGGTTCTGCTGCAACCGCGCGATTTCGTGAATAGCCACCAGTTGATTGTTGCGTTAGTGCTGTTGATGGTGGGGATGCTGATCGCCAGCCTCAGTGGTGAAGCGAACTTAACTGAAACTGCACCCATGGTCGCGACGGACGCGAGTTTACCCAGAAATACGCCGCCACTCCTGCCGTTTTTGTGCATCACCATTGCTTGTGGCGCGATCAGTGGCTTTCATTGCCTGGTGTCCAGTGGTACCAGCAGTAAGCAACTGCAACGCGAAACCGAAGCAAGGTTTGTCGGATATGGAGCGATGCTGTTGGAAGGGGGCTTGGCGGTTGTCGTGATTTTGGCGTGTTGTGCCGGTTTGGGAATGGGAATCACGACCGCCGATGGAACGACCTTGGTTGGACATGCAGCTTGGGAGAGCAAATATACCGCGGAGTCCTGGGGCGCCTTTGGGTTGCGACATCAGCTTGAGGCTTTTGTTCAAGGGGGCGCCAATTTCCTGGGAGCGATTGGAGTCCCCACCAAGTTGGGAATCGGAATTATCGCGGTTCTGGTCGCCTGCTTCGCAGCAACCACTTTGGACACGGCGACGCGCTTGCAACGGTATGTAATTCAGGAACTTGGAACATCGTTTCGGATTCAACCGATGACTAACAAATATGTTGCGACCAGTATCGCCGTGGTTTGCGGAGGTGCCGTGGCCATGTTGCCGACTAAATATGGCCCGGGAACTGGCGGAATGATTTTATGGCCGCTGTTTGGCGCCACGAATCAACTGTTGGCGGGATTGGCATTTTTGGTAATCGTGTTTTATCTGTGGCGACGAAACAAACCGATATGGTTCGCCGTAATTCCGATGGTGTTAATGATTATTCTGCCAGCGTGGGCTTTGCTTTGGCAAATATTCAGCCCTAATAGTGTGTTTCACGAGGAAGGGCAAAACCAACTTCTATTGATCGGTTTTGCAACAGGCATCCTGCTGCTGCAGTTCTGGATGGTCGTCGAGGCGATCCTGGCATGGAATAAGGCCAAGGGAGTTCTTGAAGAAGCGCTCCCGCCACTCGATTCGAAACGGTACAAGACCACCGGAGGAAGATCATGATGAACGCCCCCTGCCATCGCACATGCCGGCGTCGTAAGGTCCGGCTCAAATTCATTTGAGTTAAAAAAACACGACTCGAAGTGTCATGCAACGATTCTGGTGACCTCCAAAGTACGTTGCGATGTTGCGCTAAAGCTGGTCGGCAAGTTCCAGCAGATGGGCGACCAATAATTCGTTGGCAGCAGGGATTTTTTTGTTAATGATTGTTGAGAGTGATTCGGCTTGGCCGTTCATCCTGAGACGTGCAAGTTGATTTTGCAATAGACTTGCGTGATCCATTGACGATTCAAGTAAAAAATGAATCCAAAGCCAACTCTCAGCATATTCGAGCTGAGTCATTTCCAGAGGATTATTGAGTCGTTCGAGTCGTTCGAGATTTGGAGTCCATCGCTCCGCCTTTAATTCGTCGATTAAATGATAGACATGACGGCGATTGAATCCGTCTTGGCCGCGCGGCATTTCGAAGAATTCAGCCAACCCTTCATCCATCCAAAGAGGCAAACAGGGTACCACCGCATGGAGATAGCTATGCGTGACTTCATGGCGCAAGTCTTCGGCAACCTGATTCCCCCAATAGGCATAGACATTCAGGTTCGTGTCATCCTTGACAAAAAACGCGCGGCGGTGCGGAAACTGAGGGTGATTTTTCCGCATGAATTTGCGGAATCTGGGTTCGTTTTCAAAGATGTAAACATTGATCGGTTCATCCGAAGTCGGCAGTAGTAGTCGCTGCGAAATGTCATCGCGCCGGCCTGCCAACTCCGCCAATAGACGATGGCGTCGAGGCAACTTGAAATCACAACGTACAACCAGTTGATCCTGGGTAAACTCATCGTGATTGGGCAGCCCAACATTTTTTCGATAAGCGCATCCGGATACGGCGAATACAAAACTGCAGATCAAAAGGAGAGTCAATCGAAACAAAGTCAGCTTGCTCCAAAAAAGAGATTTGGCGGAAAGCATAGCAAAAACCGGTCATTGGAACACAGAGATTTCGTGCTAGCAAAGGGGATAATTCTGACAGTTACGCCGATTTTGTCAGTTTATCGAATCGAGCAGTTTCCGTTCTTTGGATATGTCAAACGTTGTTTCTTTTGAGGCTCTTGCCTCAATCTATGCTTGTTAAAAGATTACAAATCGTTTTATGCGAGTGCCCCATGTCCAATTCCCACCCCACAATTACAACGGAAGTCGCTCAATCGAATTGGGAAATACCTAAACAAAGCGACAACCCGAATCGCAAATCGATTCGCGTTCTTCACTTGATCAATGGTGAGCATTTTTCAGGTGCCGAGCGTGTTCAAGACTTACTCGGTATGACACTTCCCAAGTTTGGTTATCAACCTGGATTCGTTTGTCTGAAGGATGGCAAATTTCCTAAACAGCGTGAGAGCACACAATGCCCACTGAAGATTGAACCAATGAGTTCCCGATTGGATTTCAAGGTGGTACGAAAGATCGCTGGGCTCGTTGCGGGCAATAGCTATGATATTATTCACGCCCATACTCCGAGGACCCTGATGGTGGGGCGGATGGTTGCTAAAAAGACGGGGTCATTATTGGTTTACCACGTTCATAGTCCGGTGGGACGCGATTCGACACGTGGCCTTCAAAACCGACTCAATCAGTGGATCGAGAACTGGTCGCTTCGACAATGTGACGCGATGATTTGCGTTTCGCGCAGCCTCGCAAGCTATATGTTCGCTTCAGGGCATCCTCGCCACAAACTGCACGTGGTGACCAACGGCGTATGCACAGTGTCGGAAATTCCGCATCGCCTGCCCCCCTGCGAACCCTGGACTCTCGGAACGACGGCCCTATTTCGACCTCGCAAGGGAATGGAAATTTTGTTGCAAGCATTGGCTGAGTTGGCAAGGTCTGGGCGCAAACTTCGCTTCGTGGCTGTGGGGCCCTTTGAATCCGAAACATACGAACGGCAAATCAAGGCGTTAGCAGAGGAGTTGGGTGTCAGCCCGTTGATCGAGTGGACTGGCTTCCAATCCGATGTCAATCGTTACTTTCAGCAAATGGACATATTTGTACTGCCAAGCCTATTTGGTGAGGGCTTGCCGATGGTGGTTCTGGAAGCAATGGCGAATGGAGTACCCGTGATTGCCGCCGATGTCGAAGGGGTCGCTGAAGCGCTTCGACATGAACGGGACGGCTTAGTCTTTAAACCCGGTGATACAACTGATTTGGTAAGATCCGTACAGCGGATGCTTGACCATGAATGCGATTGGAACGACTTAAGACAATCAGCGATTCAGCGGCAACGCGAGTCGTTTTCGGAACTGAGCATGGCGGCAGGTGTTGCCAACGTTTATGACCAGCTTGTCAAAAAACGTTATGCGGCAAACTTCAAATGACTTCTGTCTTTGTCATCTGTCAGGGCAACTCCTGAAATCAATTCGGACAGTTTGACCAATTCATTAGCATAGTCGGCAAATTGGAATTGCGTGTGGACTCGATCCAGCGATGTTTCTCGAATTGAAGCAGCCAACCAGGGCTGTTCGTGGAGCATCGAGATCATCAGCGCGGCTTGATGATAGTCTCCGTAGGGGACGACAATTCCCGCGCCATCCTTGATCGCCTCCGCGGCGCCACCTGATCGATCAAACGCAATCACCGGGATCTGTGCTGCCATCGCCTCATGCATCACACAGGGGAGTGGATCGACACGCGACGAAAGCAGAAAAACGTCCGCAGCGACAAAATAGGGCTCGACATTTTCACGTTCCCCAACAAAGTGAACTCGATGATTGATTTGATATTTCTCCAAGTCCAAACCGACATAATGGAAGGTCGAGTGCGTCCAGCGTGGCCCTTCGCCTATCCATACAAAATGGATTGGCTGCTTGCCCGGGTCAGGTTCGTTCAGGATCGTCTCGCGTGCCACTGCGGCAAAGTGATCAATCCCTTTACGAAGGTCGAGTGAACCGCATCCCAGCACGATTCTGGCTTGTTCCGGAATTCCCAACTCTTTGCGGATTTCTAATCGCGTTTTGTCTCGATCAAGTCGTTGTCCAAATTCGGGATTGAGTAGCCCTTGAGATAGAACAACCACCCTTTTCTCAGGTAGCTTGATTTTTATCTCAGTTTGTTGTTTTACCGACTCGATCGGAAACACAACCTTGTCAGCAATTTCAAACACTGATTGATATTCGGCTTCTGTATAGGAGGAAGGGAGTTCATGGATTAAAAAAATTATCGCTATCTTTTGCTGCTTAAGCTCGGCGGCGATATATCGAGATTCCATCGAGTTGCATAGGGCAACAACGGGTGCGGTCGCTCGATTCCGTGTGACAATACGTTGCACGCGACGGCTAAGGTCATCCGATTGCTTGCGTGGTAAATTCAAACAGTCGACATGAGAATACTTCACGAATTCGTCGACGAGATGCCCCCCGTTGTGCAGGATCGTATCCAATCTGGTGTTGGTGTGTTCAGCAAAATGCTTGAGTACATTGAGAATGATCTTTGGGGCGCCAGTACGCGTCGCCTCATGGGATACGAACAAGACCCGAGGTCGTTTATCGTTAATTTGGATTGAATCAACCCCACCGAACATTCGGTGATTTTTGCTTCTGAAACGATCGAATATACCCATCGATAACTCCTTCCTGGGACTTCAGCCGCGAGTGTACAGGAACGCTCGAGGTGGCAAAAGGGCAGAATTGACCATAATCAGCCCGATATCGTTGCGGAGGCAATTCATGCTGATTTCGCAAATAGATTGTTGAATTCCGGTACATCGCGTGAGGCAAATTCCGGCGTGCTGTCACCGACGATGCGACCCGCATCCATAACGATCACTCGATCAGCAAGCGCTAATGAACTTATCCGGTGAGTGATCAGGATGGTCGTGCGATTTTTTAGATAGTCTCTTAGGGCCAGGTGAATTAATTGTTCTGTTTGGCCGTCCATCTGACTGGTGGCTTCATCCAAAATCAAGATTCTCGGATTTGCGACGATCGCCCGCGCTAAAGCAACTCGCTGGCGTTGCCCAGCTGATAACAGCGTGCCGCGATCACCTATTTCAGAATCCAGCCCTTTTTCCAAGTCTCCTAGAAACCGATCGATCCCGGCCAATTGGATGGCTTCTGAGATTTCCGTTTGGGTGGCGTTCAGGTTGCCATATCGAATATTTTCCAGAACTGAGCCACAAAACAGCGATGTGTCCTGCGTGACCCATGCCATCTGCTGCCGCAATTTTTTGGGGTGGATATCCCGGACGTCGACACCGTCAATCGTCAGTTTTCCTCTTCCCAGGTCATAGAATCTGGCGATCAAGTTGGCCACGGTCGATTTGCCACTTCCATTGCCGCCGACGATCGCAAGGGTCTGCCCGAAAGGTATTTTGAGGTTCAAGTTCTTGATCACAGGTTGCTTCGGCAGATATCCGAACCAGGCACCGGCGAACTCAATGCTCTGGGAATGCGCCTTCATCCTTACCCTGTTTTTTGACACCGTGACCAACGGTTCGGTGTCAAATGTGCGAAACAGGTTTTCACAAGCGGTTCCAGCCCGGACCACCACATTGACGATCTCGGTCAACTTGCGCGCCGGATCGCTGGCACCTGCCAGCATGGCATAAAAGAGCATCAGCATTCCAGAATCCATTTTTGTGCGCAAAATTCGCACGCCGAATAAATGCGTTTCGCCGCTTAAAACCAAGTAGGCTCCGGCCAACATTGCCAAGGAGATCGAAGCAATTCCCAGAACCTCGGTGAGCGGACGGATCAACGAGTCGTAGAATGACATTCGCATCACCATCCGGTAGAGCGTCTTCGAGTTTTGCTTAAACCGCCATCGCTCAGTTCGCTCACGGTTAAAAATCCTAACGGTCTTAATACCGCTGAATGATTCGATCAACGATTGAAACACAGCCGACATACCACCAATTTCAAGTTGGGTTGCCCGCTTCATTTTCCTGGCCAGGAAGTGAATAATCAGACCTCCCAAGGGGACCAAAATTAGCGAGATAATCAACAATGGCAGTGAGATGATTGCCGCGACCGTCAAGCAGGCGATCATCTTTAACGGCTCTCGCACAGCCTTGCCATAGAAGACGGATATTCCGCCGCTAATCATCAACATATTGTGTGACAGATGAGTCATCAAACGGGATGTTCCGGTTCGATCGACACGCAATTGATCGATCTCCAGCGCCTTCCGAAAATAGATACGACGCATGTCGTAAATCGTTCCATTGGCGATTCGTGCTACTAACACCGAACTGACAACCAGAAAGACACCTTTGAGTGTTGTTGCAAACAGCAACCAGCCAATCACAATCAACAATGTGGAGAATGGATCGCCCGGTGCATATCGGGCGACGGTTGGACGGATCCGGTTAAGCCATTCCAGTTGCTGAACCTCGTATTGAATTTGAGTTTGTTTGACAAGAATCGTCGATGAGATCGATCGATGTTGATCTGCGGAGGCATTTACCAATTCGGTTTCAAGTGACGCGATCTCTTGATGGATTTTCTCGAGCTCGTTTCTCCTCTGCTCGATTTTTTCATCGATCAGATCGATCATCGTCCCCTGTTTTTTGAACACGATTTCGACAAACGGATAGACCGTGGTAATGCTTGCACTCCACAGCAATGCAATCGCCAGCGAACACAGGATTGCACCGATGATGCTCCATTTGTACCGCAGGGAGAGCCAAACTGCTCTGAGAAAAAATTTCATGAGCGAAATTGTGCCTAAAACGTTGCCACAACGAATGAGAGATAAAGTCAATGTTCGAGATATTGATAACAATCCGCGTCGACGTCAACTTCGCTTTTTCTTCAATTCGTAAAGAGATCAAATCCTTCGCCGCAAGCGGTGAAAATCCCAGCGGACGCTAGCACATATAAGGCGGCACCGTTGGCTTTACCTAGCGCTCAATCCTATAGCGCAAGTCATGTACGTCAGCCTTTCCAGGCTGACTCAATCCTCAGCGCGG
>JBGTDM010000390.1:0-4566 GCA_041748315.1 Pirellulaceae bacterium
CCGTCTACCCGAGCAGATAGATGACGACGTGATGGCAGCGGGCAACCGAGATGAACCGAAGGTTGAGCGTGAAGCTAAGGCAGCGTCGGGTGACCGTAACGAATCATTGGAATGGTCTCCATTCCGATAGAGCACAACACCTACGAACCCTGGCACGACAATGGCAAAGAGCCCGTCGCCAGGATGTAACGGGCAAGTTTTCCCATCGAAGATCAATCGGTTCTGTTTAGCGCAACAATCTGCCGAGACCGAACTGTCCAGTTCTGGGCTCGTTCCGGTTGCCAGAATTTTTTGAATCAGATTCCCGTTTGCTCAACGAGACTCCAACCCACCCGTGCGAGAACACCAGTTGGCTGATTTCCAAGTCCGCCAAATGGATGTGGGCGGGTGCGACTTGTGTAAGTGGTGGTACGCTGAAACTTTCGGGAAAGGTGGAATTGAATACGGTGCGTAAAGACACTTCATCGGCAATTCCCAGTCGCGAACCGCCCAACCGCAAACCACAATTGGCGTCCTGGATAAAACGGATGTTCAAGCCGTTAACGCGTGGGATATAAATGGCTGTAACGGTGAAGTTTCGCCAACGTTGCGATTTCCCGAGATTCAGCTGGGCAAGATTTAGGGACAGCTCGAGTTTGTCATCGTTGAAGGCGACATGAATCCCCTCGATACTAGCGAAAGTAAAGTCAGCATCCGGATTTTTAGCCGGAGAGGCGTTGGCCATGAAGTCAGTGGGTCCAATCAGTTCTCGAAGATGCTCTACGAATTCCTTTGCCGTAAACCTTTTCCCGTTGATATTGATTTTTCCCAACAGATTATTGATGGCGGATTCATGGATTTGCATGCTAAATAAATTTCCCGGATCAGCTTCGGGTCTTGCCGTAAACGCAGCCATTTGGTCACGCCCGGCAATCCTGTAGCGAACAATCGCTTCATCCTGAGTCGTGCGCAGTTCGATTGGAGTCGGCTCAAGTTCCAGCAGGTTCAATGGCGTAATCACTTGTTGAAGAAATAGCGTTTGTGCCTGATTGAGGCGTTCACTAATCTCTTCATCAACACGGGACCGAGTCATATTCTTCAGCTTTTCCTCAACCAGTCTGTTCGCGATGGGTGCTGACGAACGTTGTTGTTGTTCGGCGAGCTGGCGCGCTGCCCAACCAAACAGGGGCACTTTGTCAAAATTTGAACGGATACCAAGCAATCGCTGCGAGGTCGAAGCGGAAACCCTGGCGGAGTCTGCAAGCAAGCCTTGTTTCGTCAAGGTGATTTCACTGATTCCTTCAAACCGCGAATTGCCGGAGTTGTGAAAGGTAAATCCACTGTGCAAAGCTCGTGTGCGCGAGAATACCGTGCCATTCGTCATGAGTCGAAAGTGAAGCTGTTCGGGATGAGGTACAAAGTCAACATGAATCCGATTCTGAATCCGGTTGTTGGCAAAGACCTGTGCTCCCAGAATACGATCGGTCGTCGGTTCGTTAGCTTCAGCCTGTGTTGGCAAGGCTCGATTAATCAATTCTCGTGAAACGGTGATCCGAATATTGGCATTACGATAAATATTGTCAAGCGAGGACGCAGCCACCTGATACTGGGGTAGTCTGCTGAAGTAGAGATTTTGGAACTCGGAGTTCATGTAAAACAGACTGGCACCCTGCGGGTCCGACTCGTACGCTTCGATGGTGTTAAGCAATTTTTGGACATCGACGGATTGACTGGAAATATCCCGTAATTGGTCGATCAAACGGTCTCCCAAAATCTCAGTCGCAAAACGTTGTTGTTCCTCAGTCAAATTCGGTGAAGTGATTCGTCCTAGCACCTTTCTTGCAACAAGTTGTCGATGTGCTTCGGTGAATCTATCGTCGGAATAAAATTTTTCCAACCTTTCAAGCTCAAAATATTCTGTCCATGTCTCATGGTTGGCATACAGCCGGAGCTGCCCCATTGACGCCAACGTCGAATTGACGACGGCCGATGGATGCGGAAGATTGGGTTCAAATAATGGACTGTCCATCAAATCGATGACACTCGTCCAACCCTGAAGGCGACGGCTCAAATCATACTTGGTGCGCAAAATGCGTGCAAACAACAGACGCCAGGCTTTGGTTTGCAGGTGCTGTGGCGGAATGGCCCGCAATAATTGTTCGGCATCTAGCACCGAGGACTCGACCTGTTGCATGGCCAGTCGTGCCAGATCCAATCGATCAATTTCAGTTGCTTCCAAGTCCCGCAATACGTTCAAGGTCCGTGTTGCCCACTCGTAGGAAATCTCATATTCAGCCAACGCTTCCAGTTCACGACTCAACTTGTCAGCCTTGGGCCAAGTCGCTTTCCGCGATTCTGTTTTCGGCCGTATCGAGTTGTCCCTATCAACCGACAACCCTGCAACCTTGGACTCAACATCGGCTAACTCATTGTCAGTTGACTCATCGATCTTGGTAAATGCAATTTCTCCGGTACGAACCGATATGGGGCCTGTCGAAGCAAAGAACGTTGGCTCGAATTCGTCCGATTCACAGTTCAACATTCCCGGTTGATCACAGGCGATGCGTAAATCGCCATGAACGACATGGTGCGTCTCATCAATCGTGACGTCAATACTCGCGCCATTCAAACGCGAATCGACTCGATGACGACTACCTGCGGCCAGACGAGTCGAGGAGTCACTTGCGAACACGTTCAACGAGTAGGCCGCGATCAATCCAATCGCAAACAGAGACACCTTGATTTCGCCGCTTCTCATGCTGAACTGAAGTGTGGGTTGAATTGGCGGATTGACGTGATGGCGTATGACAAAAAGCATCACCCGGTAGGGCTTACGCATAACCAGTGACCGATTTGCCAAGCGGACCGGATGGAACCGCAACGACGCCTGTTTCAAGCAAATCGGAAAGGAAATAGAGGGGAATGAACTGAGTTTTTAGGTAAAACCAAATTTGGCTCTATGAGTTTCCAGCCCAAGACAGAAAACCGGCTTAGATAAAGTTTGCGACGATCGCGCTCATGCGGATTGCTAGCAGCTACTGGGCCGGTTATAGGCAAAGCGTCTGGAGTGAATGATCGGGTCCAATCAATTATCCGGTAACAGCCAGCTCTTTATTACGAACATTTCGAATCCATAAAGATCGAACCGGAGGGACATCAAGGAAATATCCCGACGTCAACCTGTTCTCATGAACTGAAATTTGCTCGAGTTCGATTTGCGCAATATCAACTCCAAATATCACGGTCCAGGACGCGAAAATTAATCGCTTCTGATAAATGTTCGTCGCAAATATGTTCCGAATCATCCAAGTCAGCGATTGTGCGCGCGACTCGTAAGACCTTATCATGGGCGCGTGCCGACAATCCCAACTCCTGCACACTATGTTTTAGCAAACTCATGCATGTCTCATTAAGGGGACAGAAGTCACGAATCTGTTTACTGCTCATCTGTGCATTGTAAATTTGGGTTCTGGGAACCTTGAGTTGCTGAAATCGCTCACGCTGCCTGGCACGCGCCGCGGCAACCTGGCCGCGCATCGTTTCACTGGTGATTCCCGTGGCTTTGCTGGACAACGATTTGAAGTCGGCTGAGGGGACTTCGATATGAATGTCAATTCGATCGAGCAGCGGTCCAGAGATCTTGCTCATATACCGTTCAATCTGGGGGGGCGAGCAATGACAATTGCGACGTGGATCGGTACGGTAGCCACAGGGACACGGGTTCAATGCGGCAACCAACATGAACTCAGCGGGAAAAGTCGTTGAGGCCAGTGCCCTGGAAATTGTCACTTGGCCATCTTCCAGAGGTTGACGCATGACTTCCAAAGTCTTCCGATTGAACTCTGGCAACTCATCCAAAAACAGGACACCATTGTGGGCCATCGAAATCTCGCCGGGTACCGGCGTACTTCCTCCACCGACTAAACCGGCATCACTAATCGTATGGTGCGGCGAGCGAAAGGGGCGAGTTGCCATCAACGGTTGGCCGGGACTTAACAACCCCAACGCGCTAAAGATCCGCGTCGTTTCGATGGACTCCTGGGGCGTGAGTCGTGGTAAGATCGTTGGAATTCGTTTAGCCAGCATCGTCTTGCCAGAGCCAGGTGGCCCTAGCATCAGCAAGTTATGCGAGCCAGCTGCAGCAATTGTGATTGCTCGTTTTGCCATCTCTTGGCCACGAACATCGCTGTAATCGAGTTCATACGAAGAGAACTCTTCGAATAAATCAATCATGCGCGAGGGGACCGGATCAATGTCCAAGCTGCCTGAAATAAAAGCAGCGGCTTCACCCAAACTCCCCACCGGAATGACTTCGATATTCTCCACCACAGCCGCCTCGGCAGCATTCTCACGGGGGACGACAATGCCGCGCAGGCCGGCCTGCTTCGCTGCACAAATCGCCATCGACAATACGCCCTTCGAAGGTCGGGTATGGCCTTCCAACGCGAGTTCACCGACAACCGCAAACTCCTCAATGCGGTCTCCATGGATCTGGTTGCTGCCGATCAGCATGCCAAGCGAGATTGGCAAATCGAACGAAGCCGCGTGCTTGGGAATCTCGGCCGGAGCCAAATTGATCACGACTCG
>JBGTDM010000391.1:0-22777 GCA_041748315.1 Pirellulaceae bacterium
GAATCGTATCGACAGGCGGGATTCTGGCGGCGGTTAGGATATCTGATGGTTCGCAATCCATTGAATATGCTGCTTGGTTACGTGACCGTGTTTTTCATCGGCACCTCCATCCTTCCTGCTTTTCGCGAGCCGAAGGAACATTGGGATACGGGTTTGGCCGCATTGATACATCTGGCGGTCCTGATTTTGTTGTTGATTTTTGCCCCGGGTGTCGCGTTGTTCGCCGTGGTTATACCGTTCACCGTCGCTGGAGCATTAGGCGCCTATTTATTCTACGCGCAACATAATTTTCCAGCTGCACAACTTAAAACAAGCGAGGACTGGGATTACGTTGATGCCGCGCTGCATTCGTCCAGCTTCATCAAGATGAATCCGGTGATGCACTGGTTTACTGGAAATATTGGGTTTCATCACGTCCATCACCTGAACCATAAGATCCCATTTTACCGCTTGAAAGAAGCGATGAACGGTATCGAGGAGTTACAATCGCCCGGCGTAACGAGCTTGCGACCATGGGATGTACTGCGCTGTTTGCGGTTAAAGTTATGGGACCCCGAGTTGAATCGCTTGGTCCCTCTTTCTGCTGTAAAACGCGCCTCCTGTACTTAATTTGGCGATGTTACCGAACGAGATCGAGCGACTAAAAGCGGTCTGCGAGACGATTTTTGATCTCTCCAAGTCAATTCGGGTACTGACGCAGATCAGTTGGCCACTGGAAATTCGTGAACGATTTTTTGCTAATAGTGCACGGGAACTTCCGCAAGTCGTTTATGCCAGATTCGAACCCGACGATTTGCTCTACCGGATGGACCATCTACGGTTCGAGTTGGTGTTTGATCAAGATATCAACGTGTGGTTGGACGGAATTCTGCAGCGACTGGAAATTACAGCTCGCATGCTTTCACGTTGTGGGAGTTTCGATTTTTTTCGATACTCGTCGCAACTCTACGGAACTCCCAGATCGCAGTTACCGGACGAGGACAATTCATCGCTGGATCTGGCCAAGCTCTTCGATTCACTTTTCTCCGATTTCTGCAAAATCGATTTAGGTGCACCCGAAGATGCAACGATTTCTGCTGAACAGTTAGCCAATCAAATGTCAATCGCAGCGACGACGATGTTCGGCGAGCAGGCACCTGAAATTTTGATTGTTGACCAATTGTCTGCCAACGCTTTGGCTGGATCAAATCGTATTCGAATCCGCCGCGATGCCAAATTCTCCGATCGAGATGTCCATCAACTCATTCATCATGAATCGCATATTCACGTCGCAACTTCGTTAAACGGAATCAACCAGCCTGTACTTAAAGTTTTGGGCACCGCCCATCCCGGTACCACTCGAACCCAGGAGGGCTTGGCTGTGTTTGCCGAGTTTATCACCGGGTCGATGGATATTGAACGATTCCGCCGACTTGCTGATCGAGTCATTGCAATCGAAATGGCAATTGATGGCGCCGATTTCTTAGAAGTATACAAATACTTTCTGAACCGGACGGATGATTCCATTCAATCGTTTGAAAACGCCCGGCGAGTTTTTCGAGGAGGCCTGATCACTGGCGGCGCACCATTCACGAAAGACATTGTCTATCTTGATGGACTGTTGCGTGTCCATAACTTCCTGCGTACGATCGTCTCGGCAAACCGTGCAGATTGCCTGAGACTGCTGTTTTGCGGAAAGCTCGATATCGAAGACCTGCCGGTACTTGCTCGACTTTCTAATGCCGGGATTTGTGTGGCGCCAAAATATTTGCCCGATTGGGCCAAGGACATTCGGTTCCTGCTCAGCTATCTCGCGTATTCGCTTATCCTCAACCGGTTTGACCTTAGCCGAGTTCGCAAACACTACTACGAACTCTTGGCAAACCTCCCGGAAGCATTGCCAGCGCATCAACGATGATGCTCGCCAGCGATTGAAATCAAGCAGGCCACTCCGCAATGATCGGGTCGGTTGTAACATCGAATTAAGATCGTCGGATCTTCGTTATTCTTGCTGGCCTTATGTTACGCATTGATTCCCGGGTCATTACATCCGGTCGACGACGGAAATGCCCAACAGCCTGAGACCCTGCTGAATTGTTCGCGCGGTAAGATCACATAATTGTAAACGACTGTTGCGGAGCGTTTCCAAGGGCGCGTCCTTTACAGAGCATTCACCATAGAATTTGAAAAACGTCTCGGTCAACTCAAACAGATAGTTGGCCAGCAGATTCGGGCGAAAGTCCTTTTGAACTTCTTCCAACGCTTCTTCAAATCGCAAGAGCATCAGTGCCAGCCGTCGGGCGATTGGCAAGTCAAATTCAAAGTCACCTGGCTTCGCCCTCAGGGCTGCGAGATCGTAATTGCCACGTCGCACAATTCCCTGCACTCGCGCATACGAATATTGCAAGTAGGTTGCTGTGTTTCCTTTCATGGCCAACATTTTATCGTAGTTAAACACATAGTCGGAACTGCGATTTTGTGACAAGTCCGCGTACTTCAACGCACCGAGCCCGACGACTCGCGAGATTTCCTGTCGAACTTCGGCTGACAACTCCCCCCCTCCCGGTTTTGCGTCATCGGCTGCAGAAACAATCTGCAGGGCGCGACTGACCGCCTCATCCAGCAACCCTTCCAATCCGATCGTATCGCCATCCCGCGTCTTCATCGGTTTTTTGTCTTCACCCAGCACTGTGCCGAACTGAACATGGATCATTCGTACGTTTTCATAACCCCAACGCCGCGCGGCAGCGAACAATTTTTCAAAATGCTCGTGCTGTCGATGATCGACGACGTAGAGTATAAGATCTGGATTCCATTGTTTGACTCGGTATTCAATCGTTGCCAAGTCGGTTGTTGCGTACAGGTACGCGCCATCCTTTTTTTGCACGATCATGGGCGTATCAAACTCATCAGCAAAGATACACTTTGCTCCATCGCTGACGGTTATCATCTTGTTTGATTCGAGCGACGTGACGACATCCGCCAACATGTCGTGATAGAAACTCTCGCCCAACTCGAAATCAAACTGAATCTCCAATCGTTGGTAGATTCTGGCGATATCTTGCAGGCAATGAGGTAGCACCTGGTTCCAAAGCTGTTTATTCTCAGCATCACCGCGATGCAATTTCGCAGTTTCCTCAAGGACCATTTCGCCGATCGAAGCATGTTCGCCAGCCAACGGAATGAGTTGTGAATTCCCTTCGACGGTATCAATCTTGTTTTTGAATAGGAGGATCGTTTCCTCAAGGTCTGCAACCTTTTGTTGGGCCGTCTCCAACTCTTTCTTGTATTGTTTTGCCGCATCCTTGTCCGTCGGTGCGGAATTTCGTTGTAGGCCTGTCAATGATTGTGCCGCCTGGTCCAACGCTTGTTGATGACGCACGATCTCGACTTTCGCCTCGTGAAAGTCGATGAGTTTACGAACGAGTTGGTACAACCGGCCCAGCTCTCGAACCGGATCGCTTTGATACGCCGATTCATCCAGGAAATGTTTGTAGCCGTAGATGACCATACCGAATTGAGTTCCCCAATCGCCCAAATGATTGTCGGTAATGACACGATGGCCAACGAACCGCAAGATATTTCTCAAGGCATCACCGATGACCGTGGAACGTATATGTCCAACATGCATCGGCTTCGCAACATTTGGCGACGAATAATCAATCAGGATCGTTTGAGGATTTTGAATCGGGCGAACCCCCAAGCGCTCGTCAACGAAAGCCGCATCGAGCCGAGACCGGAGCACCGCATCTGTAATCGTGAGGTTGATGAATCCTGGACCAGCAACCTCGATCTTGTCGCAAAAGTCATCCAGACTGACCGCATCGATTAACTCTTGCGCGATCTCTTGTGGCGGCTTCTGCAGCAATTTCTGAAGCGACATTGCGCAATTCACCTGATAGTCGCCAAACTTCGCGTCGGTCGAAGGGCGAATCATTTCCAATAATGATTCAACATCTGCGGAAAATTGGCTAAGGGGAATTGCAAATCGTGCTCTAATCTCTGAAATCAAGCTCATGGAAGTTTCTGAAAAGTGAATTGCTAGTCGGTCGCCAAATTGGCCAAGCATCCGTTCTCAAAGCTGGCCAAAGCCACGCCTCGATTTTCGGAACTGAGTTTGTCGAATTGACTTCCTGATCGTCACACACCATTGGCCATCACACGCACCCGATGTGCAGGCCAGGGTTCTTAGTCGATCCTTCAATCATGTTGTGGACAACCCGCGCTCTTGATGACTCCCACAACGTGCGGTCGAGCTTCAGGGAACATCGCAATGGCGCTAAGCCAAGTGATTAGAATTTCACAGAAATCTGCCGATTCCGCAATTGGGTTAGTCGATTTGTTCCCAATGGGCTTGTTGAAATACACAATTTGGCGTTTAGGCGATATAATGTTCCGTGACGTCGATCGACACCGATCGACACCGATCGACACCGATATCAGCTTGTGTTCGATGGTTCATTTTGAGGTCGCGTGTCGTTCACCTCATTTTTTAGCTGCCGTTTGTCAAAACTTGAATGCGATATGAATTGCAATTTACATTTGGGTGTGCGTCTCACCTGTTTCTTGACCCTTATTTTTGCGGCGGTTTCGCTGCCTCAATGTGATTCATTCGGAAACGAAAATCATCCGATTTCAATGATTGAGGCCGATGTTTACGTTGGGCAGCGAATGACAAGTATGCGGCTACGGACTTTTGCAGATGATTTGGAACTGCTGCACGGTCTGGAACCAGACGATTTTGGAACGTTTGACCCGCTGGAACTTAAACGGGCAACACGCGACCATGCTAAATTTTTGGCCGAACGAATCACAGTGCGCGATGAACTGGGTGAGCTTATCAACCCCGATATTACCGAAATCATCGATATTGAAATTCCTGAAACCGGTATCCTGGCGGGCGATTTAATGAATTATCAATTGGGGTTTGTATTTGAATTCAAACACCCCACCCCCCCTTCGTTCCTGACCCTACAACACAATGTTATCGACGAAGAGTTTTTGTTTCCGGCTGAAGTAACTTTGTTCCTGAAGCAATCTGGGACCGATGTGAACTATCGAGCCATGATGAAAGTGAGAGAGCCGGAGACGATTCGTTTTGACTGGGATCAACCCCCATTATCCAGGGAAGCATCGGAAAAGGAATGGAATGAATGGTTCGACGAGCAACGCGAGAAGACGCTCGGTATTTCCAGCTATAGCAGCGTATATTCATTCATCTATATCACCGATTACGAAGTGCGGCACGAAATCCTGATTCCACTTGCGAGTCTTACAGCATCCATTAGCTTTACTCGTGAAGAAGAATCGTTTCTGGACGTGCATGAGCAAGATGCAGCTCGCGAGCAAATTCAACAGTTCTACGCCACAGGAAATCAAGTGCTCATTGATGGGGTCGAGGTCGATCCATTATTTGATCGCATTGACTTCTATGGGCTGGACCTGCGCGATTTTGCCATGCGAACCGAACAACGCAAAGTGAGCATGGGTAGCGGGCGAGTCGGCGTGATTATGTCCTATCGCACCAAAGGGACTCCCGATCATGTCGCTGTAACCTGGGATAAATTCTCTCCAGCTGTTAGAACAGTTGAATCGATCATCTTTGCTTTTGACACGACGGAACGCACACAATTTTCTTCATACCTTGAGGATAATACATTCGAATGGAAAAATCCGGGGCGACCGCCCGTCGCTGAAATCGAACCGATAGCCTACGAAGCCACATATCTTCAACTCTCACTCATTTCAATGATTTGTATTGTGGTGAGTTCGTTGTCGTTGCTGTCGATGCTGTTCGTTCGAGGACACTTTGTGTCGCTACTTGGCCTATCGATGATCAGCTTGGTTATCAGCTTATCCTACGCCAACGTAACGATCCCGATCGAATCTAGGACGGTACCGAACCAGCAAGCCGAACGGATCTTCAATCGACTGCATACAAATCTGTTCCGGGCGTTCGACTACTATGATGAAGAAGACTCATATGACGCGCTAGCTCGTAGTGTGGACGGACCGCTGTTGCGCAAATTGTATTTGGATATTCGCAAGAGCCTTGAAGTTAAAGAACAAGGGAATGCAGTCTCCAGAATTGATCAGGTAAATATCCTGCAGGGCGAGGTGGTAACGCCGCTTCCAAATCGACCTTTAACTCGTCCAGGGTTTGCGTTTAAGTGTTATTGGAACTTGATCGGGACGATTGAACATTGGGGACATATTCACCAACGTACCAATGAATACCATGCTCTATTCAATGTGGAGAACCGAGATGGCGAATGGAAAATCACCTCGTTGGAAGTCCTTGATCAAAAGCAGGGACCGATAAAAAACAGCCTTCGCAAATTCTGATCCGACTTAATGCCAACCACTGCAGAGGCGGGCATGTTTTTTGATTCGTAGGATTGCGATCAGGTAGCTTGATCGAACGCCGAAACCAATTATAAGTACCGAGCGATTTTCGGATTCGTGACAAATTAAATTTTCCAGGACACCGTCCTCCTCAAGCTGATCGTTGCGGGTCGTTCCATGGAACCCGGTTTCTGAAAACCCCTTTTGTCCTCGGAACTGTAATATTGGCATGAACGGTACCGCGTGGGTGAAGTTGCAGAGAATGCGGACAGTGGATATGGTAAAGGATCTAAAACAATGCTGATGTACTCACCTGATCGGCAATCTATTGGAACATTGGACTAGATACGTTGGATTGGAGAGATTTCATGTTGAGGTTCGAGTCAATCAAATTATCACTGGCAGTGGCGTTATCCTGTTTCGTATCCTTGGCTTGTGCCCAACAAGAACTGTTGCCAGTTCAACTACAATATGACAAGAGCGAACATCGCATCCGCATGCGAGATGGCGTGCATCTCCATACGGTGATTTTTTCACCGAAAGACGCTCGTAAAAGTTACCCGATCATACTGAATCGCACCCCTTACAGTTGCCAACCCTATGGGGCCGATGTATTCCCGAATCGCGTAGGGCCGTCAATCATGCAACAGGAGGGATACATATTCGTCAAGCAGGATGTTCGCGGTCGTTGGATGAGTGAGGGAGAATTCGATAACATGCGTCCACATGTGCCAGGAGACGCGGAGATCGATGAAAGTCGCGACACCTATGATACGATTGAATGGCTTCTTAACAACCTGGATAATCACAACGGCAAGGTAGGAATCATGGGCATTTCCTATCCCGGGTTTTATTCCGCAGCCGCACTTCCAGAAGCACACTCTGCATTGGTTGCCGCATCACCCCAAGCCCCCATTGCTGATTTCTTTTTCGATGACTTTCATCATCATGGCGCCTATCTGCTGATGTATTGGGTAGCAACCGCAACCTTCGGGCACCAACATGATGGACCGACAAGTCAAGCCTGGTACCGCAGCCCACAACTGGAAACACGCGATGCTTACCAATTTTATTTGGACTTGGGCCCTCTCAGTAATTCGGACCAGTATTTTGGCGAAGACAATTTTTTCTGGCAGCAGTTGGTTGAACATCCAAACTATGACGAATTCTGGCAACGACGCAGCATCTTGCCTCATTTGACTGATATCAAAACCAATGTGATGACCGTTGGTGGTTGGTTTGATGCTGAGGATTTATACGGACCGCTTAACGTCTATCGAACCATCGAGCAAAACAATCCTGATATCTTCAATGTTCTAGTCATGGGACCCTGGGGACACGGAGACTGGGCTCGCGGCAGTGGATTGAATTTGGTGGGCAATATCATCTATGGCGAAAACATTTCAAGTTGGTATCAGCGCGAGATCGAAGCCCCATTTTTTCGTTACTTTCTGAAAGACGAAGGGACCCTTCCAACGTTCGAGGCGTTAGTCTTTGATACTGGACGAAATGAATGGCAGGTATTTGAAGAATGGCCTCCGGCGGAGAGTCACACATCAAGTTACTATCTTCATTCAGCGCGCAATCTGTCCACCGATTCCCCAACATACAATGAAGGCTTTTCGGAATTTACAAGCGACCCTCATGCACCGGTCCCCTATCGCGAACGCCAAAACCTTACGATCCGCTTTACGCCTCGACCCTACATGACCGACGACCAGCGGTTCGCATCCAAGCATCCGGACGTGTTGGTATTTGAGTCGGAGATTTTAACCGAGGACGTAACGTTTGTCGGAGATATTACCGCGAATCTTTACGTAAGTACTGATCAAGGTGATGCTGATTGGATCGTCAAGCTTATTGATGTGTATCCTGATGATACCGTCAATCATCCCCAAACTCCGGTTGGCATTACGTTGGCAGGCTATCAGCAAATGGTAAGGAGTGAAGTGTTTCGCGGACGATTTCGCAATAGCTACTCAGTTCCGGAGCCATTCGTTGCCAACCAGGCCACCGAGGTTAAAGTTCCGCTTCAGGATGTGTTTCATACATTCAAGCGTGGCCATCGAATTATGATTCACGTTCAAAGTACTTGGTTCCCGTTGATTGACCGCAATCCGCAGAAATACGTCGATAATATCTTTAAGGCGAAAGAGGAAGATTTTGTCAAGGCGAAACACCGCGTCTATCATAACGCAAATCACCCAAGTTTCATCGAAGTGCGAATCATGCCGCAACGTCAAAACTAGCGATCAGGTTTAGTTTGGTTTACGTGGGAAACACCGTCCGGTTCCAATAGTGCACATCACCTGACGGGCCCTGGCTCCTGGTACATCATTCAATCTCCGTCGAGTTGTGTTCCGCTAATGATCCACGACTCGTAGAACAAACGTGCGCGACGGTGGCAGGCTGGGCAAATTTTAACGAACACCGCTCGCGACATCGAAGGAAGGTGCGCCAAAGCCCCCGATTTAACGATTTTCCTCTCGTCCGGTTGGGCAATATGTGCGGAATGATCGGGCTTCGTGTTCGGTTTATACGGTTCTTTACGGTTGATTCGGCAATGAACATGGTATCGATCGTCCGATAAGTTCACATAACCGTGCTGTAGCAATCGAATTTACAAATTCGATGGCAGCGGTTGATCGGCGATGAACCTCTAAGGTTACGGTATCCATGGACAACTATCGGGGAAAACTAATCGTTTGCGTCGTTTCTGTCGCGACCTCGGCCTGTTGGGTTCTGTGGAGCAGTCAAGCCAATGTGGTTACGGTAAGGGATCAAGAGACAGGCCCTGTTTGGGCGGAGATGCCAACACAGACTTTGACGGCTGAAGTCGAACAATCTCTCCCCATATCCGGGCTGCATGCGATGCAATCGGCAGATCGCTCCACGATTGATACCGCGTCGTCGAAGACTGTCATGCAGGATCTCACGCTAAACCATGAAGCTCCACCGATAAGTGACGGCCTCGGTTGGAGTGGTATTCCTGCGACAGGTACAGCAAAGTTTGTCAGGAATACGTTTGCCAACGAGGCCGATTCCACGGTACCACCCGCCGCCGCGCCGCACGCGATTGAAATTGCAAAAGCCGAGCCAACCGTGGCGTCAAAGGACATTCCGCCACAAGATTCGTCGGTGCTGGATTCATCGCTTATACTGATGCCTGCCCGCCCCCCTGTCGAATTCCCCGCTATGGATGACCGCCAAAAATCGACGGAACCGCAACTTCATCCATCGGCCAACCAAGTCGATCAGAACAATACGTCCGATGTTCAACGATTCAATCAGCATAGAGATGTTGGGGAAAGTTCAACTCCGGATATGTTGGCAATTCCACCGGCAATTTTTCAACAGTTCACAAAAAAGATTGAGTATGGTCGAACACTCGCGAGGAGAGGTGCCATCTACGCAGCTCGTGACGAATTTATTGCTGCGCTCCGCCTGATCACCGAAACGTTCGATCAGCAAGCTGGGAGTCGACAATTTAGCGTTGCTTTGTTGGAGGGGCTCACCGCAATGGATGAAGCGGACGACTTTATGCAGCGCGGAGAACTGGAACAAATCATCCTTGACCACAGTTCGATCGCTCGGAATCATCGCACGAAAATCATTTTCCTGGATGAGTGGGCACGGATAACACCACAGCAGGCAATGCAACGGTACTACGAATATGCTGAACAAAGGTTTGTATTCGCATTTCGCGGTCATACGGCGACCGCGATCGCGTTCCATTCGCTAGGGAAATCTTATGCGCTGCCTGCACGACTGGAAGGCAATTCCAAAGTCATGAATCTTCCCAAGTCGATGATTATGTTTCGTGTTGCTGCAACCATCGATCCCTGGGATTATCAAAGCCGGAACGAGTTGGCTGTCTTGATGGCGGGCAACGGGCGATACCACGAAGCCAAGCAACATCTCATCGCCAGCCTGCAGATCAAACGTTCGCCAGCGGCCTGGTTCAATCTGAATAAGGTTCATCATCTCATGGGAGAACGTGAACTAGCAGATCTCGCAATGGCTGAATACGTCATCGCCCAAAACAACCAACGAATGGCTGATGCCACTTCCGTCGTGCGTTGGGTCTCTCCTCAACAAATGAACGATTTGGCACCACCCCCTGAACAGGAAATTGCACCGCACACACAAATGGCCGAACAACCGCCCGCAAGCGACGGGAACGCCGCGAAATCAGGTTGGTTCAATTCATTCAAATCGTGGTTTTAGCGAGTGCATCGATCTCGGAAAGAATGAAGTGACCTATGATACTGACCTTTCGTTACCAAGCCATTGTGGCGATACTGGTGACTCTGGCGCTGTATGCCCAGCAGTTACCGGCTCAATCAGGATTCGGCTATCCTAATTCCCCAAGTCAACCACAGCCGAATTTTAGCGACACAGTTCCACTTGATCGAACGTATTTTGATCATGCTCAGCCAAATCCGGGTCCCGGATTCAACTCTTCCCACTCGGCAGATAATGGTGCTACATACGGAGCGACTCATGCCGGGGAAGGTCGCTTCCTCTCCGAGGCATATGATACGCAAGCCCCTATGGGTTTCAAATTTATGACCGGCGTCGATGAATCTAGACATCGTTTCAAACAGGCACCGGCCACTTGGATGTCGCAAGGTCCAATTCCCTGGGAAGCGTTTGCATACGGGGAGTATATTGGGCCCCATCGAACACCCCATGTCCCGGAGTATCGCGTGCGCGTCGACGATCGGCTGGAGTTCATTTTCCGTATTACCCGCGAACTCACGGTCGATCCGTACAAACTTCAAGTCGGTGATCAACTACTTATCAGTTCGCTGACCGAGAACAGTCAGGGAAGTGACGAATTGTCTCAAACAGACGTTACGATTCTACCGGACGGCTCGATCTCGCTACGTGGTATTGGACAGGTCATGGCAGCGCGAAAAACGATTGCCGAACTTCAATATGAACTGAATGAAAAGTACAGTGAGCTATATACCGAACCTCGGGTCGTTGTGCATGGGCGGCAGATCAATACGCCGTTACAGGACTTGCGCGATTCCCTGGATGCGCGTCAAGGGGCCGGTGGTCAAGGTTTGAGCGTGACCGTATTAGCTGATGGTACGATTAACATGCCTATGATTGGTGTCGTCCCTGCGGTCGGTTTAACCCTCTCCGAATTGGGGCGTGAAGTCAATATGCGATTTCGAAGCCGAATCCAGGGAATTGAATTCACGCCTAATGTGATCGAAGGGGCACCGCGCGTCGCCTATGTCCTCGGCGAAGTAACGACACCTCAACAGATTTCGTTGGGCGGACCGACAACAGCAATGCAAGCGATCGCACAGGCAGGTGGCTGGCTCCAAGGTGCCAATGTGCGACAAATCGTCGTATTTCGCCGAGATGCAAACTGGCAACTGATGGCATTGCGAATCGACTTGGGAAGTGCACTGGCGGGAAGAAACCCGCTACCTGCCGACGATATCTGGCTCAGGCATGGAGATATCGTGTTGGTCCCGAAAGCACCGATTCAGCGGATTTCTGAACTGGTTGATCTATATATTACGCGAACGCTTTATTCCGTGCTTCCTCAACAAGGAATCGGAACGATATACGATGCCGATTCGTTCATCGGTAATTTCGGTTCGGCAGGCAACTAATCGGCCTTAAATTTCTAAGCGATCCTCGCAGGGCTATACAATCATGCGCTGCCAACCCAATTTTTGCCACGTCGAGCATTGCATCACCATGGATGGCTCCAATGTCTCCCGCGATTTTCCAACCTTCGAAGATTCTCCGAATCCATGAGAGGTTACGGTATCAAGTACTTGTTCAAGACGACATGAAACTCGAATCCAGCAATTGCAATCGCTGCTTTTTTGCGGAGCGCAATGCGGTTTGGAACGGAAACAATTCATACCATGGGGTTTAATGCAAATCCTTGAAGGCGATCTGTCAGCGCACGATCACTGCGGCCCGATTTTACCAGATCTGGATTGTTGAACTTGGAAACCGAACAATCCCAGCACGATGCAACTGTGATGTCAGTACTCACCCGCACTACGCAACTTGACGTTGCAGATTAGCGGTTACGCGACAATTCGCTCCATCGTATCGGCGCACCGCGATCGCGGCGAGATGACCGCCGAATGCCATCGACAATTTTAGCGCGTGTTTAAAATCCCGAGGCTGAGCTCGATTGGCAACACAGTTGAATCGACACCCCGGCTCGGGATTGTGAAGGTTCACTGTGGGGGGGGCGGTTCGGTCTTGCATTCCCAACAAGGTTACTGCCAACTCCGCACTCCCCGAAGCGCTTACGAGGTGACCAATTTGAGATTTCGTAGAACTGACGTGGAGTTCATCAGCCCGCCGCCCAAAAACGGAATTGATACAATTGATCTCCGTGAAGTCATTTTGAATCGTGCCCGTGCCATGCGCATTGATATATTCGATTTCATGCGGCACCAGATTGGCTGAACGCACCGTCTCCCGGATTAAATAGGTTAGGGCTTCATCTTCCATGTCCAAGCTCGTTATGTGATGAGCCTGGCAAAGCAACCTCTCCGTCAACACCTCTGCGTAAATCGAAGCACCACGAGCGACAGCATGAGACAATCGCTCGAGGACCAGGAATGCAGCGCCCTCGCCCATTACGAAACCGGTGCGATTCATGTCAAACGGCAAGCATGCGGCATGGGCGTCGGCAGCATTGGTGAGCGCACGCATATTGTGGAATCCAGCAGCCATTAACGGTTCAATTTGTTCGCCGCCGCCAGCGACCATCACATCACAAACCCCTTGACGAATCGTCCGAGTCGCTTGAATGATCCCAATCATGCTGCTTGCACAAGCCGTGGAATAGCACAGACGAGGTCCGAAACAACGATGACGATTCGCCAAATCGGCCGTGGCGGTGTGTGGCAACCATTGTTCCCACCAAGGGATGATTTGCTGGTCTTGGGAAGCCAGTCCCGCTTCGACAGAAAACTGTCTCAAGTCTCCAATGTGAGCGGTCGACGCCACGCCCAACATCCGCGGGTCCAATGCCTCGAGTTCAAGTCCAGAATCCTCGATCGCTTCGGCGAACGCTAATCGCGAATATCGAACAACATCGAGTCGATCGGGCTGCTTGAAATCGATCGGCAGTTTCACTTCAGCCGCGAGCCGCACCGCGGAAGGGAGACCTGCGCGCGAGCGAATCTTGTCAATGCCACACTTGCCTGCTTTTACATTTTCCCAAGTCGTACGCGCATCGTTACCCAAAGCAGTCACCATTCCAATTCCGGTAATCACGACAGAATCATTCTTGGGTAACGCAATCATTGATTTCAATCCGTTGACCGTGACATTGTCTCAATCGATTCAGGGAAGCACCCGCAAATTACCATTTATGACGTTGAAGAGAATCTCGGTCTATTGATGAATCAATTCCTGTCAATAATGAAAACACCGGTCATCACTGATACATTTGAAGTCATTCTTTGGGAAGCCGAATCGCAGAAAACCAGCGACGCTAGCATCCGCAGCGGCATCAATGCCAGCGATAGGTAGGGGTCGCAATTGTTCCCCAAGCCCTGAAAGGGCGACACAAACCGATGCATAAATTGTCTCGCCCTTTCAGGGATTATTCGCCGTCATGATACGCTACCCATGGCGGCGGCGACACGAGCGAAAAGAACGTGCGGCTCCTGCCGCAAAACCGAGCAACTGCTGGGAGTTTAGTCACGGTGGCGCTGGAGCGTGCGACTGGAAAGTAGTGCCGTTCTGCCGCCTAACAATTCATTCAAGCCGACGCCGCTTCGCGGCGCGGTTTAATTCATGCGTTCGACGATTTTGATTATCCGCATAGTCGTTTCGTCGATACGGGACGGTTAATCATTTTGCGTTTTTGCTTGCAACCTTTTACGGCCAGTCGTAGTATGCTACCAAAACATTTCCATGTTGAATTTAAGCGATGGTCACCCAGAGGGACGGAGTGCGCGAGCTTGGAACGCTTGTTGAGCCGGGACATTGATCGGCTGTTGGCACCCGTTCACGCGCCGAACCAGCGGACGAATACGTGCAAGTGGCTGACAAACATTGGGGAGCGGTATTCGAATCTTGTCCCCTTACGGGCCCCCTTATCAGTGACCATACTGGGTCCATCAGTAAGAATCACACAACGAAAAAAACCCGGGGAAACCGGGTTAGTGATGGTTTGGGCGGGGTTGTGATCCCCCAACCGATGACCCCTACGGGACTCGAACCCGTGTTACCGCCGTGAAAGGGCGGTGTCCTAGACCGCTAGACGAAGGGGCCTCGTATCAATTTTGAATCTCCGCCAAACGGAAACCTCAGAATTAGCTATAGATTAATCGGAGCATCGGCACTCCGTCAACCCGTAAATGCCAATGACGGATGGGTCAACTTCCAGGCGTTAATGGCGCAAAATCGGGTGCCTTGGGCTATCTTTGACCAGAAGGGACGCCAAAACCTCAGGATCTGACGACACCGATTGAGCCGCTATCGGATGAGACTCAAACCACTAACGACAGGTTCGTGTCATTACTCGAACCAGGCTCACTAAAGAATCGAAACAAGACGTCGCTTGGATACCGCCTAAATGCATCAATGCAACATTAGTGAGAAACGGCCTCCGATCCGAATGCGGAAAGATACGCTCATTGATTCAAGCGGCCAACGGGCGCCGAGGTAGAAAAATGATCTTGCTTCAGGTACTCCGAAAGAAGAGTCACAATGAAAGCCGCCATGCACCCATCTCAATAGCTTACCGAACGATCCTATTCCGCTGAATTCTCAGCGGTTGGTTCCGATTCCTTGGCTTGGTCCCGTTTAATTGCATCATAAACTTCACGACGGTGTACCGGAACGTCCATCGGAGCTTCCACCCCTAATCGCACCTTATCGCCACGAATCTCGACCACGACGATCGTAATATCGTCGTTGATCACGATGCTCTCGTTTTTCTTTCTTGACAAAACCAACATATGCCATTCCTTTGTAATTTTGAGCGGGAATCAAACACAAGCTCCAGTTAACAGCGATTTGGATTAACTTCTCGACACTGTACAATTTCTGTACATTTAGGAGAGGGGCGGCTATCCGTACTTACTTTACGTGCCACTTACGAAGAGTCAACAAACTGAATTGATCAATTCCTCGAATTTTTTGCTTTGCAAGCGGTTTTTGCGGGCTAGCGAAACGCGATACCACAATTCAAGCCAGCTTTAGCGGTATTTCCGCTACAATCGTCAATTTCTGCGGTTGGCGCACCCTCAAGAATCTCGCGTTTTTCTTCGGCGTTTTTTGAATTCAAAACGAAAGATTCGAGCGCTAACCGTCAAATCCCCCCTTTTGGAGGGGTTGTCAACCCGTTCCTATTATTGGATCTGCTATCTAAAATATTTTGATGATTTTCGTAAATTTTGTCCGGGAGTTGCGGACAAATCCAAGTGGACATATTTTCCACGTGGATCATCCAACCCTTCGCTTCTGAGAACAACAGTTGATACCCATGATGCGTCCGATCGGAACACTCAAAATATTCACCCCGGAACAGGCCAATGCCACGTTGCCATTAGTCAAGCTGATCGTCGCTGATATCGTGGCGCTTTCCAACGAATTGATGGAAAGGCGCGAGCGGCTCGAATCGATGAGAGATCGAGCGGGTCAACTCTCGAACTCATCCGATGGCGACGAAGTCGCCGATATCGAGCTCCGCTCGAGCGAGGACGTGCAACAACTTGATACTCTCGTCCGCGAACTCCTCGAGTTGGGGGTTGAGCCAAAAGTTCTTACTGAAGGTTTGGTGGACTTTCCCGCGATGATCGACGGCAAAATTGTCAACCTCTGTTGGAAATACGGGGAGGACAAAATCGAATTCTGGCACACGCTCGATGACGGATTCGCCGGACGAAAACCGATTGCCGGTTTCCAATTTCAAAGTTCGGACGCACCGTAAGTGGACGCCATCAGCGCATCAACGGGATGCCATCGATGCTGCTGTTGTGCATTTGCGAATCCGATTCCTGCAACCGCACCTAACGAGGTTTAACCCGATAGGTTTGATGACGGGATGCGGTCGCTGGATTTGATCATGCGATCCTCTACCATCGGTGATAGGCCGGGTGACTCGGCTGAACCGCAACAAACAGTGCGCGGCACCGAGCGGTGAGCTTGCCCCCAGCCACCAACTCCCCCTCCACATCAAATTTGCGATCTGTCCCCGCAATGACACGCGCGATCAGTTCGATCGGGTCAGTGGTTGGCGTCGGGGTCAGATATTCGATTTCAAGCTTGGCGGTGACGGTGCAGGGTGCTCGATAGTTTTCGTTCGCTTCACCGCCATGTTGCTGCTGATCCCCCATCCAATGATGGGCGATCGCTCCCCAATTGCAGTGACAATCGAGCAGGGTGCTGATGATCCCCCCGTTAAGGTAGCCTTGAAAGGCCTCGTGATGCCTTTGTGGACTCCATTTGGCGCAAGTCTTTTCACCATCAAAAAAGCTGCGAATCTGGAGCCCCAACGGGTTCGCTGGCCCGCAACCGAAGCAGGTACCTTCCGGTGAAAATCGCTCCTGCAAACTTAAGAGAGCAGGGTCCGTCGGTTCATTCATTGGCACCTCATTTCGATGATTGATTCGTAGTGATCGTTGGTCTGTCAGGCGAGGTGCTGATTCAAAAAATCAGCAGAGGTTGAATATTCGGAGGATTCCCAAGTTAATCCTTGACATTTTCTGACGGATAGTCAATATATGTTTATGCCTACGTTAACACCAAAGCAACAGGAAATTCAACAGCGAAAGGACGCGGTTCTTCAACTGGCGCGAAAAATCTTTCGCGAGAGAGGGTATTTGGGCCTCAACATGGACCGCATTGCAGCGGAATTGGGGGTTGCCAAGGGGACAGTTTACCAACATTTCAAAAACAAGGAAGAAGTCGTTTTGGCGATGGCGGTCGAGACCTTGAATCGACGCTTGGCCATGTTTGATCGGGCGTCCGTTTTTAAGGGTCGTTCGCGCGAGCGGATGGCGGCCATTGGATCTGCGGCAGAATTATTCGTCAAATGGTTTCCAGACCATTTTGAGCTTGAAAAAGTACTCGCCTGCAATTCGATTATTGAGAAAACACGGGAGATACTACAACATTTGAAAACGACAGTTGAGTTGAGATGCATTAACCTGGTCGGCGGAATTGTTCGAGATGGCGTAGCCAATGGCGATTTAGTCCTGATCGACACCACGCCTGATGAAGTCGTATTCGGGTTATGGTCGACCACCTATGGCGGTTACTCGATTGCCGACCAGATTGAAACATTGCGACAGATGGGGATCAGTGATGGCTTCCAACTGGTACGAAATGCTTGCAACCGGTTATTGGATGGCTACCGTTGGAAACCCCTTTCTACAGAGCATGATTTCAATTCGGTGTATGATCGAGTTCAGCAGGAGATTTTTAACGATGGCCCAACTTAATCGATCAACCACAAATCACATGTCTCGTATTATGACGTTTCGTCAACTATTGGGCCGTCCGTTTTGGGTCTATGCCGCGTTTGCAACCGTGGGACTTGCCTTGCTTGCAATCCTGTTTTGGAATCGTCTGAATCCCGATTCCTTCATGGCCTCCGTTTTTGAAAACTGGCAGCAAACGCGATCGATGGAACAGCACCCGCGAGTGTCCTCGTCAGAGGGGCTTGATCCTGACAGTTTACCCGTCTTGTGCGGAATTCAGCTAAGGGGAGTCGATCATCTCATGATGAAGACTAACGTTACCGGCAAGGTGCTTCCGAAACGAGTCGCCAATTTGGCATTTCAGCGATCCGGGAAGATTACTGACGTCTCAGTCGACGAAGGGGCGTTTGTTGAAGCAAATCAAGTCATCGCCAAACTTGATCAGCGACACTTGAATGCTCGGCAACAACAGCTTCAGGCCGAATTGAAGCAGGCGGAAGCGCTGATGAGGGAGTTGCGACAAGGGCCTCGCGAGGAGGCTATTCGTGCCGCGCGCGCCCAAGTCCAGGATATCGACCATCAATTGCAGCGTGAACAAATACAACTCGCACGCAGCAGCCAACTCATCGAGCAAAATGCCATTTCTCAGCAACAGCATGAGCAAACATTATTTGGCGTGCGTGGCCTTGAAGCCAAACTTGAGTTGGCGACCAGCCAGCTCGACGAACTACTGACTGGGACACGACCGGAGCAAATCGACGCGCAGGCTGCCCGCGTCGAAGCGATCAACTCGACACTGCAATCAATCGAGTATGATCTGGAAGATTGCGAAATTCTCGCGCCGTTTGCCGGTCAGATTTCACATCGATTGGTAGACGAGGGGGAAATCGTTCAGCCTGGTGAGCCTGTTTGCCGTTTGGTTGAAGCCTATCGCCTGGAGTTGCATGTTGGGCTCCCCCAAGACCTTGCAACTGAACTGACTTCGGATGCAGTGATACAGTTGTATGCCAATGACCAACATTTCACTGCTCGAATCGATTCAATCATTAACGAAGTTGAATCGGTAACGCAAACCGTGAAGGCCATTGTCCTGTTGGAAGATGTTTCAACGACACTGGATGCTTCAACGAGCGATCATCGCTCATCCATGAAATCCGACATCGTTGTTCAACAGCCCAATTTGATGGCGGGTCAGACCGTTCGGGTGATTGTCCATCGACGCATTTCTACAGCAGGTTTTTGGGTGCCTACCAAGGCGTTGCTGAGCGATCATCGCGGATTATGGAGTTGTTTTGTCTGGCGTCCAATGCCGACAACTGACGGCGCACTTCAATTCGTTGGCGAGGTTTCCCGCGAGTTGGTCGAGGTCCTCCACGAGGAAAACGACTGGGCCTTTGTACGAGGCACGATCGATGATGGAAGCTGGTTAATTTCGGAGGGGGTCCATCGGCTGGTTCATCGTCAAACTGTTGTCTTGAACCCCGAAATATCGTCAACGACGCTGGAACGAAGGGATGGTCTGCATCAGCTTGAGCATATTGATGATCCTCAAATCAGTATCCCTGAGCCGAGAGAATAGTCGCGTTGATTGTTTCGACCTTTTAAATGGACTTCATCACTTAACAGGCTCTCTCTTGCTTTTCCATTTGTTGCTTACTGTGAACTCGCCTTTTAGCCTATTTTTTCGGAACTCGCGATTGCTGACGCTGGCAATCTGTTTGATCATCGTTTCGGGCCTCGCCGCAGTTCATACGCTGCCTCGCTTGGAAGACCCGCAGTTGGCGAAGCGGGCAGGCAAAATTCTGACTCGATTTCCCGGTGCATCGGCTGAGCGTGTGGAATCATTGGTCACCGAAAAGATCGAACAAGAACTCAAAGAGATTGAAGAGATTCGAGTCATTCGATCAGGTTCACGAAAAGAGCTGTCCACAATCACGATGGAACTTCATGATCATATCTCTGATGTCGATGAGGTGTGGTCTCGAATTCGAGATAAGCTTAACGATGTGGAGCCACAATTGCCTCCCGGCGCGTCAAAACCTCAGTTTGAGGACTTGCACTTCAAAGCCTACGCGCTGTTAGTGGCACTAAGCTGGGACCGCGATGAACCGGTCAATTATTCAATTTTACGACGGCAGGCGGAAGAGTTGGAACAACGCTTTCGGCGAGTATTTGGAACCGATATCGTCGACACGTTCGGAGCCCCAAGCGAAGAAATTCTTGTGCAAGTTGACGCCGACAAGCTCTTGTCCTTAAACGTGACCATCGAACAAGTCGCGCAACTCCTTCAGTCAAGCGACGCCAAGGTGTCGGCGGGCGGATTGCGCTCTGCGACTAGCGAAGCAGTTGTCGAACTGAAAAGTGAGTTCAAGTCACTGGCGGATGTTGGCATCACCCCCATCAAACTCGATCGGCAAAATCGATTGGTACGATTGTCTGATGTGGCTGAAATAACCAAAGGAATCCAGCAGCCCTTTAATAACGTGGTGCTGATTAACGGACAGCCTGCAATTGTATTGGGCTGTATGATTCAACCGGAGATGCGAATCGATCGATGGAACGCGCAGGCCATCAAGGTCTTCGATGGATTTCGTCAGGAATTGCCGAGTGGAATTTCAGCCACAATCCGCCTGGAACAAAACCGATTTGTGATGCTTCGATTGGAAACCCTGTTGCAAAATCTGGCGCTCGGCGCGGTGGCTGTCACGTTGGTCATTTTCGTGATGATGGGTTGGCGAAGCGCGATCGTCGTAGGGTTAGCTCTCCCTTTATCAATGATGATGGTGTTGAGCGGGCTTCGGCTCCTGGGGATTCCGCTGCATCAAATGTCGGTGACCGGTTTAATTATCGCGCTTGGGTTGTTAATCGATAATGCGATTGTCGTCGTCGACGAAACTCGAGCGAATTTACGCAAGGGCATGGCTGCGGCGATCGCGATTCAGTCGAGCGTGCGGTATTTGGCCATTCCACTGTTTGGCTCTACATTTACGACGGCGCTGGCATTTGCCCCGCTGGCACTGATGCCTGGACCGGCGGGAGAGTTTGTTGGAGCGATCGGCATGAGCGTTATTCTTGCTGTAGCGAGTTCGCTATTTATTTCGCTCACCATTATACCTTCGCTGTTGGGCCGGATTGAGAATTCCAAGAATTTGCAGCGCGCCAGTCATTGGTGGCAGTCTGGCATTGGAGGCGTGAGGATCTATTCGGCGTATCGTGCAACATTGGACATGATTTTCGCGCGTCCCCTGATCGGATTGGCGTTGGGATTGATTCTGCCCATCATTGGTTTTGCGATGGCTCGCCATTTGCCTGAACAGTTTTTTCCCGCTTCCGATCGGAACCAGTTTCAGATCAGCCTGATCATGTCCAGTCAGTCCTCGATTGAGGATACACGACGAGTTGCCGAGCGGATTCGTGAAATTGCCCTGGAACTCGATGAGATTGAACGCGTCGACTGGTTTCTCGGACAGAGTGCACCTGCGTTCTACTACAACATGCTACCGCTTCGCACCGGAGTACCAAGCTATGCCCAGGCTTTCGTTGAAACTCGAATCGGTGTTGATGTTCCGGAGCTGATCAATCGTTTACAGAAAACCTTGGATCGCGAAACCGGGGAAGCTCAGGTTTTGGTGAAACAGCTTGAACAAGGCCCTCCAGTTGACGCACCCATTCTGTTGCGAATTTACGGGAACGATTTTGTCAAGTTGCGAGAACTTGGGGATCAGGTTCGTGCGATTATTGCCAACGTCCCAAATGTGGTCATGAACGTTTCTGACATGAGCAGCACGGCTCGCAAGGTCCAACTGGTGATTGATGAGGACAAAGCCCGTCAAGTTGGCTTAACCCACCTCGAAATCGCTCGTCAAACAGCAGCCGCAATGGACGGTCTGGTTGGCGGCTCCGTGCTTGAAGATACTGAAGAATTGCCGATTCGTATTCGTTGGTCCGTCGCGCGAAGAAGTGATTCAACGGAATTGAATTCCATCGAAATCATCACGTCGGCGGTCCAGGGACGCCCAGCCCAGCGCATTCCATTGGCCGCAATCGCGAAGGAGATCAGGGTGATCCCGGATGACTCAACGATTGAGCGAATGGATGGCCAGCGAATGAACGAAATACAAGTGAGCGTGACGGCAGGTATCCTGGCCAGCCAAGTGCTGCACGAAATCCAACAACGGGTCAATGATTCGGAAATAGAAATTCCGCCGAGTTACGCAATTGATTTCGCAGGCGAATCCGCCGAACGAAATCGAGCCGTCGACAATCTGATGGCAAGTGCAGGCATTCTTGTCGTCTTGATGTTAGCCATTCTGGTCTTGTCATTTCAATCATTTCGTATTGCGGGATTGATCAGTGTTGTCGCTGCACTTTCGGTGGGCGTCGGTTTATCAGCGATCTGGCTGTACGGGTATTCGATTGGCTTTATGGCGATTGTGGGAATTATGGGTTTGGTCGGAGTCGCGATCAACGACTCAATTGTGGTGCTGGCAGCCATTCGCGCAGACGCAGCCGCCAGGCGAGGTGAGCGCGACGCCATAAGCCGAGTTGTCTTTCGAGCATCTCGACACGTCTTGTCAACAACATTGACGACAATCGCCGGATTCTCTCCGTTGTTGATACGAGGGGGCGGGTTTTGGCCTCCTTTGGCCATTGCAATTGCTGGAGGAGTTGCCGGTGCAACGATTCTCGCACTCTATTTTGTCCCAGCCGCATACATCCTGATCATGAGTCGGCGGCGTCCGGCGCCGATGGCAGAAGTGGGCATCGAAAACGACCAGGAACACCGGAAGCTACATCCCTCGGATAGAGAGGCTTCTGTTGCCTAACGACCACTGGAACCTTGAGTCGGCGTCGGCGTGAACTGGCCATCAGCGATTAGTAACGCACCGGCAAACAGACCTTGAATCACTTGCGTCATGTGTTCGGTATTCATCACCTCCACCTCATCCGAGGGCTGGTGGTAATCGCCATGCAACGAGCCCGCTGAAAAGCTATGCGCAATCACCCCTTTTTGAACGAAG
>JBGTDM010000392.1:0-24733 GCA_041748315.1 Pirellulaceae bacterium
CTCGAAAATCGGCACGATTATCTGACACTGGCGTCGGGCAAAAAAATTCAGGTGCCGTTCGAGCAGTTGATTATCTTCTCAACAAATATCGATCCGGAACAACTCGCAGACGAAGCATTTTTGCGCCGCATTCCCTATAAAATTGAAATCGGCGATCCGCCACCTCAGGAATTCCATTTGTTGTTTAAGATCTATGCAAAAGCACTTGGATTCGACTACCGCGCCGCGGCGGTCGACTATTTGATCAAGGAACACTATCAGAAACAGAATCGTCCAATGCGGCGTTGCCAGCCGCGCGACCTATTGCAACAGATTCGCAATTACTGCGCTTACAATGAATGCGAATTGGAAATGCGACCAGAATACTTCGATCTCGTGGTCAAGAGCTATTTCACCGTGGTCGCAGGCGCAAAGCCTATGTCCAAATAGGCTGACTGTGAGAGTGCCCTCCTCTTCGACCGGCGACAATATTTCCGTTCCTGACGATTATGCACCGGAAACGCAGGGAGCGATGTTCGGTCCATCAGGCAGATCGATTTTATTATGAAATCAGATGCTAGGGTTGTTTTAAGCGGTCATCTACTTCATCGAAATATCTATCATCGAAATATCTTCACTCGTGTGAAGTCAAACAATTTGAACATGGCGACAGCACCGACCAAACCGATCCAGGCCAACGAAACGATACTTGGGTATACGATCAAGTACTCGATTGGGGCTGGCGGATACGGCGAAGTATGGGCTGCGGAAGCTCCGGGCGGTCTGATTAAAGCGGTGAAATTCATTTATGGATTTCACAACGAAACCCGCGCCCAACGAGAGCTGAAGGCGCTCGACCGAATCAAACAGTTGCGGCATCCATTTCTAATTTCCTTGGAACGCATTGAGATCGTCGACGGGCGGTTGGTCATCATCTCGGAATTGGCGGATACCTGCCTGCGCGAGCATTTCACGACGTTTCGTGACAAGGGTGAACAAGGAATTCCTCGCGATCTACTTCTTGGATACCTTGGCAATGTTGCGGAAGCATTAGACTACATCTCGGAAGAACACTCTCTACAACATTTAGATATAAAACCTGAAAATCTGTTGCTTGTCGGCTCGCACGTTAAAGTGGCGGATTTTGGATTGGTCAAGAGTGTGCACGAGGCCAATCAACAGTCAATGATGGAAAGTTTGACACCCACTTATGCTGCGCCTGAATTGTTCGATGGAAGGCCCAATCGAAATAGCGATCAGTATAGCTTGGCAATCGTCTATCAGGAGTTGCTGACTGGAATTCGACCGTTCACTGGAAAAACCACGGCCCAACTGGCAAGCCAGCATATTGGTAGTCGTCCAAATCTTACCTCACTTGCGGTTAGTGACCGAACAGTGATCGCCCGCGCTTTGGCTAAGGACCCAGAAAAGCGGTATCCAAGCTGCCGCTCGATGATCCACGACCTGTTGCGCCGCAAATCTGTAACTAAGTCTCGACCCGTACGTGGCAATGTCAAATTGGAACGGTTTGATACGAACGTAGTCACTCAAGACGTTAACGCCATATATAATGATCAGACTGACAAGCTCGATACTCCCTCACTGAAGTGCGAACAGCCAGAGTACGTGGAAATCGAAAAGCTGAGGTCGCTGAAAGTGGACGTTGCACAGGCATTTGTGCGACCCACCGTATTCATCGGATTAGGGCAGGCTGCGGGAACCATTTTGGCACGGATCAAGGGGCAAATCGCCAGCCGGATTGGCACGGAACAGTCAACCCCGGCGATTAAGTTCCTATACTTGGACACAGATCGCAGCGCACTTTATGAAAGCACCGCAGATTCGACCAACGACGGTCGACTGGAATCGGGCGAAATCCTGGAGATGCCATTGCGGTCTCGTGAAGAATATCGAAACTGCAAAAAGGATTTTTCCTGGCTCAGCAGACGGTGGTTATTTAATGTGCCTCGCAGTTTACAAACAGAAGGACTTCGCCCCTTGGGGCGCCTCGCATTGGCGGACCATTTTGATTCCGTTTATCGCCGCATGGCAGACTTAATTGAATCCGCTAACCAGCTGGAGTCGCTTTCCGAAACGGCCGAGACCCTAGGGATGGGCATGCACCCTGACGAACCACAAATCTTCATCGTCGCGTCGGTCTCTGGCGGCGTTGGCAGCGGCACCGCTTTGGATATAACGCAAAGCGTACGCACCATTTTTGAAGAGCAGGGGATCACCAACGGACACATCTACGGTGTCTTCACCCACTCTACGAAACAATGCTTTTCAACCCAACAATTGAGCCTGGCAAACACCTACACTTTCCTTTGCGAGTATAACCACTACTGCTTAAGTGGCTACAAAGGGGATAAGACGATTGACTTGCCGAGCTTCGAATCGGGAGCAATGTTTTCATCAATGTACTTTCTCAACCTAGGAGAATCCATTGATGAAGTGGACTATGATGAGAAGCTCCGTTCGATTGCAAATTATCTCTTTCTCAATACGGCCAGCAAATGTAGCCTGTTTTTTGATCAATGCCGCCGTGAAGATGACGGAGACAGCTCCGGTTTGATGCTGCGTAGCTTTTGGCTGTCGAACGCCGTCGGAGGAGCAGGTCGTGTTGTCAATCAAATGGTACGCTCGCTTGCCGAACGGTTGATCGAATATTGGAAACACCGTTGTGGATTCGACAAAGTTCCTGCCCTAAACCACCTGGCGGCTCAGATGTTGGCGGACATTGGTTTTGAACCAGATCGACTGGTGCAAACCTGGCGTAGCGTCGAACAATCGGCCTGCAAAGTTGCCATTAAACGTCGGGTCGATGAACAAGCCCACACAGTCTTTGCTGAACTCAGCTCAGAAACCGAAGATCCAGCTCAACTGGCAAGACAGTTTATAGCCAACATTCAAAACGTAATCCTGGGAAACGACAGCGACGATGCCGATTCGCTCGTTGCTACTTTTCTTCAACATGTCGACACGGTCGCGCAACCAATGCACGATGAACTTGCTCGACGTTGCGGACTTCTGATCAACGAGCCGGGGATTCGCTTGGCTGGCGCATCAATCGTCGCCGCCAGCATGGTTGATGACCTGCAACAACATCAGCAACGCCTCGAACAACTGTCATTGGATCTAAATCAGGGTCTGCAAACCAGCAGTGAACAATTCCTCGAGTTATTCGAGAAAAAGCATCTTCACAACCTTGACATTGACAGTTTTGAACGGGCCGTCGACGAGATTTCAGCGGTCCTGTCTCGAATTGCTTACAATCGTGCAAGCGTTGAGCTCGCGCGGGTGTTAATTAGAAACTTAAAGTCGTTGTCCGAACAATTCGACGACATGTGTCAGCAATTAGTGCTGGTTAATGAGGTGCTTCAAGAAACCTGCGGTGCGAGCCTGGTCGGTACCGCCGAAATGGATCGCGGTAACGATCTGATTGGCGATAAAATCATCGATACGGTTCAGAGCGAGTTCGATAAAATGGTCACGGTCGCTGACGTGCAGTTCAATCAGCGCGAATTGCGTGGCTATAACGGTCTGTACGACATGGTGAACGATCGGGCCGCTGGGTTCCGGCAACTTCCGGGACATCTTAAAGCGATTTGCCAATTATTAATCATTGATTGTCTCCATAAATTTGATCTCGATCAGTTGCTCCTGGATTCACAGCTTGACAAAACTAAGTTGAATAGCTGGATCGATGACAAATTGAAATTGGCGCGGCCGTTAACGCGAAATTGTGGTGGCGCCGCGCGGCTAATGATCGGTGTCCCGGAACTCTCCAGCAACACAAAGTTTATCGAAGCGTTGTCACAGGGCGCAGATTACGAGCCAACCGTGATTAAAGGATTGCACGGTGATTGTGTATTCAGCTTTGAGGTTCGCGACATCCCGCTCGACAACCTCGCTGTTTCACTTATAGAACCGCATACGGGCTGTAAGGAACTGATTCATCGATTACATGTTCGAGCCGATATCGACTGGACTAACCTGACTCAGTTCGCCTAACCTGAATTTCCAACCACGCCAGGAAAACCGGACGACGTTTTAGAGAATTCACAAGACGATCGGATAGTCTGGTGATTGGGCCTACCATACAAAATGGAGTTGGCGCCACCGGCCCGCTTGCTTAACAATGCGTACCGGCGAGCGCAACAGAGCGCCCCCCCTTTGGAGAACACTTTGCCGGTTGCAAATCAAATCGCCGCTTGCCAGTTTTACCAATAGAAATGTATTGTACGCAGCGATTTGGCGGATCGCGTTGAGCCATAACAGCGGTCTCAGTTCTCCGATCGGAAGAAAGCCTTAAGCCACCAACGTTTCAAATACGGTGCGAGTGACAACAGACTGATCGTGCAATGGCTGCTGCTGCGATAGGGGATCGACCAAAGCCGCAACATCTGACAACAAGTCTCCGATTTGATCGATCGTCTGATCGTCGACACGATCGCGCATTTTCCGATCTGAATCGATCAACGACAATTGATTGTGCAGCTCACGCAACGTCGCCAACAACTCGGATTTTGATCGATTTGAGCTCACGTCAACCCATTCCATGCGAGTTCATTTCAGCAAATATCAAATCGCCTGCATCAGGCCGACAACCGATACGAATCGCGTTTTAAAACGTCTCCGACCATCGGCTCGATGCACGTGACCGATACCTGTCAAGCTGTAGATCAAACCGCGACTCAGGTCGTCGCAGTTTCGGATGCACGCAGAACCAAAACCGGACAAGGTGCACCCCGGACAATTCGTTCAGCAACACTTCCCAGCAGAAAACGAGAGAAGCCTGATCGCCCATGTGAAGGCATGACGATCAACCCGGCGTTCACCTCTTTCGCATAGTCGCAAACTCGCACTCCCGGTTCGCCAAAAAGGGTCACAAAATCAATTCCACTAAGATTTCCATCGCCTTTGATTTGCTTGCGAAATTCGTCTTCGACACGAGATCTGACCTCATCGTTACTAACCGTGTCCCACACGATGCCATACTCATATGCCGATGGCATCTGCGTGACATGAACGACGCTGATCATCTTGCGGTCTTCGACCATATCAACTGCACTCTCCAGCGCCTGCCGTGAAAGTTCAGAAAAATCCCACGGCACGATCACTGGCTGGTTAAATTCTCGAATCTTCATGAAGTTACCTTTCAATAAAATCGTAAATCAATCTGCCGATTATTTCTATCACTCGCTGGTGAGCCCACTAACATTGACAAAACAATGCAGTACCTATGACTCGACAATTGCAAGCACTCATTTTACTGCGATTTCGAACAGATCCAAGCACCCGTTCAACGATCTACCGCTGCACGCTTAATGCCAAAACAATGGATTAAAATCTATGGTTGTTTTCATTTGGAATACTTGATGAATGGATATTCGTCGACTTGGCGGTGCGTGACTTCTTGGTGTTGTGTGACTTCGCGATATCGTCGAACAAGATTCGCCGTGGAGGCGTCTCCAAATCGTCAAGCTGCCCGGATCTTACCTGCCATACAAAACCGCTCACAAATGCGAATGATATCAGCAATGCAATCGGCAACGCGACAAAAATTACAGACATTTTCGATGTGTCTACCTGAAACTAAAATGGATCAACTTGACTTTCAGTTCTCGCTTCAGTTGTAGCACAATCCGTGCCGGAATGCGAATTTAGAAGAACGGACCGGAATTTTGTGGCGACTTCCAAATGGTTTTCGCTGAATCCAAACCATCCGATCCGTGTCTGGAAAACATCAGCCGTTCACGTAGTTGTGATTCAAAGCGCTAGAGTAACGCGGCAAAGGCCATTCGCGCTGCGTTTATGCACGAGGGCGTATACCAAGGCTCAGCTTAACGATCTTATTGCCAAGTCAGCGGAAAAGGCGCGCCCATTCGCTCGGTGTCAGCACACCTGCTAATGAGTCGCACCCTTGTTCAACGCGAAGTTCGGTCCATCTTCATTTCGAATCAATCCATCTGACTCGGTCGCTGGTTTGTTCGGGCCACTGCGTAGAGAAAGCCCAATCACGGTCAATGAACTTGCAGGCATCAGTATCGCTGCAAATAAAGGATCCACAATTCCCATCATGGCCAACACAACGATTCCCACGGTCGCTGCGGCCAGCGCCGCACTGTCGTTAATACCATCTCCCACTATCACGACGGTTTGATGGTCTGCATTTGATTGGTGGATGGTCTCCAGCTTCTCTTCTGGAGAGACAGCACTAATCGCCAGATCTTGGTCGATGTTCAGCTGGCAGGCAAGGTGTTCTACGATTCGCTGATGATCTCCCGAAAGGATGCCAACACGCCACCCCCTCGCTTGCCGCCGGCGACCCCGAGCAAACCGGCACCGATTCTTGGGGCGAACAGCGAAGCCCTAATTGGGAAAAACTCAAATTCGCGGCTGAAGAGCAACTCCAGCACCTCCGCCAAGACGCCTACACCCTCGGCCTCTCGCTCACGGGTGCCACCGCGGGCACACCCAGCTTAGCGTTCGCCACAGCCGAATCGGGCAATGTCGCCCCTGTATCGTGTAACGGCAATACCGTTCAAGATTTAGCGGCACGGCGCGATCCGTCCGGTGATTCGGGCGAAAAGACAATGGAATCGGACGACTTTCCAACCCGAGAACCCGTGGCTGTTTCAAAGTACGTCCGGCTTTCTAGCCGGACTGGCGCACCGGACGACTCTTCAACCCCAACCCCCGCCCGAACAACGTCCCCAACCACACCGTCCCCCCCGCCGCCGATCACGATCGAGCACCTTGCGATTCCAACCGACCGCACCTTCGGCTAAAATCAACCGTCGCCAACGTCGATGCCGACAGGATGCGATGGCGATATCGTCCGACACAACCTCAACCGACTACACAGCCCCGTCACCCGGCGATAGTGACCACAGCCCTATGTCCGGCTCGTTTTTCAGCTCGATGACCACTGTCACTAAATGCGTGCTGCTGTTCCTGCTGGCCAATCTGGCGATGGCGTCCTGGGCATTATTGTCGACCGGTTCGAATTCGGCATCCAGCCAGTTCGCCGCATTGACTGAGCACACGAGTCTCGTTGATCACTCGATCAGTCTCCACGACACCCGCCCCAACCTCGACCTCGACCGGCTCTACCAACTCGGCATCGAATCCCCCGAACTGATTCGCTCGATCCCCATCCGGGACATCCAAGTCGGAATGCGGGTCCCAGCCCATAATCCGCAACTCACCGACCCCGAACGAGCCGAGTTCGAACTCGACATCGACCCAGCGACTTGGCGCACGTTCACTCTGGAAGTCGACAAACTCGATGGTTTTGGCACCGTTACCGTCACCGAAGGGAGCAGTTCAGCTGGCGCCGGCATTGCGGGAGCGTGGTTTGTCCTGACCGCAACTGGCGTGGTCATCTATATTGGCAGAGAGGGGCATCTATCGTTCGCGAGCGATCTTGAGATCGTGGAGCAGACGAGCCGTTTCGACTTCGATGGTAAAACGAAGGTGCGAGATGCGGCCCCTTCGATTCTTGATCGATTGGGGACGCCTGCGGAGTTGTGAGTACACAATCTGCAGCCGTTGATCGCGCGGAACAAAAGGGTCGGAGTCGCGATTGCCGTTACAGAACCAAGGCAATACATCGTGTGTCCTGGGTGCGGTGGCAGGTTTTGAGCAGGGATATTCGGGGTAGAATTGGTGTCGGTTGTGAATTGGGGATGTTGTTTTTATTGGCGATCTGTTTTGGCGATACCACGACGAGAACTTCAGGAGCAGATTCGGCTCGCAATGAAGCGTGATCGGTACAAATTGCTCCAACAATGGCAAAGGCTTGTTCGCAGCGAGGCGAAAGAAGCGCCTCACGATCAACGTCTAAAACCTCGCTCCGATGCACTGGAACCCACCAGATCGCTTACTCGATTCATGGAGGAATTGCGTCGGTCCATTGAGGTTTGTGAAGCGCGGAAAGCAAATCTGCCGACGCCAATACTGGACAGCAGTCTGCCCATTTTTGAAAAGGCTGATGAGATTCGTCAAGCGATCCTCGAACATCAGGTATTAGTCCTTAGCGGCGAGACCGGTTCCGGCAAGTCAACTCAATTGCCATTAATCTGCCTACAAGCGGGATATGGCGTCACGGGTTTCATTGGGCATACACAACCTCGCAGAATCGCAGCCCGAGGCGTTGCTTCAAGAATTGCGTTTTTGCTTGCCTCAAGGATCGGGGAGCAAATCGGTTGCAAAATCCGTTTCAGTGATCAAACAGGCGATCAAACGTATGTGAAGTTGATGACGGACGGCATCTTGCTGGCTGAAACGCAAACCGATCGATTTCTCGATCAGTACGAGGTACTGATTGTCGATGAGGCCCATGAGCGTAGTTTGAATATCGATTTTTTGCTGGGCTACCTTCGGGGCCTACTTCCGCGGCGACCAGATTTGCGGTTGATTATCACTTCGGCGACCATTGATACTCAGCGATTTGCAGATCATTTCACCATTGACCCGGCTCGGCCTGTCCCCGTGTTACATGTTGAAGGGAGGACATATCCGGTTGAAATTCGCTACCGCAGTTGTGCGGAATCAACCGAGGGATCAAAAACGGAAGGGGGAGGCCCGTTCGACGGGATTGACGTTGAAGATGCCATTGTCCAAGCTGTGCAAGACCTGTCGCAGCTTGGTCGAGGGGACATCCTGGTGTTCCTCCCCACCGAACATGATATTCGAGTCATCGCCAAGAAGCTCCGCGCACGGCCCCTGGGTGGCGACGGAATCGCCAGGACGGAAATCCTTCCACTTTACGCACGGCTTTCGAACGAGCAGCAAGGTCTGGTTTTTCAGCCTGGCAAGCATCGTCGGATCGTGTTGGCCACCAACGTTGCCGAGTCATCGATTACCGTTCCGGGAATCCGCTATGTTGTGGACACCGGATCAGCTCGAATCAGTCGCTATGCACCTCGCAGTAAGGTACAGCGACTTCCCATTGAGGCCATTTCCCAGGCATCCGCTAAACAGCGAGCGGGTCGTTGTGGTCGAGTCGGGCCGGGCATCTGTATCCGACTCTACAGCGAACAGGACTTTCTTTCTCGACCCGAGTTCACGACACCTGAAATCCGACGGACAAATCTGGCATCGACCATTCTGCAGACTCAGGCGTTAAAGCTTGGTCCCATTGAGGAATTCCCTTTCATCGATCCTCCTCAGCCCGATGCCGTTCGCGATGGGTACAAGACACTGTTTGAAATCGGCGCCGTCGATGCAGCACGGAGACTTACCCCATTGGGGCGCAAACTCACCAAACTCCCTACCGATCCGCGAGTTGGCCGCATGCTGTTTGCTGCGAATGAGAATGGTTGCCTCGCCGAGGTATTGATCATTACTGCGGCATTAGAAGGTCAAGATCCTCGACTGCGACCTGTCGAGCAACAGCAAGCGGCTGACGAATCACATCGAAGGTTCAGCCACGAAGACTCGGATTTCTTGGCGTGGCTAAAGCTATGGGAGTTCCTTCACCATTTGCGTTCCAGCCTCTCGCGCAGTCGCTTTCGCAAGGCCTGCCAGGAGAGTTTTCTGTCGCTTAATCATTTTCAGCAATGGTCGGACATCCATCGTCAACTGCGAGAAATAGCCACCTCGACAGGGATGAAATACACCAGTCGAGACTTTCGTCGTCAGGAGAACTATCAAGCCATTCATACATCCATCGCCGCCGGACTATTATCCGGGGTGGCCATGCAAACCGACAAGTCCGACTACACGGGCGCGGGGGGCGTCAAGTTCGGTTTATGGCCGGGGAGCGGCCTGTTCAAAACGCGACCCAAATGGGTCTTGGTCGCCGAAATTGTCGAAACGGCGAAACGATACGGTCGCCATGTCGCGAAAATCGAGCCCGAGTGCATCGAACCCATCGCGCAACATGTCGTCAAACGGAGCTATCTCGATCCACATTGGAGCCGACGGCGGGAGACGGCAATGGCGTACGAGAACGTTTCGCTGTTTGGCTTGCCGATTGTGATGCGACGGCGAATCCAGTATTCAAGTATTGACCGTGAATTATCCCGCAAACTATTCATTGAACAAGGACTTGTTCAAGGGGAACTTCGGCGGCTTCCAGAATTCCTGCAATCCAACCAGGCCATTCAAGTTGAAGCGGCTAAGTGTGTCGCAAAAACACGCGAACGCCATTTAATCGTCGATGAAGCCACGATCGAAGCATTCTATGATTCGCGACTGCCGGAAGCTGTTTGCGATCTTCATTCACTTGAACAGCAGCTTCGCGACGATTCAAAATTGAGTGCTCGCTTAACGATGACGATCGAGGACTTGGTGGGGTCGGCTATCGACACAGAAAAGCGGCAACAGTTTCCCGATCAAGTCCAGGTAGGAAGCATTGAATTGCCCGTTCACTACCGATTTGCACCGGGGGACATTGACGATGGAGCGACCTTGGAAATTCCACTCGAAGCCGTTGCTCAATTAGACAACCATCAATTGGGTTGGTTAATTCCTGGATTGATACCAGATCACATCGAAGCCCTCATTCGAAGTCTACCCAAGTCGATTCGCCGCACGCTGATCCCAGCTCCCGAGACAGCACAAACGGTTGTGAATCGATTGAATTTCGGACATGGTCCGTTTCTTTCAGCAGTCGCAAGTGAACTGAGCAAGCTTGCTGGAATGCCCGTTCGTTCGAGCATGTTCGATCCTTCCAAAGTGGCTGATAATCTGAAACTCAATCTGCGACTGGTCGATGAAGCGGGAGTCACCATGGCTGAATCCCGCTCGCTCGACAACCTGATTCGAGCCGTGCCAGGTGAACATCGAATTCAGGAAGTAGATGCGGGAGACGATGTCTGGAAACAGGATCGTTTGACAGCCTGGAACTGGGGGGACTTGCCCAACACGATTTCAATTCGACGAGGTGTCGCCGAAGTCCCGGTCTATCCGGCGGTCGTCGATCAATCTAATGCAGTCGGGCTCCGCCTGTTTGACAGTCAACAACGAGCCGATGTTGAATCGCAGCGCGGCATTGCCAGGTTATTTTATCTGGAAAACCGTAAGCTGGTTCGTTCACAGATTAACTGGCTGCCGGAGATTGACCAGCTTTCGATCACGGCATGTTTATTGTTTCCCGGCATCGAGGAATTCAAGTCTACACTTGCGGACCTGTTAGTTCGACTTGCTTTTGTGGAAAATCGCCCAATCCCTCGTAGCCGACTCGAATTCGAAAAACTTTGTGAAAAACGGGCGGAGTTGATCAGCGTTGCAACGCAGGACTTGGCCGGATGGCTACCCAAGTTGTTGCACGAGTACCAAGAAGTGCGACTCCAACTTGAGAAACAAAGTGGTCGTCAGACGATGGCGCTCAAGGATATCAAACAGCAGCTTGAACAGCTTTTTCCAGCAGATTTCGTACCCACGACACCGTGGCGATGGTTACGACATTACCCGCGATACCTCAATGCCATTCGCGTGCGGCTCGAGCGCCTTACAACTGGCCATACAGATCGCGATCAGGAACATTCGCTTGCACTTAAGCAACTTTGGTCGAAGTATGAGCAGGCTGCCAAGCCCCTGGCCGAACTGGGCCGATACAGCGAGAATCTCGAGCATGCACGGTGGTTAATTGAGGAATATCGCGTTTCTTTATATGCACAGCAACTGGGGACCAGCGAGAAGGTTTCCGCTCAACGCATCGAAAAACGGATGGCGGATTTGATTTAGGTTTCACCGCTGGTCCCAAATCCAGACGGTTTGTGAGATTTCTCTGAACTGATGGAAAGGGGAGTCGATTCTCGTAACGGGTTTGATAGAATGTCGATCTTGAGCAATCCCTATCACGAAGGAAACGAGCGATATGGCAGACGTTAAACCGATTAAACCGAATGGCGATCAAGACCGGAATTTAATTGTTCGAGCTTTGGATGGCTTGGAGTGGCTGGGTAATAAATTACCTGATCCAGCGGTTTTGTTTTTGATCGGAATCGTCGTGACTTGGCTGGTTTCTGCACTATTTGCTGGAACGACTTTTCAAGTGCCCGGCGAGGCAGAATTGCAACAGATATCCAACTTGCTGACGCCAACTTCGCTGGCAACTTTTTTGGCCAAGATGGTCAAGGAGTTTGTTGAGTTCCATCCTCTCGGAGTGGTACTGGTTGCGTTGCTGGGAGTGGGAATCGCTGAACATGCTGGCTTCATCAACGCCTGTCTGAAGAAGATGCTCTCGATCACACCGAAAATGTTGTTGACACCGATGCTGATTCTGGTCGCGATTGTCAGCCATACGGCCGCGGACGCTGGTTACGTTTTGGTCATACCAATCGGCGGGGTGATGTTTTATGCTGCGGGACGGCATCCGTTAGCAGGGATTGCTGCAGCGTTTGCCGGTGTCTCGGGTGGATTCAGCGCAAACTTTGTTATCTCCGGTATTGATCCATTATTGGCGGGATTGACACAGGTAGGAGCTTCGTTGATTGATTCAGACATTCAAGTTAATCCGTTATGTAACTACTACTTTACAGCGACCTCTTCAGTACTGATTATTATCCTCGGCTGGATCATTACCGACTTGCTGATCGAACCCAGGCTGAAACGTACAGTCGTCGACGGAGATCCTGATGACATGCCACGTATGGATGACTTGACGGCGCGTGACGAACTGGGAATGGCGCTTGGTTTGGCTTCCATTGTGCTCATGGCAGTCGGGTTGTTCCTGTGGGCTTATCCGCAAGGGTCTGCCTTACGAGCCGAAGATGGTTCGTTGACCTCAATGCGACCGCAAGCTCCATTGATGGGTGCCATTGTCCCGTTGATTTTTATTTTCTTTGCTGTGCCGGGAATCGTTCATGGTTTCGTTTCGGGTCGGTTCAAGAGCCACCGAGATGTTATCAAGGGAATGTCGAAATCAATGGAGACGATGGGGTATTATCTGGTGTTGGTGTTCTTTGCCGCGTTGTTCATTGCTTCGTTTTACGATTCGAATATCGGAAAATGGTTAGCCGTGAATGGTGCTGATTTCCTGAAACGTTCTGATGCTCCGCCGATCGTGATCATTATTGGGATCATCTTCCTTGCAGCCTTAGTGAATTTGCTGATTGGTTCCGCGTCGGCCAAGTGGGCGATGTTGGCTCCGATTTTTGTACCGATGTTGATGATGACCGGCCCCCCAGGAATCTCAGCGGAACTGACACAAGCAGCCTACCGCGTGGGGGACTCGACGACCAACATCATTACACCGATGATGCCCTATTTTCCGCTGGTCGTCGTCTTTTGCCAAAAATATGTTAAGCAAACCGGTATCGGAACAGTCGCGGCAATGATGCTGCCGTACTCAATCATATTTTTGATCTGTTGGACCATTTACCTGGTCATTTACTGGCAACTGGATATTCCGTTGGGCCCTTCTGCACCCTATCAGTACTTTCCTGAAACGAATGAAGTTGTTCAAACCATTACGAGTCAGCCGATTCGCGTGATGGGTTGATTTTTTCAAGATCTGTTTGTTACCGTCGTGTGCCAACGAAAACACGAAATCCTGAATGGATGAGCTGCTTTCAGGAAACCGCTTCCATTTCTCGTGTGAAATTCAATCGAGAGATCGGCATGCGTTCAGGAAATGGAATGAAAAGTCGGCGTCGGACTCCGCTTGATGCATCAATTCTGCCAATCGCTTGGTGTTGTTGACTTCAAACTGGCCGGGATACGAATTCGCACGCAGCCCGATACAGCCTGGAATCCTTTTTGCTCAGACACATTCGTTGGTGACAATTGCCTCAGCAATTACGACCGGTCCTCACTCAATTCTCGACGCGAGAAAGGGTCAGGTGGCTCCACGCGAACACATCTCATGGTGCCTGAAGTGAGGCTCAAATTACCGTTCGGTCCAGCCAAGGTTGTAAACATTGTGGCACATTAACCGTCCGATCGTCGTTTTGATGATTTTCCAGGATTGCAATTAAAGCGCGTGAAAGTGCAATAGCCGTTCCATTCAGGGTATGCACCAGCTTGGTTCCCTTTTGATCCCTGGTTTTGTAACGGATATTCAGCCTTCTGGCCTGATAATCGGTGCAATTTGAAGTGCTGGTGACTTCACCCCACTCCCCGGCTTCACCTCGACCCGGCATCCAGGCCTCCAGATCGAATTTACGAAAGGCAGGCCCACCCAGGTCGCCGGTCGCGGTGTCGACGACTTGATAGGGAATTTCCAAGGCGTCAAAGATGTCGCATTCGATTTGCAATAACTCCTCATGCATCGCTTCGCTTTGATCCGGCAGGGTGAACGCGAACATCTCGACTTTGGTAAACTGATGAACGCGATATAATCCACGGGTTGCTCGACCAGCGGCCCCGGCTTCGGTGCGATAGCAATGGCTGATGCCACACAATCGAATGGGGAGATCGGTATCCAAAACTGTCTCGCCGCAATACAGGCCCCCCAAGGTAATCTCGGCAGTTCCAATCAATGACAGAGAGGTGTTCTCGATGCTATACACCTGTGTTTCCGGTCCGCGCGGCATGAAGCCAATCCCATACAGGATTTCATCGTGGGCCAAGTCGGGGGTCATGGTCGGCAGGAATCCGCGGTCGACCAACAGATTGATGACGAATTGCTGCAGGGCTAAGTCGAGCAGTACGATATTTCCCTTTAAAAAGTAGAAACCTGTTCCGGTGGTTCGCGCCCCACCCTCGAAGTCGATCCAACCTCGAAGTTGTCCCAACTCCAAATGATCGAGTGCGGGAAAATTGAACTCTCGTCTTGGGTGTTTCCCATACCGCAGTCGCAAGTTGGCGGTGTCGTCGGCGCCGACTGGACAATCCGGGTGGGCCATGTTGGGAATGGTCTGTTGAATTTGATGGATTTGTGCATCCAGTTCGTCATGTGTGACCTGGGCTGCGACTTTTTTTTCGCGAAGCTCTCTCCCCTGTTCCTTGAATTGTTCGCGTGCTTCGTCAGTTGCAGCTTTGCCAATCTGTTTGGAAACTTCATTGGCCGCGCGGTTGAACTCTTCGGACTGTTTCTGCGCATCGCGACGAGCATGTTCCAATTCGACCATCCTATCGACATCGCAGTGCACCCCACGATTCTGGCAGTTTGACTTGACCAGCTCAATGTTTTCTAAAATATACTTTCGATCAAGCATCCGCAAAATTCACAATCTTAGGGGTCAGACATAAAGTGAGTGTCGAGCTGGCTAGTCGGCGGGTCGGCGGGTCGTGCCGGGTCGGTTTCATGACCAACGTCGAATCGAATTCCAATGATCGGTTCTCGGCGTGGTACACAAGAGTCAGAGACCGTTTACACGGGATTGACTTTGGCAATTTCTTCCCAAAGGTGGGCGCTTGCTTTAATCCCGCGATGGAAATCATCGAGCAGAAATTTTTCGTTTGGGCTATGCGGATTATCATCATCCTGTCCCCAACCGAGAAGCAAGGTATCCATTCCCAAAATTTCCTTAAATGAAAGCACGACAGGAATTGAGCCCCCAGTCCGCACAAACACAGGCTGTTTTCCGAAACCATGTTGAATCGCCGCCTTGGCCGCATCCATAAATGGGTTATCGAGGGGAACGAGCACGCCGGGCGCTCCGTGCAAATCGATCAGTTCCATTTTGATGCCGGGTGGGCACAGTGATTTGACGAATTTTTCCAGTTGCGTCTGGACTAGTTCTGGGGTCTGGTCGGGGACAAGTCGAAAGCTGAATTTAGCACCAGCGGTTGCGGGAAGTACGGTTTTGGCACCTTCACCCTGGTATCCACTCCACATGCCATTGATGTCGAATGTCGGTCTTGCCCAACGTCGTTCCAGCGTCGTGTAGCCTTCTTCACCGACGAGTTCGCTCACGTTCAAATCTCGTTTAAACTGCTGATCATCGAATTTCAAGTCAGCAAATTGTTGTCGCTCTTGGGCGCTAATTGGAATGATTGGATCGTAAAATCCGGGCACCTGAACGCGTCCATGTTCGTCGATCATGGCCGCCAAAATTTTGGTTAAGGCATTGGCCGGGTTGGCGACAGCCCCGCCATAGGCACCGGAGTGCAAATCGCGGTTCGGACCGGTCAACCGCAACTCGAAGTAGGCGAGTCCCTTTAAGCCATAAGTGATTGCCGGTTGTCCGTGATCGTATTGTGAGCCATCGCTGATCACGCAGACATCGGCGGCCAATCGTTCTTGGACAGGAGGTCCATCACCGTCATACTTCCCTTCCAAAAACTCATATAACGACTCACTGCCACATTCCTCCTCGCCTTCGATCAAAAACTTTAACTGTAGCGGGAGTGAGCCCTGCGTCTTAATCCATGCTTCAGCACTAAGGACGTGTGTAAGCGCTTGGCCCTTGTCGTCGGTCGCCCCTCGAGCAAAAATTTTGCCATCGTGTATTCTCGGTTCGAACGGTGGTGTCTCCCAGAGGTCGAGCGGGTCCGGAGGCTGGACATCATAGTGACCGTAAACAAGAACTACCGGCGCTCCGGCAACTGGCGGTGACTCCGCATACACAATCGGGTGCTTGTTGGTTTCGATTAACTCGGTATGAAATCCAAGCTGTTTGAATCTGTCAGCGAGCCAGGTCCCAGCCTGGCGAACCTCTTCCTTGAAAGCGCTGTCGGTACTGACGCTGGGAAGCTTGAGCCATTCGATTAAGGCTTGCTCGAACTGGTCACGGTTTTCTTCGATATACATTTGGATATCTGCAGTGCTTTGGTGCATGATCTGAAATTCCCCAAGGTTTAAAGGTCGGGTGGATGAACAAGTCGAATCGGTATGCGAACGTCTGGTTGTTCGGTTGCAGTGGTTACTCTACATCGATTTCGCTTGCGACGTAAACGAACATTTGGATCAAGTTCCAACGGTCAACCCGGAGACAGGCGACCGTGCAGCCAATTCAGGGAGACATCAAAATCCACCTGAAATAACTAAATTACCAACAAATTTTTTTGCTTTCATTTTCTTGAATTTCGGTACAATATACATGGATCTCGTCCGCTCGACTATACGTTGCGAATCGAAATCAGCCCGTGAGGCGGGCCGTTTCGTGGTGGGCGAGCTATCCGATACCAGATTCTCAAATGCGACTAACCGCCAAACCAATTCAAACCAGTTCACGGGAATATGTCTGATCAGGAATCGACTGCGGTCATCGAACCGACGGTTAAAAGCGCCAAGCCAGATCCAAAAAACAAACCGAAACGGCAACCTCGATACAACGTGATCCTATGGGATGATAATGATCACTCGTACGAATACGTGATTGCCATGGTGCAGGAACTGTTTTCTCTGTCGATTGAGCAAGGATTTCAGCTTGCGGTGAAGGTCGATACGGATGGTCGGGCAATCTGCTTGACGACCACTCGCGAACATGCGGAACTGAAACGCGACCAAATCCATGCTTACGGTAAAGATTTCCTGATTGCCCGTTGCAAGGGATCGATGACCGCTTCCATTGAACCAGTCCCCTGTGAGTAATCGGTAACATGCAAGTTCCGCCCCAGTTCCCGGGTCAATTCGTGATCCCCCTCAGCGATCATCATCCATGTTAATGGCACAAATCCCAAGCCGTTTCATCCAACCGATTCTTTATGCGTTATGACTGCAATTCTTAAGACCGCAACACTGGGCTGTAAAGTCAACCAATACGAAACTCAATACCTGCGCGAAGGGCTGAATTCGATCGGATTTCGTGACGCTGAAGAGAATGAAACTGCCGACCTGTGCATTGTGAACACATGTACGGTGACGGCAGAGGGAGATTCCAAGAGCCGCCAAGTGATCCGGCGGCTGCATCGTGATAATCCCCAGGCTAGAATCATTGTCATGGGCTGTTATGCAACACGGGCTCCGGACGAGGTAGGGCAATTGCCCGGAGTCGCGGAAGTCGTGACGGACAAGCGCGAACTTCCCGATCTCCTTGGGCGTTTCGGCGTTGTCGATATTCCGCAGGGGATCAATGGGTTGAATGGTCGACATCGCGCCTATGTTAAAGTCCAGGATGGCTGCTTGTTGCGCTGTAGCTATTGCATCATTCCGCAAGTGCGACCCCATTTTAACAGTCGTCCGCAACCGGAAGTATTAGAGGAAGTTCGACGACTCGTGGATGCCGGCTATCGCGAAGTCGTGTTAACGGGCATACATCTGGGTCATTACGGCGTCGACCTCAATCGTGGCCGGAGGAAGACGGACTGGACTCGACTTTCGACTCTAGTTGAACAGATCGCACAACTGCCGGGGGAGTTTCGCGTTCGCTTGTCCAGCATCGAATGCACGGAAGTGACTCGGGAACTGTTAGGCGTCATGCGCGATTTCCCGGTAAAAGTTTCCCCGCATTTGCACGTTTGTCTACAAAGTGGAAGCGACCGGATATTGCGCGCGATGCGACGCCGTTGGTCTGTTCGTCAGATTGTTGACCGTTGCCACCATGTTCAAGATGCACTCGACCGACCCGCTTTGACAACCGATGTGATCGTCGGGTTTCCAGGAGAGACCGATCAGGACTTTCAAAATTCATTGGACGCATGCCGGGAAATCGGATTTTCAAAGATTCATATTTTCCCATTCAGTGCTCGTCGAGGTACACCGGCGGCCAAGCTCCCCGATCAACTTCCTAAATCGGTCAAGTCCGCACGAGGCCGTGAGCTGATTGAAGTCGAGCGAGAGTTAAAGATGAATTACTTAAAACAATTGTGCGGGATTCGACTGCAGGTATTGTTCGAAGAATCCCGCAACACCGCTCTGGAGGGAACTGCATGCCGCTATGTCCGAGTCAGATTGTCAAGTGTCCAACACAAAGCGCCCCTGTTCGGTTTATTGCAGCATGTGAATGTAACAGGGATTGAAGACGATGGCCTAACGGGAGAGCTATTGAGTTGATTCTGGTCGACCGTCGAGCGCCAACGGGTGGATGATCTCGCAATAGGTTCAGTTGTCCGACTTGTACGGGTTAGCCGAACGCTGGCAGCTTGTCCAAGTTGGTCCGAACCGTTTGTGTTAATCTGAACTGAATTCAGTTTGCTTTGCATGTTCGCAACTTGACAATCAGCTATACTTTTTAAAGAAGCCAAGCATGGGATATCATGGCACTTGAATCGCGGCAGATCATTGTTTGGCGATTGCCGACATCAGTTTCGCCACTCATCGAGCTGAAATTTTCACGACGTCGAATTCCTGGACAACCATTTCGATACAATACGTTGTAGGATGCGGTGAATAAACCATCGCGAACCGAATGACTGAAGCGACAATATCGTCTATCGAGCCCCAGCTTATCTTGCCACTATTTGGCGCTCGGGATCAACACCTGCGAAGACTTCGCGAGCGATTTAGCGTCGACATTACTCATCGGAACGGTAAGGTCCGAGTCTCCGGAGACAATGAAGCCTCGGTGAATAAGGCAATGGAAGTCATCAACCGGCTAACCGAGATCGTTCGGGCCAAGGGAACCTTGACTCCGGAACTGTTCGACGAAACGGTCGCGGACGTCTCCGGTGAGCGTGAGGAACCACGAATTGTTCCCATCGATGTCATCCAGGTTGGCCATGAAGTCCGCCCGAAGACCAAGGGGCAGCAACGGTACGTCGAGGCGATTCGGAAACACGAATTGGTTTTTGCAATCGGTCCTGCCGGAACTGGCAAGACCTATCTCGCGGTTGCGATGGCGGTTGAAGCGCTTAAACATCAATTGATTAGAAAGATCGTGCTGGTTCGACCGGCCGTTGAGGCTGGCGAGAATTTGGGATTTTTGCCTGGTGACCTGCAAGCCAAAATCAATCCATACTTACGCCCTCTACTTGATGCAACCTATGAAATGATGGGTTATGATCAAGTCCGAACACTGATTGAGCGAGATGTGATTGAAGTGGTTCCCTTGGCGTACATGCGTGGTCGTACGCTGAATGAGGCCTTTATCATTCTGGATGAGGCTCAAAACACGACCGTCGCTCAAATGAAAATGTTTTTGACTCGTATGGGACTGAATTCGCGGATTGTCGTATCCGGCGACGTAACGCAAGTCGACCTGCCGTACGGCGTGCGCAGCGGGCTGCGCGATGCCTTGGAGCGACTGCAAACGATTTCAGGGGTTCAGATGGTCGAACTGACTCGGCAGGATATCGTGCGACATCGCTTAGTGCAAGCGATTATCGATGCCTATGATGCAACGGAACCAGAGTCTGCTCATTTAAAACAATCTCGCAACCGGAATCGACGAGGCCGTGACGGCTAAGCCGAAAGGAATGCGCCTAACAATATGTCTCAAGCTCATCAAAATCGCTGGAAAGTCCCGCAACGACAAGCCACTTTCGGTTTGCTTATCCACGCGATCAAGAGTCGCATGTTTTGGAATCGAGTGCTGCTCTGCATGCTTGCAGGAGTCTCCCTGTGGCTCGCCACGGGTGGATGGGTTCCGGCATTTCCCTACCGAGAGCGAATCGCTCCCAGTCGTAACATGCATGCGCGAGTGGAGTTCAAATACGACGACCCAGAAGCGACGATTCGGGCTCGGCAGCGTGCCCGCCGAAACGTGCTTTGTTATTACCAACACGATCAACGGGCCATCGAAGAATCCCGTGAAGCATTGATCGACCGGCTTGTTCATCTGCTAACGCCTGTTGTCGATGAAGTTGATCGCTCCGTTTGGCGAGAGTTTCTCGCCGATCCCTCCGAAGTGCGAAGCACTAACGAACCCTCGCCAGAACAGCCGGATGCCGAGTCATTACTACATCGGTTCCGTGAGTCACTATCACAACCGGAATCGCTGAATGCATTAAAAGTCGGTTTAGTGTCGGCGCTCCGCGAAATCGATATAAACGGCTTGCTTGAGAAGTTGCAACACGAGCTCGGGGAAGGGAGTAATCTGGAAATATTGGTCTACCCACTGAACAATCGCGAAGACACGCGTCGCGTTGATGTTTCAGCCGTACGCATCCGGGAAGCCAAGGATCGATTGAAGCTGCGATTAATTGACGAATTGAAAAAGGGGGTCGAATTTATTGCTGAACCTGAATTCGTGGCCATCACCATTTATCGTTGGCTGGAAACCCGGCTGAATCCGACCCTCACGCTGGACAAAGAATCGACCGATCGCGCCATTCGTCAGGCTGAAGACGCCGTCGATACCATCAAGCGGACGTTTCTGGTCGGCGATGCGTTGGACCGTCCAAACTTGCTTGCTACAAAGGTGACCAAGATCGTGGCTCGTGAACCCCTCGTCCACGAAGATATTTTACTACTCCGAGCCGAACATCAGGCATACAATGATGCGATGACTTTCACGCAAAAAGTCGTTCATTCATTCGCTCATTTAGGTATGTATGCAGCCGTCTTTATATTGCTTACAGGTTATTTGTTCTACCGTGACCGGATGCGAGTTGTTGACTTTCGACAGTTTTCACTTCTGATCGGACTGGTTTGGCTGGCCGTCGTTTTATCCTGGCTCATGTCGTCGAATGTAGCGTGGCGTGGCGAGGTGATTCCAATGACGATCTTTGCGATGATCGTTGCGCTTGCTCTGAATCGGGAACTCGCGTTACTGCTTGCTGGTATTGTTGCCATCGTATTCTCGGTTGGGCATGGTTATGGAATTACCGAGTTTGTGATCTTAACTGGCACAGGCGCGACTGCCGGTCTGTTGTGCAGCAAAATTCGTAGCCGAACAAAACTGGTTTATGTTGGTCTGGTCGCTGCTGCCGTTGCATTCCCAACGACCCTTGGCATCAACTTAATGACGGGGCAACCCTTGACGGCAGACTTGGTTGTCGAGGCTGTTTGGTTTGCTGGAGGAGCGATGTTGGCTGGGCTGCTGATGACGGCGTTGTTGCCCTTTCTAGAAGGGTGGTTCGGGATCGAAACCGACATCAGTTTGCTGGAATTGAGCGATGCGAATCATCCTTTGCTGAAGCAACTCGTTCAGCGAGCTCCGGGTACGTACAACCACAGCATCAACGTCGCCTCGATCGCCGAATCCGCAGCCGAATCGATCGGCGCCAATGGCTTGCTCTGCCGAGTTGGCGCCTATTATCATGACATCGGAAAGATGCGCAAGCCTGAATACTTCATCGAAAATCAATCGGGGGACAACAAGCATGACTTGCTGGTCCCCTCGATGAGCACGCTGGTGATCATCGCGCACGTTAAGGAAGGATCGGAAATGGCTCGCAAACACCACCTGCCGCAACGTATTGTCGATATGATCGAGCAACATCATGGCACCACGCTAATTGAATATTTTTACCGGCAGGCATGGGAGAAAAACGAGCTGCTTGATCCACATCACGAGTTGGAAGAAGCCAGTTTTCGGTATCCTGGACCGAAGCCCAAAACTCCGGAAGCCGCGGTAATCATGTTGGCCGATGCCGTCGAAAGCGCCAGTCGCACACTGCGAGAACCCACACCTTCCCGTATCGAACATCTGGTCAATGAGATCCTCAAAAAAAAGCTCGATGACGGCCAGTTCGATGAATGTTCAGTCACGCTGAAACAACTGCATACCATCAAGGAACAACTCATTAAATCGCTTAACGCAATGTATCATGCCCGAGTCAAGTACCCTGGACAACAACCTGCCTGACTTCACCGGATTGATCGAAATCAACACACGTCACCCGAAGGCTGTCCCGCTCAAGGACATCCGCTTGATCATTTCACGAATCTTGGCCGATCATCATTTTCGTACAGGTGAAATCAGCGTCGCCATCGTCGATGATCCGTTGATGCACGAACTGAACCGAACTTATCTGGCACATGACTACCCCACCGACGTCCTGTCGTTTGTTCTCGATCGGGATGAAGCTGGGCATGCGTTGTTCGGTGAGATTATCGTCAGCGCGGATACTGCTGCATCGATGGCTCATCGCTATGGCCATCCTGTCGACCATGAATTGCTGCTGTACGTGATCCATGGCGCGTTGCATTTGGTCGATTACGATGACACGACGGAACAAGCAACCGCAACGATGATTGCAGCCGAAACCAAGTATTTGAATTCGCTGGGGATAAGCGGATTTCCAGATCGAATCGCGCCGAAACGGGGAAAGAACCAATGATCAGCCAGGAGTTGCTGCTGTCTCTGACGGTCGGCGGAATCGTGCTTTCTGCATTTGCTGCCACAGCCGCTCAAATTCTCCACGAATTTGCTCGACACGAACTCGAAGAGTTCTGCCGAAAACGACAAAAGCCGATCGTTTTCGAGAAAATTATCGAAAATCGTGAACAACTGGCACTTGGTGCCGAAGCACTACAAATCATCAGCTTATCGATCGCCCATGTATGCGGACTGTTTTGGCTGTGGTCAAACTCGATGTTAGAGCTGGAATGGTTGCGACTGGCTGGGGTCATCGGCGTGTGTGCCCTGATTGGACTGGCAACGAATAGTTGGCTCCCCTGGGCACTTGCCAGAATTGCCGATGCACCCTTTCTGTTTTTCACCTGGCGGTTTTGGTGGATTGTGGCCCGGGTGACGCAACCGCTCTCGGTCGGATTTGCGCTGTTGTCGGCACTGTTGTACCGCGCGGCGGGACAGTCTCCTGGTAACGACGATGAGGAAGGGGCATTCGACGACGAAATCCGATCCATGGTCTCGGAAGGAGAACGAGATGGACTGTTGGACTACGATGCCCGTGAAATGATCGAAGGGGTCATTGAACTGGACGATACCGACGTTGCCGAGATTATGACACCCAAGAAATCGATCATTGCAATGGACGTTGAAACTCCCTGGGATCAAGTCATTGACTTCATAATTCAACACCACAAGACCCGAGTACCCGTTTATGAAGGTGAACTTAATAGGATTGTAGGCTTTGTTCACAGCAAGGATTTGCTACCGGAAATTGTCAAGCCACCCGAACAACGCAAGTCCTTTCGCGAGCTGCTTCGCGAGCCGATGTTTGTCCCCGAAAGCATGCTGGTCGACGAGCTACTGCAACAGTTTCAAGCCGATCGACGACATATGGCGATCGTTCAAGATGAATACGGAGGAGTCGCTGGTCTGATCACCATCGAGGATATCATTGAAGAAATCGTCGGAGATATTGTCGACGAAACGGAACCGGACCCCGAGCCAACTTTTCGGCGAATCGATAGGGATACCATCCTCATGGACGGTAGCACGCGCATCGAGAAATTGAACGATGAACTAGGTTGGGATCTGCCGGAAGACCTGGAAGTCGATACCGTCGCCGGGTTGATGATGTATCACCTGAAGGATATTCCACGACACCAACAATTGGTGCAAATTGATGATTTCGAACTACGAGCTATCGGTCGTCACCCTCGGGTCGTCGAGCAGGTACTCATCAAGAGATCAACCACGTAAGTTGTCATGTGAGCTAAGGACGCCAGATCCCCAAGACATCCATCTCGGTTCAATCCGCGGTAACGACCTGAACACCTAGATCAGTTGTTGGCAACTCCAGAACATTATGAACTGACACGATGTCGCAGGGCGGGGCCGCAGACCTCGCCACGTTTTAGCTCGCTCCCTCCGCGCGGCAGAGAAGGCCGTAAAAACCGGACGCTAGCCCGCATTTCTCACAACGATGACTTTTGCGTTGGCGATCGCTCGATTGTTGGGCAAATGTCAGTGTTGTGGGCAACGGTGCGTTCAGGTCAAAATGTCGGCCTGTGTTTGTGTGGGCCTGTGTACAGGCCGACCTACTGTAGCTGCCGCTGTCCCCAGCGGCAGATGGCCCCTCTCGACGCTTTCCATGTGAGAAATGCGGGCTAGTGCGTTCCGGCTGATATTCAGCAACCGAACTCTTAATATTGACAAAGATTTTTTTTCAGACGCTG
>JBGTDM010000393.1:0-15818 GCA_041748315.1 Pirellulaceae bacterium
ATTCGCTCAAGGTTCATTTGAGTATTGATTGTCCAAAAACCCTGCCAAGCGACTGGCTGACCACATGTGCAAAGTGTTCATTGCCTGATTTGTTTGGATGAAGTCCATCATCGCTGTATCGTCGTGAAGGGTCAAGCCACATTCCTGGCGGGATGATTGGACTGTTATACACAAAGCTGCGAATTACCGAATCATCGATCAACTGTAAATCGTGCTTGGCGGCAAGCTGCCGCTCCAAACCATCATATGGATCGGATACAAAACCACGGGGTATCTCCACGAGAATGACCGAAATGTCTCGTTCTAGAAAAGCCCCAATGATTTTGGACAGATTTGCTGCGGTAACAGATCGTGGTTTCTTGTCGGCGTTGTAGTCGTGTCCTCCGAGTTCAATGACGACGAGTTGCGGATTGGTCGCCAGAATCTCGGGAATCATTTTGATTCCGTCGTCCGTCTTGATGCCGTCCATCCCAAAGTCAGCGACGGGAACCGAAATCAGTTTTTCCAACTCCTGCGGATAGCCGTAGGCAGTCAAGGAATCCCCCAAACAAGCGATGGGGCGCTCATCGAGTATAACTTGGCGGGATGTATTGGCACCACTCCATCTGGCAACGCTATAGGTGGTCGTTGCTGCAATTAGAACAAGGGTGTAAATCGCCAGCCGTTTGAATTCCAACGATGGAGGTTTTCGCTGAACCGCTCGCCATTGAACCCACGCGACGACTATGAAAAGAGTAGACAGAAGCCAAAATTCGGCGGTGTACCCAGGTCGCTTGATTGCGATGATCAACACACAGCCGACAAGCCACGGCCACATCGGTTTGTTTTTGACAAATGCAATCAAGGAGATTGCGACCCAGGCAAATGCCATCCAGTGAATGAAAGCCGGAAAGGTAATCAGCGACCCAAAGATCAGGCCAACGACACCGACGACAAACGCGATTCGTTTCATCCAAAATGTCCGAACCCATTAAAAACACGATAACGTTAAGGATCACCGAGCCGACGATATCAAGTGTCCTTTGCCAAGCGCCGCACCATTGTCGCCCGCTTCGGTGGATCCGTTTGTTATCGGGCAAATCGGCCGCACGCCAAGAACTCAGTAACGAGTCTGCCAACGGTCGGCGAAAAAAGCAACGAATTGTGTGTGGCCGGAACTATCACGTAGTCTGAAAGGCCGGGCATATACGTCGAAACGACCGGTACCTGGATATCAAAACGCGCAGCGATGACGCCGGTATCGCAAGGCATTTCCGGTGACATTTTGTTTACGTAACTGTCATGATCGGAGGAAAGATCGCGAAGTGGTCGGCATGCCCATCCAAGTACATAGTTCAATGTCTTTGCAACGGGCGTGCCACTATTTGGTGGTGCGAGCAAGACGATTCGTTTGAGATTTGTGATTTCTGCAATCTTCAATGCGGCGCGAGTGACGATGCAGCCCATGCTGTGTGCCACGATGTCTATTGGTCCATCATGTTGCAGGTGACGCAAGAACCTGGAAAACCGTTTGGCATGGAACTCAATCGACCCGCCGAAACTAAAGTAGGACCAGTTAACTACGCGAAAACGGCGTCTAAGACGCATTGAAAGAGGCTGCATCCAAAGACGTTTTCCGCCGAATCCGTGCACAACGATGACAAGTTCATTGTGGGGCATTTTTTGCACTTCCATTCCACCCAGCCCGATAACGATTGGCATTACTGGGCGGCTGCCAATGAGCTCTGATCTCGGCACACGCGCAAACCGCCGTTTATCGTAAACGCACGCTTATCGTAAACGCACGCTTAATATAGGCTGGCCGGAGCGGGAGCCGGTACGGAGCTCGGAGCGTAGGCCAACTGCCAGTTTTTGGTGCTGGCGAAAACGCTTCGCCATCTATCCTGGATTGTAGCTTGTCGACGCCGACTAGCAATGACTTCGAACCCAATCCCAGACGAATTTTCGCGGCGGAAAACATGTTGGAAAACCGATGCCTTGAGCCAATCCGAAATCAAACAAGTTCACGCAAAACTACTGACCCGATGACTCAGATGTCTCCGGTCCTACATTTTGTTCGTGGGCTGGGGCGCCTGCCACAAGTTCGCCGCCCGACGACCAGCCAGTTGACGGTCATCCTGCCCCACCACGGCAGCAGTGGAAAGCATTTTTACCCGTCCCACCCCCCGGGGGATCGGTTGATTTCCCCCAACAACCACACGTTTCTTCCAATCATGGGATTGCGATTCGGGGAGGATTCGATCGATGCGTATCATGGCGGCGAATAAGCTTGCGGCGCCTTTGCCCTGAAGGGGCCCGACATATCAGCCCAGGGAAAGGCGACGCGAGTTGTACGAGCGTCGCTGCCCCCCTGGGTAGCGCATCATGGCAACGAATAAGCCCTGAAAGGGCGCGACAATCCATGCATCGGTTTGTGCCGCACTTTCAGGGCTTGCGGACCTATTGCCATTACCACCCGGGGCGGCGCTGCGCTTTGCCCCGGGCTGATTTGTTCAGGCCAATACGGGGCGATCCGCCGCGCCATTCAACTTCATCACAATCATCATCGTCCGGTGAATTTGTTCCATCCCCTTCAGGGCGACCCGCCGCGCCCCTGAAGATCCCGAACGACGCTGTCATCCTTCCCATCGCATTCTCCGCACCGGCAAATTCCGACCGTGTTCCTAGATCCCGGGGGATCGGTTGATTTCCCCCAACAACCACACGATTCTTCCCATCCTGGGATTGCGATTCCCCGAGCGTACTCACCAGCCCAGCGCATGCTTGCCAGCTTCGTGTGCACTCCGTCCCCCTGGGTGACCATCACCCGAACTCAAACACGCAAATGTTCTGGCAACATTCTACGACTGGCCGCAATGGGTTTCAAGCAAAATGGTAAACCTTCCAGCATCTATTAAACGACCCTGCGCGGACATTCAAAGCCATCGAACAAGGGTCAAGCGTCCGACCTCGGAGAGGTCGGCGACAATGTCGCAAGGCGATGAAAGCATGCTCTTCTGAGACGGATGCCTATACGCATCGCGCGTGACCCACTCTCCGAGAAACAAGGTCACAACTTGGCTCGGAAGACCGGAAAGCAGTTAAGAAGATTCGGCTCCGAAAGCTTAACATTGGCTTGGCCGTCGAGTCCGCGTCATCGACGACTCGGGGGTCACCCCATGGTTCAAGCAAACCGCTATCGCGGCGGAATTTCTTACACACGAGTTGAAAAAACGGGCATGATGGTTTTCTTTTTCTATTGGAAAACGAGAAGTTCATGTCCAATGACTGCTTACCCGTCCGCTCCCGTTTTTTCAAATGCGAACTGTATCAACCATTGCGGGACGATTGGCAACTCACCGACGTGGCCCTGCCGACGGTTCTTGGCTTATTAAGTCGGACGAACCTTCGATTCGCGTTCCCACACGCGATACCGTTTTGCTTGTGCCATGAAATCATCGACGGCTGCCGAACTCAGTTCGACGATACCCTCTTCGTCCCGACTGGGCACGCCCGCGAGTGAAAACAGGTCCACGACGGGTTGGGTATAGCCGATTACTTTCAAGTGTGCAAATGCATCACGAAGCCAGTCGACCGCGGCTGCTTGTGCCATTAGTTCACCCGCGTATTCCTTCGCGGGTGCGATGACGATCGCGTCAAATAAAACCGAAGGTGCACCGTGTAAGAAATGCTTCGGGTCGACAGGGGTTCCGTCGCTGGCTTTGATCGTGCCTCGTTTTGGAGCGATGACTTCGACGGTGGCCTCCGCGTCCATCGCAGCATCGGTCAATGCGCTTAGGAGTTTGGCATCCACACCCTCGGTGGTCAGTAATCCAATCTTTTTCCCGGCAATTGAAGGTTCAGACTTGCCATATTGTGACAAGGCGGCCGACGGTTCCATGTCGCGCACGGGTACGCGAGGCGGGATTGTGTCAGCCTCACCCTGCATTCCGAGAGCATCGGCCACGTTGTCAACCAGCACTTGGTCAATATTCGTCAAATGGCCGAGCATCCGTCGTCGGATTTTTGCCTCGTTGCACTTTCCCAGTTCAAAGGCGAAAGCGGAAACGATGTGGCGTTTTTCCGGTTCGGTCATCGAGAGCCAAAACATTCGCGCCTGCGTGTAATGATCGGCGAAACTCTCCGGGCGAATTCGTGTTTTTTCCCCACTCTCTTCCGCGGCGAAGCTTTGAAATCCGTGGGATACATTTTCGCGAGGTGTCCCTTCATCCAAACTGTTGGGATCGTTAGCGACGCGTCCCGCGGGAACTTCCATTTGCATTTGACCATCGCGTTGGAAATTGGCAATCGGACATCGGGGGCGATTGATGGGTATCTGATGAAAGTTCGAACTTCCGAACCGTGAGAGTTGCGTGTCCAGGTAGGAAAATAGCCGTCCCTGCAACAACGGGTCGTTGGAAAAATCAATTCCCGGCACCAAGTGGGATGGGCAGAACGCGACTTGTTCAGTTTCCGCAAAGAAATTATCGACGTTCCGATCCAACACCATCGTGCCGATGGGGGTCAAGGGAGCAAGTTCTTCGGGTACAAGTTTCGTCGGGTCGAGCACATCGAATCCAAACTCGTCGGCCTCGGCCTCAGAAAATGCTTGAACGGATAATTCCCATTCGGGGAAATTTCCGTCTTCCAGGGCGTGCCACAAATCGCGCCGATGAAAGTCTGGATCCGCGCCAGCGATTTTTAGAGCTTCATCCCAGATTAGGGAATAGGTCCCCAGCTTTGGCCGCCAATGGAACTTTACGAGCTTTGCTTCGCCTCCCGAATTGATCATCCGGAAGGTGTTGACTCCAAATCCTTCCATCATTCGAAATGAACGGGGAATCGCACGGTCGGACATCACCCACATTAACATGTGCATGGATTCAGAATTGAGCGAAACGAAGTCCCAAAAGGAATCGTGGGCAGCCTGAGCCTGCGGGAACGCGCGATCGGGAGCGGGTTTCACGCTGTGAATAATATCCGGAAACTTGATGGCGTCCTGGATGAAAAATACCGGAATATTATTGCCCACCAAGTCGTAGTTGCCTTCTTGCGTATAAAACTTGACGGCAAATCCACGCGCGTCCCGCACGGTGTCAGGCGAGCCTTCACTTCCGATGACCGTGGAGAACCGACAAAAAACGGGGGTGCGGCCGGCCCCCGATTGGAGGAAGGCTGCCTTGGTGAATTCTTCAGCATTTCCATTCGGTTCAAAATACCCATGGGCACCGTATCCGCGCGCATGGACGACGCGTTCTGGCATTCGCTCATGGTCAAAGTGAGTGATTTTTTCGCGCAGGATGAAATCTTCGAGCAACTGTGGACCCCTCGGGCCAACACTCAACGTGTTTTGGTTGTCAGCAATCACCAAACCCTGGTTGGTCGTTAGCCGTGCTGCATCCCCTTTAACGCGTTGATGTATTTCTCCGCCCTGGCCAATCTCGTCCGAATCAACGTTTTGTAAACGGTCTGCCTTTTCAGAGGCCTTCTTTTTTGCCATGAGTTTCTCAATTTCAATGATTACGGTGCTGCATGAAGACTAGTCAAAGCGCGGCACGAGGTGCTTCGCCCGTCGATATTCGCCTAACAGCAAAACTCGCGCCCAACAGCGAGAGTCAAAGTGGGGTGCGGAAAGTCCAAGTCGACTATACTTTTCCCTATTTGGGGAATCGCATCGGGGAATCCCAACTGATTCCGCCGTAAGCAGGCCGGTCGTTCAGCGTCCAGTGACATCGGTGGGCTACACGCCAGACTGGCAGCCATTCAGCAGTGCCAAATCATGGGAACCCAACTTTCGGACAACTGACGCCACGTTGAGAACATGACAAAAACACTCGACCAGGCGCGTAGCGGGCTGTTCTGAACATCAAAGTAACTTAAGAGATTGCCCCGTGCCAAACCGAATTGCACCTGCCCCCTTGTTCCTTCACTTGACCCCTTTTCCAACATGCAAAAAAAGAGTCCTGACACCATTTCCAACACGTTGCAGACGATGGAAACCGAGCTTATCGATGGTCTTATGCCCCGCGCTGATCAGATGGGCAACTTCTTCTTGATCGAATATCCAGCGATATTGGATCCCCGCCCAAATCAGGACGCTCAACACGATCAAGCCAATGATTGGATCGAGTAAAATGATCAGGGGTGCCGCCGATGCGATCCAGATACCTCGGTTCACTGGAAACCCATGCCATTGACTTGCGAGCAATACGCACGCCAAGCAGATCAAGTTGGATATAAACGTCCCCCAAACGGCTCCACTCAAACCGAGACTGGGAATTAACAAGAAGTTTAAAACCAAATTGATGCCTAGTCCCACGACATAGGCGATGAACAGCCACTTTCCCTGATCCTTGCACCACAGGAAATCCTGTCCAACAAGTACCAGGCTGTACCAGACACAATAGGTAAGCGTCATCGGCAACACGGCGAGCCCGTCGCTATAGCGACCTTGAAGAATCACGTTAAACAGAAATGGAGCACAAATTGAGACGGCGACACCAAACAAGGTAATCGTCAGGCCGGTAATCTTGAGCGTCCAGCTCAATTGAATTTTCGCGTCTCGATATCTCTTTTCTTCCCAGGCGGCCGAGATATACGGAAGAAGAATTCCGCCTAACACCGCCGCCAATGAAACCATCAGTAATGGAACAACTCTGGCGCTATGATACTGGCCGATTACACCATGTGCTTCCGCCGCCGATAGGGGTAACAATTGTAGCAGCATATAACGATCGGCGACTTCATACATATTTGTGGCAAGATTTGTAAGCCAAAGCCAGGCCGCAAATGGAGCAATCCGTGCCCACATGCTTCGATAGCTCAACGCTTGAGCGATCGACGAATCCAAATCATTCCAATAACGAGTCAAGAACCAGACTGCCGGAATCGCGCCAATCAAACAACTCAACCCAAATCCGACAGTCACTGCGACGGCGGACGCATCCCAGACAAACACGAAGACCAAAGCTAGAATCGCAAACGAAACCCCAGAGATGAACCTCATGATCGTCACCAAACGAACTTGCCGCAGCGCTTCAATGATGCTGGAAACGAAATTGAGTGCTCCGACCAGTAACAACCCGAATACCAAGGCCCACACTAAATCGGTTTGTGCCGGGTTGCGAAATAGCAAATTGGCAAAAAACGGCGCGTACAAGGCTAGCCCTGCGACCAACGATCCCGTCCCGAGCAAGCTCAACCAACCGATGCGAGTTAGAAAGGTTTTAAGTTGGCCCCGTTGTCGGAAATGCTCGACGTAACGGCCAAATGTTCCGGGCAGGCCCAACACGGCGAGCGGCGCCAATAACATTAGAAAACTCCATGCCAGCGACCAACTTCCCAATTCCTCTTCCGGCAAATAGCGGCAGAAAAGAACACTTCGTAGAAATCCAATGATGCGCTGAAAGGCTGTCAGGCCGATCGCAAAAATCACACCCAATGCCAGCGAATCTGCCACGATCGTTTTTCGATCTGACACCTCAGCAGGCGGTTGATTTTGGATTGCTGACATGGATGATGGGTTCCAAGCCGGGAAAGGCGTGAATGGCGAAGAGTGGTCTGCACCGTGATAATCACCCCAAATTGTTGGTTATTCCGATTGAGGCCAAGCCAATATTTGTTTTGGAACAAGCACCCTGAGAAATTCGCGTAGCGATTATTTCGGGGAATCCAGATTTTGCGGATGACGGCTGTTGGCGTATCGGCGATTCAATCCGATTTAAGAGGGTCGCGCTGCTGATTGCCTGGATCGCTAAAAGGAGATATTTCCTTGACAACTTGCGAATTGCGTTCTAAATTGCCAGACTGTAGAATTGGTGAAATCTTCGAAACGATATCGGCAACGTGCAACAGGCATGGCTGGGCGATGAATTTCGCTCACCTCAGGGTGGTTAAGGATTGTCTCTTTAAGGTTTATAAATCCGGCTTCCGAATTCGTTTGGCGACATCCATATCCATTTGGCTCGATTAACGCACCTTTACATGCTTTGCGATCACAACTTTCCGGAGAACGTAGCGCTCGTTTGTGTTGTTGTGATTTGCGATTCACTTCTCATTTGAACGCTCAGTAAGATTCTGCTTTATGGATAGCCCGCCACTTACCGAATTGAAGCCCCTCGACCTCAACGCGATTGCCCAGCTTCTCAAGATTTCTACAGCCCAGGTTGAAGCAACGGCCAAGCTACTGGATGGGGACAACACGATCCCGTTTCTGGCCAAGTATCGCCGCGACCAGACCGATGGGCTCTATGAATCACAGATTCGTCGCGTCAAAGAGTTGATTAACCGATACCGGCTCCTCAACGAACGCAAAATTGTCATTCGCAAATCGATTGACAACCAAGGTGCGCTAACCGAAGAAATCAGCACGCGAATTGATGCGGCTGCGACCTCACGGGAGTTGGAAGATATCTACCTTCCCTTCAAGCCGCAGAAACAGACGCAGGCCGAAATTGCCCGGCAGAAAGGGCTCGAGCCACTCGCCCGCGATCTGCTCGAAGCAACGGTAACCGGCGATGACTTGCCTTCGCGGGCCGAACAATTTGTCCGAGTCGACAAGGGACTTGATTCGATTGAGGATGTGATCGAGGGGGTCCATCATCTGTTGGCGGAGGCTTTTGCACAAAATGTCGAGGTTCGCCGGTTGATCCGCCAACAAATCAAAGCAACGGGCGTTTTGATTAGCAAGACAATCGAAAATACACCGCCCCCAACGCCGGTTCAAACTCAGAAGCTCAATCCGTCAACGCAAGGCAGCGCTGCGCCGAAAGAACCGACTCAGATCGCAGGCGACAACCCTGCGTTAGGCGGAGCGGCTGAAGAATCTCCAAGCGATTTACCGACACAATCCACTCAGACGCTGTCGCAGGAGATTGCCCCCGGCCAGGATGTAAATCCTGATGCTGATGAACCCGCGCATTCCTCCGAACGCGCTGCTGAGCCGGACCTTGTCCCCCCCGCAGCCACGCAGAGTGATCCAGACGTTACTGTGAACCATGAAGTCCACGTTCCGTCGACCGCAGCAACTCCGACCGGAGAATCGGGGGCCAAAGCAACTGAGGTCGTTGGTCAAGACTCTCCCCAGGCTGCTCAGCATCACGCTGCTCCAGTCGATGGAACGAGTAAGTCCAAGAAGAAAAAGCGGTCCAAAGACAAACCTGCGAACAAAAAAGAGAATCCATTTGCCGAGTTCGCGAATTTTCGTGAAAAAATCAAATCGATTCCGCCTCATCGAATCCTTGCCATTAATCGAGGTGAACGTGCGGGACGATTAAAAGTCGCGATTGAATCGACCAATTTGTCCATCGAACAATTGATCGATGAAGCCATGGTTGGTGCGGATCACCCGTTTAAGGATGTACTGACGAAAGCAGCTAAAGACTCGTTGACAAAGACGATTATTCCCGCCGTCGAACGCGAAATTCGTAGAGACCTTACCGAGACGGCTGAAAGCCATGCGGTTCGCGTCTTTGCCAAAAACTTACGTCAATTGCTAATCCAACGGCCCGTCCCGCCACAACGAATCCTGGCAATCGATCCTGGATTTAGGACGGGCTGCAAAGTCGCGGTTATCGATGAGACAGGGAGGCCCTTGGAGACCGGTCGGTTCTTTATCGTGGGAAAGGCAGACCGACTCGTTGAAGGACGTGCTTTGTTGACGCGATTGATTGGCGAACTCAATGTTTCGTTGATTGCAATTGGCAACGGATCGGGATGTCGGATCACCGAACAACTCGTTTCAGAATTGTTGGCGAACGAATTGAAAGAGTCGTCCGTCCGCTACACGATGATGAACCAAGCTGGCGCAAGCGCATACGCTACTAGCGAACTTGCTCGCGAAGAACTTCCCGATTATGACCCTGTATTTCGTAGTGCCATTTCAATTGGTCGCCGCGCACTTGATCCACTTAGCGAATTGGTCAAGATCCACCCTTCCAATATCGGGGTGGGCATGTACCAGCATGATGTCAAAGCCAAGCATTTGCAAGATTCGCTGGACGCGGAGATCGAATCGAGTGTAAATTTCGTCGGAGTCGATTTGAATCGGGCCAGCGTTGCCTTATTACGGCATATTGCCGGACTCAACCAAATGAAGGCTCGACGAATTGTGGAACACCGGGATCTGCACGGTCCGTTTAAGAACCGTATGCAACTGATGGAGGTGCAAGGCATTGGCGAGAAGACATTTATTCAATGTGCCGGATTTCTTCGAATTTTTGATGGCGAAGAGCCACTGGATGCCACTCCGATCCACCCGGAAAGCTACGAAGTTGCCAAGCAAATCCTTGCCAAAGTCGGCAGTGATCCCCAAGGTTTAATCGATGCCGCCAACCAATACAGCCGCCAATCGGAAAACGAGCAGGCAGACGCAGGTGGACAACCCAACTCAGATTGGCAATTGATTCGGCGTAAAGTTCGCGAACTTGATATGCAGCAAATTGCCAATGAATTGAGTGTAGGGAAACTCCTGGTGGACGATATTGCTCGCTGCATGCTGCGTCCCAGTCGCGATCCTCGGCACGACTTCCATACCCCTGTCCAACGCCGCAGCATGCTGTCTGTCGATGAACTGGAAGTTAACAAGGAATTGCGTGGCCAGATTGTCAATGTAGTCGACTTCGGCGTGTTCGTTGATATTGGCCTTGGGGCCAGTAGCCTGATTCATGTCAGTCAACTCTCCGAAAAGTTTATCCACGATTTGCACCTGACGTTTAGCATTGGCGACGTATTGACCATGTGGGTTACTGAAATCGATAAGGTCAAGAAACAGGTCAAGCTGACGGCGGTCCGCCCAAAAGAACTGCCCTCGCTCCGACCGACACGTTCACCTAAACACCACGGTGACCGAAAGCCAAAACATCATCGATCCAAAAGTGAGAAACGTACGTACGAACGAAAACCGAAGAAACCTTCGGCTCCTCCTCCACCCATCACCCAGGAAATGGTTGAAGGTAAGAAGCCAATGCGTTCCTTCTCTGATCTGATGCAGTTTTTCGACAAGCGGGACGATTAGTTATCAGGATCCGATCGGATTCCGGTTCGGTTGATGCAGACAATCGCTTGTCCATTCAATAACCGTTTGTACCAACAAGACAGTTCGTATCTACAACGTTTGCTATTGAAGCGTCGGTATCGCCCGTTTGTTGGAATCGCCGTCAATTTCCGGTGGCGACCCAATCCGTAGACTTGCAATACGTCGTGGTGCGGTGTGGATCGTGTCCAGGGGATGGTTGGTGCGATGCCGAATACTCGATCGTTGTGATTAAGGACTGATTCAAAAAAAGATATGCAACCGGCAAACTTTATTGTTGCACTGATTCGAAAATCAACCGCGAATGGAATCCGTTGGCTGGGAATCCTGAATCCGGATCAGCGATGGTGGGACTTCATGGTTTGCCCACGGCTCGAACATGAAAGCATTCAAGAGCTCTTGGGACGAGAAGTCGCTTGGCGCCTGGAATTGGATCGAAATCAGTTCTTGATCGCGTCCACGTCGCAACTTCACGTGAACCCAATCGCTGAAAACGCAAATCCAGATTCGAATTCCGAAGTCGAATTGATCTTTAATTCAGTCGATATCGTGCGCAGTTCAGCCATCGATCAGTTAGACGCTCGAGATGACTGTTGCTGGCTTTCGGCCAGCGAACTATGCGCTGGAGTTGCCGATGACGGTACCTCGATAAATCCGCAGCTTACGCTGTGGCTCAATCGCTGGCGAATCATTCAGCCCTGGGAATAAGTCTTTCGATCTCAGCGATCGGGAAGGCACTTGATGTCCTTACTCGTTCTTGCGCAGCGAATGTATCGCTTTGCGCGAATGGCATCCGAGTGGACAAGCGCCGCAAGCCTGTGGAGAATGGACAAACAATGGTTTTAGCGTTCGGTAGCACCGACGAAACACTTCGCCAACTGCCATCGCCACGATCAGAAACACCAGGATCAGTTGCCAATCAATCATGTTTGAAAGCTTTCTAACAAACCATTATTTAATTCAATCAGGTTCCCAGGCCTTGAAGGGACGCTACAGCAGGAAATAGCTCCCAACCTGGTAGGTAATCAAGGCACCAACATACGCAAGCACTGTCATATAGACGAACGTGAAGATGGGCCATCGCCACGATGCCGTTTCGCGTCGCATGATCGCCAACGTTGAAACACATTGGGCACAAAGCGCAAAAAATACCATGATCGATAACGCGACCGGAGCATTGTAGACCTTTCGATCGCTACCGTCCCAAGTCGCATTGCGCAAGCGATCTCGCAACAGTTCCGTTTCTTCGTCAGCATCTGCACCAACGCTGTAAATGACTCCCAACGTTCCCACGATTACTTCCCGCGCGGGAAATGACGCGATCGTTGCCGCTGCGATCTTCCAATCCCAACCAAGTGGTAAGACCAGCGGCTCGATTGCCTTCCCCATCTGCCCTAAAAAACTTTTTTGCAAATAGACCGAGCTTACTTCGTTGTCAATTTCCTGCTGGAGTTGATCCAGTTCCTCTGGCTCGCCATCTCCGGCAGCAATTTTCAGTTCGACCTGTTCCCGGGCCTCGGCAAAGCTCGCCCGAACTCCCGCCTCGGTATCAGGATGACGAGGAAAATAGGCGAGCGCCCAGACGATCACCGACACGCAAAAGATCAAAGTCCCGGCACGTTTGACAAACGCCCAACCCTGGCCAAACATACGGCGCATCACGGTTGAAATTCCGGGAAACTTATACTCCGGCAATTCCATGACGAACGGCGGTGTTGGGCCTCGCAGGAGCGTCTTCCTTAAGACAAAGGCCACGATCACGGCGACGACAACTCCGATCGAGTACATCGCAAACATGGTGATTCCCTGCAGACCCAAAACCCCACCAAGATAACTGGTGTTCGGGATAAACGCAGCAATTAACAGGACGTAGACCGGAATGCGTGCACTGCAACTCATTAATGGAGCGACCAACATCGTGATCAGCCGGTCGCGCGGATTCTCAATCACTCGAGTCGCCATCACGCCCGGTATGGCACAGGCAAACGATGAAAGCAACGGGATAAACGACTTGCCACTCAGGCCAATTCTCGACATGAGCTTGTCCATCAGAAATGCGGCCCGAGACATATACCCGCAATCTTCTAAAATGGCAATGAAAAAGAACAGAATGAAAATCTGTGGCAAGAAAATAATCACCCCACCCACTCCAGCCATCACACCGTCTGCAACGAGCGACTTCAACATCCCGTCCGGCATGGTGCGAGTGACCCAGTCAGACGCTATACCAACCAATCCCTCGATTCCCTCCATCACCGGACCAGCCCAGGCAAAAATGGCTTGAAATACGATGGCCATCAACGCAACGAAGACCAGCGACCCCCAGACGCGATGCGTCAACACTTTGTCAAGTCGATCACCCCATAAGACCGCCTGTTTGTCTTGTCGTGCAAGTACCCCTTCAAGCAGGTTTTCGATCCACCGATACCTGGCGATCGATTCAATCGCCGCCAGCGATCGGTGCTGCTTGCGGAGAATCTCTCGAGCTGCTTCGATCTTGACATTCAATCCTTCGTCCAACTGCGATTCGGCAACCAGATTACTGGTATCCAACACCATGCGGCGCGCCAGAAAGTCTGCATGTGGAGTCGGCCTCGCATTGATCAGATGATTTCGAACTGGCTCAATCGTCGTCAAAAACTCAGTCGAAAACACCGCATGCCGGAGGCTGGCGGATTCGCGCGCTGAGATCACCGCACGTCGCAACTCATCCAGTCCAAGTTTGCGATTAGCCTGAATCGGAATCACAGGTACGTCCAGTTTCTCGGAAAGCTTGGCAACGTCGATTTCGATCTGATTTCGTTTGGCGACATCAACCATATTCAATGCGATGACGACCGGCAAATTCATCTCCAAAACCTGGCTGCACAGATACAGGTTTCGCTCCAGGTTATTGGCATCGACCACGCATATGATCAATTGAGGAATCGGCTCCCCCGGTTTGCGACCGGCCAGCACATCAAACGTCACCAACTCATCCGGCGATTTAGGAGAGAGACTGTAAGTACCTGGCAAATCGATCACGATCACCCGGGTATTTTCAATCTTCGTTCTCCCGATTTTTTTCTCGACCGTGACTCCCGGATAATTGCCAACCCTTTGGTTCATCCCCGCCAAGGCATTGAACAGCGTTGACTTGCCCGTATTGGGATTTCCAACTAACGCTACTGTCAATTCAGATGCCGGAGCTGAAAGCGATGGATTGGGCAAACGGGTTGCAGACATCGACAATAGGCTTCTGAAACAGATGAACAATTAGTCAACGATCACATCAACTCGAAGCGCCTCGTTTTTGCGCAAACTCAAGCGATAGCTGCGGACTTCAAATTCAAGAGGATCACCGAGCGGGGCCGCCCCTAAATATTTGGCTTTACAACCTGGTGTCAGCCCCATTTCATACAGACGTGCCGTGATCTGATCGTCACCTTGAATCGCCGTGACCGTACCCTGCTGACCGGGTTGTAAATCTGCCAAAGACAACAATTCGTTGTTCCCTATAACTGCTACTCGCCGTCCACGTCACACCTTATCGATTGCTACCAAGACACAGTGACAGTCGTCACCACGTAAGCAGAACTTCGCTCCTCGTAACCGCACAATACACGGGCAGCCTTGCTGAACGATCTCAACCCTGTATCCGGGCTGAATCCCAAGTTCCTGCAAACGCTGTACATCGGTTTCCACGCCGAAAACTTCACAAATCTCGGCGGTTTCGCCGCGACGAAGTCGGTTTAGAGGGACGAGTTGTCTGGTTTCTGACATTTTGATCGTGATTCTGGTAACGGAAAACTGCCCGATTTCAAACGTTTTACAACAAGCCAAGCCAACCAAGGTGCCGGAATTTTTCGAGAAAAGCTGCTAACTCCGGCCCTTCACGTCAATCATCCGATCCGACATTATTGTTGTTGATACTCGTTATCAATAAGGATAGCAGCCGAGAAATTATTCACAAGCCCTGTTGCGAAAAATAATTTCCAGCGACCGGCGGAACAACGATTCTTAGCAGAAACGGAGTCCAGGATGACAACCCGAAAACCGATCAGCACTCCAGAAATCGCACAAAACCGCTCTCATTTTGAGACGAGCCGCGAACGCGAAAGTGTGTGTCCAAAAGACGGTTGAGGGTTAACTCAAACTGAAATCCTAAACAACAAGCCGTAACGACGAGAATCATGGGACTGCACGAATCAAGTTGAGCGCGCATCGACGGGAGCGAAAATTGGAAGTTGCGAATCGTTGGCATCGTACTGCATCAAAAAGTGGGTAAAATGCTAGTTGCTTGTGGCTCATTCCAAGACAACTTCAACGCCATTGAGGCCAGACGGGAGTTGTCTTTCTATCCTTTGAAGAGGTGTTCCTATGAATCGAATATCCAGTTACAAACGGGTTCAATTTGGTTTTCACGTGGTGTTATGCCTGTGTTTAGCGATCGCAACCGTTGCAACAAAAGACCTCGCCGCCCAGAATCCATCCACGAAGGTGACGATATCTGGCATTTCCATCACCAAGCCAAATCCCAGGAGCGAGTTCGGAATGTCATTAGTTCCTGGGCGGATGTCCGGAGTGGAGATTCACATTCGTGTCGAATCGAGCGATCTGCACATCATCAGTATTGCAAGTGGTGAGGATCAGAGTATCGTCATTTCGGTACCTGGAGGGAAATCGTTGGAAGCTGGTGATCGCTTTTCAGACTTGAACTTCATGTCACAAATTGATGACAACGGACGTGGAGTCACAATTCCCATCAATGCTACAGAACTACCTCCTTCCGGCACCACCAAGCTGTTAGTCAAAGGTGAAATAACGC
>JBGTDM010000394.1:0-2250 GCA_041748315.1 Pirellulaceae bacterium
CTGGATTCATTCGACTCGCTCATGGCAATTCGAAAATCGCCTTTCGGCCATTGCTCGTATTGTGACGATCGATTCGGATCCAGCGAGACCACAATCCTCAGTTCCGGAAATCCGCTAAGAGCCTCACTCAACCGTCGTTGATATTCGATACGTTGCTCACTCAGTTGGATTTGAACTCGGTCTTGTATTGATGCCGAACTCGTTCCATGGTACGTCACTTCATTTTCAAGATCGATGATTTCAATCTGATCGTCACTTAAACCCGGGAAGGTGCCGCGAGCCAACGCTCGAATGAGCTCGACAGTTCGTTGGTTCAAGTGAGTTTGTTCTTTGGTCTTGACATTGATTACGGCTTGACGGATCTTGGGTTGAAAGGGATTCTCTGTTCGAGTTTCACCATATTCGACCCATGCTTCCTCGATCAGTTGCATTCCCATCAGGCTACCACGTAGCCGTTGCCGTTTCTGTTCGAGCCTCTGTTCGACCTGCTGATTCGACGTCATGAACATCGATAAGCCCGTGCCGGGTAAATCATCAGGCGAGAGTCGCAAGGCGTTATGCTTGCCGATCGACTTCAGATACAAATCCCGTTTGCGCAGGGGGACTTGAACGGTCGACTCCGTAATCTCATACTCATTCAGCCCGTCTTTGGCAAACGCCAACTGAATCAAATTGATCTCGCTTGAGTCAAGTTTGCGCTGGTCGAGGACCGGGACGAGCGTGTCGTTGACCGCGCCTGGGTTCACACGGATCAGGGAATAGACGGCGATCGTTGCCAATAACGCGATCGAGACCTTTGTGGCAACCGTTCGTGACGACAGCCACGTTCCGATGATTTGCATGATCTCCGTAAATCGGTGCATTTTATTCGTTGCGGCGTCGCCGCTACCAAAACCTGTGTCGAACTATTGTTCCAACTTGTCAATCGAAACAATCTTGTAAAAAAACCACTCGATGATCGAATACTCGTTCAAACTCTCTTGCGCTCACCGCGCACTTCGTCCGCGACGACATCTCTGAGACTAAGCGGCTCGCTGAGCCAGCAGTGATGGAAATATAAAGTTCACGGCATATCCCCCTTGAGGGCATTGCTGAATGCTCAATTCTCCGCCGTGCTTTCTTGCCACTAAACATGCGGTTCGCACACCCACCGATTCAAATTCGACCGTTTCGCTCGCATCGGTAAGCTCCAGTTCCCAAACACCTTGTTTCAAAACAAACGATACGGAAACTTCGACCGATTGCTGTCCCAACTCGATGAACAATCCACTAATCGCAACATAGAGTTGATGCCGATCAGCCGTAACCATGAATGGCCCGCTCGTCTCCCAGCCAAGCGTCCGGTCGAAAAGGCAGGAGTGATCCCACGCCTCTTGAATCAACAATTGCAAATCAAACTCGGAAAACTGCGGCTGTTTGTCGAGTTGCACCATAAGATCCAACACATGTTGGGAATGCTCCATTTGCCTCAGCATCTGCCGTGTTCGGCAGATTGGATCGTGCTGCGGATCATAGGGCCGAGTTCGTTCGCGCCGGGTGGACAAGTCCGCAATCAGTTGATTCTCCAGACTGATCATTTGAAATGCGAGCAAGGAGAGTTGGCGAGAAAAGAACTCGCAATAGTCTTGTCCGGACCAACCCTGATCACATCCGTTTGAAATGCTTGAACTTTGCGTCCCTGGGATCGGCCGTGCAACTCGTTCAAACGGAAGGATATTCGGAACATTATTGGGCTGCGTAGTCACCAGTCGATTCGTCCTTGAATGCGGTAGCGATCGGATTCAGTTCGCAAATCTTGAACCGGACGGCTGTGTTGCGAACCCATTTTTAACTGTTTTTCCCAAGCTGGTCCGTCGGTTTGAACTTAGGTCAACTTGAGCAAAACCAGAGTCTATCTACAGGATTCCACAAATTCATGTCAATGGAATAATTCTGCAAGCATTATCGAGAGGTCCAACATTGCGGTCGAATTGAACCTGCGATTACTGGGATGGCTTCCGTCGGAATTTCCTGGAATTGATCCGGAATAAGCGGAACCGCTATCGCACAGATTTTTGTTTGCTGCGATAGCATCAACCGACCCTAGTGCTTTGTTCCAATTCGATTTTAGGGTTGGTGGTTAAGGATTTTAGGGTAGACAGTTTTTAGTTTGCAGCGGGCGTCGTCAATCCGCATCTGCCAATCGACGGTGCGTTGCTTGATGCTAACGTCCAGCGCCCATGCTTCGGTTTCCCGTTGAAGCGTTTGGAT
>JBGTDM010000395.1:0-7617 GCA_041748315.1 Pirellulaceae bacterium
TCGGCATCCCGAAGAGTAAACGAATAAAGTGTGCATCGTGGACATGCAAATCGATCAGCGGTCCACCCACGCGTTCCGGATCGTAGAATCCCTGCAACCAAACGGGGTCGGAAATGACTCGTTTAAAATGTCCACCTAACAATTTGCCGTATTCGCCGGACTCGATCACGCGCCGGGCGACCGCGTATTCCGGGAAAAACGGTAGGACATGTCCGATAAGCAATTGCTTCCCGGCGTCTCGAGCAGCATCCAACATTCGATCGCAATCGTTCAGGGTTAACGACATCGGTTTTTCACAAAAGACATGCTTGCCAGCTTCCAATGCCTGAACCGTAAGATCGGCGTGCAAGGCAGGTGGCAAGCAGATATCGATGACATCGATGCTGGAATCCGCAATCAAATCCGTTGCGTCGGCATAAGTCGCAATCTGACTGAGGTCCACAAACTCTCCAGGTGGCCCAAAGTTCCCTTGGATCGACGTCCAATCACCGGTCCGTTTAATCGAGTCTGTGTCGCTGACGGCGACGACTTGGGCTTCCGAGTTTCTTTGGTAGGCCAGCCAGTGAATCCAACCCATGAATCCAATTCCGACGATTCCGACTTTTAGCATCCGCAAACTTCCCAGCTTTCAGGTTTATTTCTATTCCAACCCAACGTCGCACCACACAAAAAATTTGCCGCTCACCTTAAATGGTCCAGATATCGTATAATAAAACGAGCGATTTCTATAGCGGTGCGGCGGCGATTCAAGTCTCGGTTTGATTGTTAGCGTTGTGAAGGCTGTGTTTCATCCCAGGACTGCTCAGCACAGATGTTTTTTTAAATATCGCAATGGCCCATGTCCTGTTGGCTGCTACCGCTTCAGATGAAGCAGTCATCCAACTTGAAATGGCATCCGTCAGAGGATCGATGGATGGATTTTTAATGCATGAAGGCTCCGAACGTGAAGTGGTAATAAGCGTATGACGACTCCGATTGAAATGAGGTTGACTCGCATCATCATTAGCGAAATCAACGAGAACCAAGTTGTTTTCCTGAAAGAGGTTGACGGAAATCGTCAGTTCCCGATCCTGATCGGTATCTTTGAGGCGACAAGTATCGATCGTCGTGTGCGTGGCGCGACGCGCCCTCGCCCTTTAACTCATGATCTGCTGGTGGACGCCATTCAACAAATGGGGGGTGAGCTCGATAGCGTGATCATTCACTCGTTACAAGAGCATACGTATTATGCAAGTTTGCGAATTCGTTATGAAGGCGAAATTGTCGAAGTTGACTCGCGACCATCGGATGCGATCGCCGTCGCAGTCACGTGCGAACCCCCCTTGCCGATTTATGTGAATGAAGATGTGTTGGAAGAGGCGCTGTCTTCCGACTGATTGATTCCCGGTCAAAATCTCCCGAACTCAGCCCGCCTGTGAAACTGCCATCACGAAGATCTGTTTTCCGAGCCGATGTATCGGGTAGCAACGATGTTCGCGGTTGACTTTCTGTTGAAAATCCCCTCGCGTGAGCGGGGCGCGTTCAAGGCGTTACTCGTCGTTTTTGACCCGATACAATACGTACACGCATCCATTCTTCAACTCTCGGCACTCCTTCAATTCCAGATCGATCTGTCTGCTCATTCGATGGAACAGCGGTATTCCATTCCCAAGAAGAATCGGGTGGATGTTGAAACCGATCTCGTCGATTAGGCGAGACTCAAAAATTGATTTCGCCAGCTCGCCACCTCCCATCAAGCAGATATCTTTTCCGTCCTGTTCCTTGAGCCGACGAATGAACTCGGGTGCGTCGTCGTTGATGATGGTCACGTTTTGTTCGGTTCCCGGCTTGAGCGTGCGCGAGAATACATAGTTTTTGACGCCCGGGTAACCACCTGTTTGACCACTCTGAGCCGCGACTTCATAGGTCTTTCGTCCCATGAGTACGGTGTCGATGTTCGTCCAAAATTCTGCCATCAGCGCAGCGACTTCGTCCCCCCACAACAGCCAGTCCACAGAATGATCGGGACGAGCGAGATAATTGTCCAGACTGTTCGCACTACCGAAAATGACTTTGCGCATTTCGAAATTTCACTCCCTGCCAGTGGCGTGACCTGTTACGCCAACAAGAGTTCATTCAAATCACTCGGCGAACACGGCGTCGCGGCTCAATGGCCCATCAGCCGAAATTCGTGAAACCAATTTTAACAGGGATTTTGGTCTTTAGCGACAACGTTTTCAGTCGTCTGTTCCATCGATTCGTTTGATGTCGACATTAACCGATAGCCTTACAAGCATCCTTCCCGGTTTACGCCAAAAGAATTTCGGTAAGGGTCGTGCGCCTTGACGACCTGGGACAAGATCACGCAGGTTGCGACTTGTCCACGGTTCAGATCGGCTAATGCGGGTTTCTTCCATCGAGTTTCGGTTTTGTGGCGAACATGACAACCTTGTCGATCGACACAGCGGTACGATTTGACTATTCTACGTATTCGCTAGTGAGCTTTGCTGGTTTCTGGAACCGGATGTCAGAATAGCATCTGTCTTTCTGCGGTTTTTTTTATAGAATGAAAGTTCAATTTCGATTGACGAGTTGCCAAACACCTGATGTCTGCGAGCCCGATTAGGGCATGACCGACAATTGATTTCCAATCCGTATATTACGATAGTGTTTTCCGGTCGTCGCCGTCCATTTGCGTCGGTGGACAACCTGTTTGCGATTGACTTGAGCGATTGACTTGATCGATTGACTTGATCGATTGGAGGATATGGATCGTGCGAAACGAACCGAATGGTATCGTTTCATTTCCGCTTGAACTTTTATAGTTGATTACACACGAATGGCTTGAACGTCTTGATCGGTTTCGAAGCCGAATAAAGTTATGAAAACGGACTCCCAACAATTGACGTATAACAAATTAGATTTGCTAAAGCTGATGTATCTGAGTCGCGAGGGAGATCGTCGCGAGGGTGTATTGCATCGTCAAAGCAAGGGCTGGTTTCAAGTTGCCGGCATGGGCCACGAGACGATGGCCGTCTTTTCAATGTTATTGGAAGAGGGTGATTACTTATTTCCCTATTACCGAGATCGAGCGATGGTGCTTGGCCGAGGGATGACCAATGCAGAACTGGCCACGGCTTATTTCGCCAAGCGCGGCAGCAGCAGTGGTGGCCGCCAAATGCCTGGACACTATAGTGATCGCAAACGCAATATTTGGTCGGTTCCCACGCCTACCGGCGCCAATGCGCTTCCTGCCTGCGGTGTCGCCTGGGGGATGCAGATGCAGGGGCAGTCGAATATTGTCGTTGCTACGGTTGGCGACGCTGCGTCGCGCCAAGGTGAATTCTATGAAGCGGTCGCATTCGCGGTCGAGCGACAACTACCGATCCTTTTGATTGTTGAAGACAATGAGTATGGAATAAGTACGAATACCTCGAAATTCAATCCCTTTAAGCTGGGCGTGTTCAACGAAGAGGAAGTCGTCGCGGTTGATGCGCGACATCCCGATCGCTTATTTGAAGCGGCCACAACGGCTATAGACAAAGCCCGTAGTGGTCGCGGCCCCACCCTCATGTGGTGTCAGCTTGATCGGTTATGCAGTCACACGAGTAGCGACGATCATCGCGTGTACCGCCCTCAACATGAAATCGATGAAATGATTTTACGAGACCCGATCACCGTGGTCGCACGCGAATTGATTGAGTCCGGAGAGTTGACCGATGCAGATTGGGAGGCCACGAAACAGGAGATCAACGAACTGGTCGACCGCGAGTATCAGGAAGCTGAAAACGAACAGGATCCGTTGGCCGAGGAGACGCTCCTGCATTTGCTCGGTGACGCACCGATTCCTACGCCACCGCCGATCCAAGGGGAACGTCAATGGCGGATGGTCGACGCGATCAACGAAGTCTTTCGCCAGGGATTGGAACAGGATGATCGAAAGGTCTTTTTTGGCGAGGATATCGCCGATCCGAAAGGGGGAGTTTTTCGCCTCACTGCTGGATTATCGACTTCGTTCCCCGAACGAGTCTTCAATTCTCCACTGGCTGAAGCGACGATTGCCGGTGTCGCCTGTGGACTCGGTTGTTACGGCATGAGGCCAGTGTTTGAATTGCAATTCATCGATTTCATGGGTCCAGCCTGGAATCAGATCGGTCAAAATCTGTGTACCCTTCGCTGGCGAACTTTCGGAGACTGGACTTGCCCCGCGGTGATCTATGCACCTTACGGAGCGTACCTTCCAGGTGGATCATTGTGGCACTCGCAGGCCAATGAAGCATTGTTTGCCCACACACCTGGATTGCGTGTTGTCGTCCCGAGTACGCCGGAAGATGCAGCAGCTCTCATGTGGACGGCAATGCATGCTGAGGATCCGACAATCTTTTTGATTCCGAAGCATCTGTTTCGATTGAATATGAATGTTGGATCCGAACTTCCAGCGGTCGGTTTCGGAGAAGCCAGAATTCGGCGTGCGGGGACCGACGTTACCCTGGTGACGTGGGGTAATTGTATCGAACATAGTCTGGAAGCTGCTGAACGCGTCGCTGGGGATTACTCGGTTGAAGTGATCGATTTGCGTAGCATCCAGCCGTGGGACAAGCAGGCCGTACTGGACTCATTGGAAACAACCGGTCGGCTGGTTGTGGTTCAGGAGGATGGTCGATCATGTAGCGTGGGACAAATGATCATCAGCGAAGTGGTCGAAGATCCTGATAGTTTCTCGCTTTTGTTTAGTGCGCCACAGTTGGTTTCCAAGCCCGATGTTCATATCGGCTATAATCCGATTTACGAGTACGCCGCATTGCCGAGCACCGATGACGTGATCGCAGCAATTCAACTTACGATGGAGGATTAATTTAACATGCCGGTGATTTCCGTTCGCATTCCGCAGCTTGGTGAAGGCCTCCAGGAAGCTCTACTCGTTGATTTTCTTAAACAACCGGGTGACGAAGTCTCTAAGGACGAACCGATTTATACCATGGAAACCGACAAAGCGACCACGGATGTCGAGTCTCCCTATAAAGGAACATTGATTGAATGGACGGTAAAAACCGGAAGTGTTCTGTCGATCGGTACGGAAATTGCCAAAATGGAAGTGGCCGAAGGGGTTAAGGAGATGCCTGCCGGTCATGGACCACCCAGTGAATCGCATCAACATCACGCAACGACCCCCTCGACAGTCACCACCGATCGCAAACCAGCGTCGACGGATCGTGGGAGCAGTGCATCATCCCCGAACGTTGGCAACAATCACTCGGCACGGACTCAAGATCATGCTTCAGCATTTGAAACGCAGCAAGCGTTGGCTGAACCGCCAGCTCCGTTGGTACCGAGTGACAAGCCGGGACGGGCGGTCCGCCGCGCCTCGGTGACTATTCCGCCCCGGACCCGCAAATATCTTAAGGACAAGGGACTGATGGATGTTTGCGATCAAATACCGGCTGAGGGATCGAAACTGATGCCCGCCGATGTCGATCAATATCTCCAGTCGCTGGCGAGCGGCAAGACTTCGGCTTTAGGTTTTGCGGAATCCGAGCTACCTCAATCGCAGGTTGTGCTTAACTATCGGCTGAGTCGCGGTGCCAAAGTCGTTGTACCTGTCACCGTAATCAACGAGATCGATTGGGTGCGAATTGATACCGCGCGTCAATTGACCCGCGATTCGAATGGGCCAACCGGATTTACAATGGCTTGTTGGTGCGTCGTGCAAGCGCTTAAAAAACATCCTAAATTCCGTAGCGTCATCAGTGCCGATGGCCGTATGTTGAAGACGTATCATGGCGTCAATCTCGGTATCGCGGTTGCACTGCCAGGTGATGAAATGCTTACGGCCGTCGTGCAAAATGCTGGTGAAATGTCGCAACACCAGTTTTTCACATCGATTAATGATCGCGTAAAACTCGCGCGAAGGGGCAATGATCAAGCTGATGAGGCGACGACATTGACCGTCTCAAACATCGGTAAAGCTGGGATGAGGATTGGTATTCCGGCCGTGGTTGCTCCTGCCGTCGCGACCCTCGCATTCGGAGAAGTATTCGATCGTCCAATTCCCGATGGCGATAAGTTTCGGTTTCGCAAATCGGTGATGGCCACGCTCAGTTTTGATCATCGGATCGTCAATGGTGTCGGCGCTGGCAATTTCCTCAACGACTTGAAACAAATGATCGAAGGTTTTTCTTTCGTGATCTGATCGCATTTTCAATGGGTGTCGAACGGAATCGCGATGCTCGTTTCTTTGCGACTGTACGTCAACACTCGATTGTTGGGATGTGTGATTGAGTCAATGTTATTTCAGTTTTTCAAAAGAGACGAATGTCGTGTTTGGTGTGCGATGGTTGACCAGCCTGGCGAAAGATTAACATGAAAACAGGTGTGCTGGTTCATGGATGTAATTTGAATATCGAAAATTGGCGGAGTGTTGCCTGGGGCGAGCCTCCTCATCATCTGGGACGGATTCCGATGGGGTTTCTAGTGGCGGAGGAACACGATGCTTCGGTGGTCGTATTCGGAACCGGTGCTTCCCGCAAAGAGTTCAGGTTTGGTGATCTCACAAAGGATCGTCCAGTGCTTACCGAAGCGGATTTTTCACTTCACTACCTGCGGACTCATTTTCATCAATTGGTACAGTTCACCGAGATCAAACAGCGCGTCAATTGGTTGTGCGACGACCGTCAGTATTCCGCCAAACGTCAGGCTTTCCTCGATCGGATCATCGCCGACAACGTTTCGTTAAATACCTTCGAGGAGATTTGCAATGCTGGAAAGATTTTCTCCGAACAGCAAATTGACCGCGTGATTCTGGTTTCCAGCCCCTCCCATATCGTTCGTTGCCTGCGAGATGCCTCGGCGATCTATCATTCGGACTCCGCCTTTAAACGGTTTCGCCTCAACCTGTTTGCCTCGCCGAGTATTACCTGTTATGAAGGGACGTCAGCCGCTGATGTCGTGGTCGTCGAACCACCTCATCGGCCAGATCGTCATGTGATTCCTACCCATCGCCGCATCCAGCGCATGATGACCTTACAGAAACTACCACAGGAGCAGTTGGTGTCCTTGATTGAGGAATTTGATGACCTGTTGCAAAAATATGAGGACATCTATTTTTCTTTTATGAATGAGAAACAATCGCCATGAAAGCCGTTTGTTGGCTTGACATCGAGCAAGTCTCTATCGAATCGATTCCCGATCCGCGACTCGAACAGCCCGAAGACGCCATTGTCAAAGTCAGCGTCGCGGGACTCTGCGGATCGGATTTGCATGTCTATCATGGCAGGGAAGCGGGGATCGATATCCCCACAGCGCTCGGTCATGAGTTTGTTGGGCACATCGTCGAGATCGGATCACAAGTCCGGAAATTCAAAGTCGGGGATGAGGTGTGTGCTCCGTTCACAACGAATTGTGGAACCTGTTATTACTGCCGAACCGGGCTGACCTGCCGCTGTGAAGTCGGGCAACTTTTTGGTTGGCGACAACAGGGAAGCGGCCTGCACGGTGGGCAAGCCGAGTTCGTTCGCGTCCCTCAAGCTGACGGGACACTTCTTGCCACGAACGGATTGGACGCGAATCTCGCTCTCCTACTAGGCGATAACCTGAGCACCGGATTCTTTTGCGCCGAATTGGCTGGCATTAAGAGATCGG
>JBGTDM010000396.1:0-11906 GCA_041748315.1 Pirellulaceae bacterium
CCCTTGCACTTTGTTCGTACACTGCGGGCGATGCGTCCATTATTGGCCGCTACGATTGTTTTCCTGGTAGCGGGTCCGTGGTACATCGCCGTTGGAATTCAAACGGATGGGGAATGGTTGCGGCAGTTTTTTTTGCACGAGCACGTTAAGCGAGCGACAACGGCTTTTGAAAACCATGACGGAGGAATTTGGTACTATCCACTCGCAATTGGGCTCGGATTCTTTCCATGGTCGGTTTTTGCAATTCCAGTATTTCTCAACAGCCGCCGCTCATTTCGCGACGATGGGAACAGTCGAAATGCGCTGCTCTTTCTGGGGTGTTGGGTTGGTGTACAGGTAGGCTTGTTTAGTCTTGCCAGTACAAAACTTCCGAGCTATGTCACGCCTTGCTACCCAGCCTTGGCGATATTAACCGCCTCGTATGTTGTTCGGGTTGCGGGCGATTGTCGGGCGATTTCCAGATTTTGGTTATATGCTGCGATTACTTGTCAGATACTTTCCGGACTGTTGTTGGTCTGCGCGCTTGGCTGGGTCAGTGTGAATTACGTGCCTGGTGCAAGTTGGCTGTTTTGTATTGGGCTCATTCCGTTAGTTGGCGCGTGTTTTGGGTATTGGTTTGTGATGCGAAATCGCGGTCATGCTTGGTCGATTTCGGTGGGAGTCACCAGTTTTTTGTTCGTTGTCGTGTTATTTGGCTTCGGCACCGTCGCGGTCGATCAACAGCAACAAAGCGAGTTGATTTTGCGGCACATCGCAGCTGCAGATCAACATGTCGGCATCGCCGCCTTTGGTTCCCTGGAGTCGTCCTGGGTGTTCTATGGGGGGAGGCCGATCTATGAACTGGTCGACGACCAAACCGTCGCTGATTGGCCACATCGCAAAAAATATTGGACCAAGAAGCCGCGAGTGAGTCTGGGTAGCTGGACGCGGCAATTTCCTCGATCGCTGATCTTGACGACTGACCGTGACTTCATGCAGTTAAAACAGGCATTGTCAGATGCGGAGGTCGACGTGATTGAGCGGACCAACTATTTTCTGAAACGCCGCGAATTAATGTTAGTGCAAGTCTCAGTAGCGAGAACTGCGGGACGCGAGAGAACGAACGCCGAGGGTGCTCATTGAGAAAATCGAACACCCTCGGTTGCATTGGTCATTTCATCGGGACTTGTTCCAACCTGGATGGTTCAACGGTTTCACATGACCGGTCGCTCGCGACGGATTTGTTTAGCTACCGCAAACTCAAGATTCCAGAATTGGAATCGAGCTTGGGAACCATCACTGGGAGCGGCTGAATATCAAAGAAGATATCCTTGCCCGCAAGTGCGGGGAGCGATTTAGGTCGCACCGCACCCTGCATTCCTCCAATGGAATCGACTCGAGCTTTGAATCGCAAGATGATTTGCTCGACCTCTGGATTCAGCTCATCTTTCCCATTGGCGAGCTTTCGGGTTGCCCAGGGAAAACTCCCGACACAAACGTAGCTTTCATTTCGATCGTGAAACTCGTACGCTTCGATCCCGTTTTTTCTGAGCTCCACGGTGAGGGTGTGCGCCTTGTCGGCCGCCTCGGCCAGCTTGCTTTCCATCGGTTGATTGCGCTTTTGGCGCGATTCCATATCCTTTTTACCCCACTCGATCTTACTGCTATCTAACGTCACATCCCCCCGAAATGTGGCGACTCGTACGGAGAAAGGTTGCGGACATTTGTACAAACTGTATTGCAACCCTTTGTTCATTTTCACGACCAATTGGTCGACGCTTCGAGTCTGGAAGTATTCACTGGGAATCATGGGATTGGGCATGACGAACGCGGATCTCATTGGACCTCGTTCGCGGACTTCAGGATTCGGTGAGATTTGACGTTGAATTTCGCGGTAGACTCCCATTCGTTGATTCGTGTCAACGGTTTCGGATACCTCTAAGCAACGTGGTTTGATGTGTTTAATTCTCTCGAGCGATTTCTGGGTTCGGCCATCATCGGGAGTCGGGAAGTCGCCAACCAATACCGCATACTCGAAATCGGGACGGTGCATCGTTGTCATTTTCGGTTGGCGGAGTTCGTATTCGCCGTTTTCATTCTGGACCGCCTCCCAGCCGAGGCCGTATATGTCACCGGAAAAGTCGAATTGTTTTGTATAGATGTATGCCGAAAGTTTGTAATCATTCCGCAATTCATGGACCAGGGCTTTGGCTTGTTGTAACCCTTCGTCACCGCCAAACGACGCACACATGACCAGCCAAGGACCATGTTTTTCGTTCAACTCGATCGACTCTTTTTGATTCGATGAACTGTTTCGTTTAAAGGGCGAGAACTTGTTAATTTGCGCGTCAAGCACGATCGCATTTGTCGCCAATACCAACATCACGAGACACACGATGGTTGTGCGTGCCATATTAATTTCCTCCGAATATCAGCAGACAAGTTGACAGGGAATTAGCACTTGAACCGAACCCATTTGAGTTCTGTGGTCCATGAGACTAGGAAGGTCGAAGGGTCCTTTCACAAGAACGACTAGCGACCAGCTCTGACGGATTACGCTGATCCCAACTGAACCGGGGCAGCGCGGCGAACGATACCAAAAGCCACTTACTCTCTCCAGATCGAAAATCAACGAAATTTGAGATTTTTTTGATTAATTTCACCGCCCCAGCATTGGGTCGAGATCCAAACATGAATCTCACATTGATTTCGTGCAATCGAATCGGTCGATTGCTTATCGTTTTTGCTGGGTTCCCAGATTCCGATCGGTTGCAGGGCTTGAATTCCAAGCAAAACCTAATATTTTAAGCTTCCACACGTGTGAGTATTCGGGGTGACTCGCATGCCATGCAAGCATGCAGGCTTAAAACTGCAAGTGTTGGGTCACGTCGACACTCGGCTTCGTGACCGGACCGTTCGGCGACGAAGACCTGGGAACGTTGTGAAGATCGTCTGAGAAATCGCTTGTTTGCCAACTCGGTCGCGGTAGCTGATCGGTATTGATTACGACCCTTCGATACAATTCGGGAATGAGCCTGTCGTAAAACGCCCGCATCATTGTTCAAAAGGTCTCGGAGTCTGGATCGCGCTTTTCTACTGGTTTAAGGGGCTACATTTTTGTTCTTGGCTTGAACCGTGCATGAACGGCTGGCGAGTCCCCGTTGCATTTGTCAATTGGCGAGGTGATGCCGGGTAGGTAAAACATTACCTGATAGTAATAATAAGATTATGGACTTGGGAAAAAGAGACCTCCCTGGACCTTTGTGGGTTTGAGCCTGTTCGATTTTACCGCGAGTCAATCCACCCCCCCTTCGCAGAGAAAACATTAACCTTTTTCCCGGACCGATTAATTTTATGCAGTACTCATTTCGCCTGGCAGAACTTTTGAAACATGAACCGGACCCTCGAAAGCGACCCGGAACGATTAAGACGATCGTCGAATATACAGGACTCGATCGACATCAGGTTGCAGCACTGTTGAAAAACGAAGTCAAGTATATTCCGTTGCAAGCGTTATCCAGACTCTGCGATTATTTGATTGAAAATGGCATAGCGACGGCAGACCAGCTTCCCGGTGCCTTGTTTGCAATTGAACCCGAAAACTTTTGGGAGATGTTAGCTCGTCGTCGTCGCATGGAAATGTGTCTTGGCGTGCGTCGCGATATGGAAACAGAGGAATCCGGATTGGCTTTTGTGTCGGCGAGCGATTCGGTCATGATGGGTCATGTCCTTAGCGGAGTGACAACGTTGGGGGGCACTTCCTCGCACTTGAGTAAAAAGCCGAATGACAACTCAACGTTCGACACGTCTAATCAAGGTGCAATGAGCCCGGGAAGCTTGAATCAGCAACCCATACCGCAACCCGAACACTGGATCCAGTCACTTGTTTGGAGTCCTGGTCAGGTTTCTGTCGAAAAGGTGAATGATCGCGCCCAGGATGTCTACCGCAACTTCTCGGACTCAAAAGGGGATAAGGCGTTGGTCTGCTTAGGCAGCACCAAAAGCAATCCAGTAACCGAACTCATTTTAAGCAATGCATTCATCTGCGATCCCTTTGTAACTCAAGATACCGTTGACGAACCTAAACAGCGCAGTTGCCCATTCTATATTCGTTATCGAGAAAACGATCCTCAACCCCTATCTTGCCATGGAGGAACTCGGCTCGCCAAATCGGACAAGCGATCGAATCCAGGCATTTACTTTGAGAACGCAGCCGGGGACTGGGAACTTGCCAATGAAAAAGGCGATTCACAATTCGTAGCATTTTTGTGCTATGTCCACCGGGAATCCCTCGGTCGGTTGGAAATGGCGTTGGGGGGCTTTTCGGGAAAGGCAACACGCGAGCTGGCCAGGCTGTTGGCGACTCGAGCCGATCAATTCTGGCCTCCAACGTGCAATGAGGGTGGTGTCCAGATTGGGGCATTCATTATCGAATTCGATGAAATTGAAGGCGAGGCCGACGACGAAATCCTGCAATCATCCGCCGGCCAGACTGAACTCCGCGTCATGCGCATCGCTCCCGAAGCGATTGCTCGGCGCCTGTAGTCGAACATCGATGTTCGTGGACGTCCCAAAGTCATCGACGGCGCGCAACCTTTTACGACGTGTAAAAAAATGTTGTCAGCAAAAGATGGAGTTCCTTTGCTGGAATCGCCTGACAAAACCAAAAGACACCTCGGATACGTACCAACGCCGTGGTCCAGTTTGGCGAATTGGACTTAGACCTTTGGAGCAAGTGAGATCGCCATCTCACTCCGTCTACGTCGCATGATCAAAAGCCCGGCAATGATCAAGCTGCCACCGACAAGCTGCATCCGATAGGGAATCTCATTGATCAGCAACCAAGCGGCAACAAGGGCAACGAACGGAACGAGATTCTGGTAAGCTGTCGCGTGCGCCGTGCCGAGCTGCCGAACTGAGAAATTATAGAGTGCGTAAGCCACACCTGTTGAAAACAGGCCGGAATAAGCCACCGCAGCTAATAACAGTCGATCCTCAAACACATTTCCAATTTCGTAAATCGCGGTACCTGCAACCAGCAGGTGGAGAGGAAGGGACAAGGTCACGCTGCAAAAGGCTAATGGTAATGGCCCGATACTCTTCATCATTGGACGACTGATGACCGAGGCCACAGCCCAAGAAAACGCCGCCGTGCAAACCAGTAAGTTGCCAATAAACGAACTCGGTGTAGCGTCTGGATGTTTGCTTAGTGTCACAACGGTCGTACCGCACAAGGCAATCCCCAATCCCACCCAGGCGTATCGCGACAATCGCTCGCCCAAAAACAACAACGCCAACAGCGACGCCCAGATCGGCATCGTCGACAGGATCAGCGCTGTGTTGCCTGCCGAAGTCGATCGCATTCCCAGCATGAAGAAGAGCTGGTAGGCGAATCCTGCAAGCAGCGAAAAAATCACGATATGTGAGAGTTGATGCCAAATCGGCCTGGCCTGGGACGTGCGGTCAAAAAATCTGGATCCTTGCCAGTAAACCAATCCACCTAGCAACACTGAAGAAAATGACAACCGCATCAGATTGAAAAGGTACTCATCCATTCGCCCCAACGCGAACTTCATGATCGGCATATTGATCCCCCAAATCAGCGCAACAGCCAATAAACTCAAATCCGCCAGCCATCGGGGGGTGCTGCTGGACTTTGAGCGGTGATGAGTGGAATTTGGCAAGCTTGGTTCCGTGGTCAGCGGCGATTTCCTTCATTTCAATTTAGGGTTGGGATTGAACCGGGCAAGTCGTTTCACATTTCGACGTTCTTCCCGATCTGTGATCAATCTGTGATCAACGAGAAGGCACTACTGAAATTGCAACGACTGTGGCAATTTTTGAAACCAATTGCCTTCCACTTCATACTCCAGGGCAAACAATGCTTCGCCGGCATGTTCCGCAAAAAGCTGTCCATCCATTTTTGTAAACCATTGTTTCCAATTACCGGCGATGCCTGTTCGAGCTTTCGCAGTTGGATCAGCCGATCCCGGTTTCCGCCCCGTCATTTTCTCGAAGCCGACCTGGTCAGCGCATTGTTGGCAACCCTCAAGTGAGTCGTCAACCGCAAGTAAGTTACAGACCCGTTGCAACTCAACCGCTTGGTCGGCCAGCATCGATTCGTACCGCAAGCTCAATGTTGTCCAACCCGATTGTTGGATCGCCAGATGACACTCCTGCCAGTGGTTCGCCCATGTCTCGAGAAGTTGATCATCAAAGAATCGCTCAAGTTTGAGATTCGGTTCACGGTCAATGAACGCCTGATATCTTGCGGAATCTCGGGGCTCACGAGCCAACCAATCAAAGGCTCCACTAGTGACCACGTCGCGACCGTCGCGAACCAGGTAAATGATTTTAGAATCGGGAAAAAAGTGACGAATCGATTTGAGGACTTGGGCGACCGTACCTCGATAGGGTGTAACCTTGTCGACAAAAACAGACTTGTCGACGCGCGATTTGTCGAAGTGCGATTTGTAAAAGCCGTGGAGAAATTCATGGTAGCTCGTCTGGAATTGTTCAATGAATGATTTTCGGTTTAGCCCCAATGGCTGAAACTGCATATGCATGGCATTCGCTGTTGCGAATTGGTCGAAAGTAATCCGCGGTGTGGCGGTACCGTCAAGATTTGGCCAGATTTCACAGAAGTTTCCAAACAACCGCTGTTCAGTGGCGTAAATCTGCGGGTGCTGATTCAGGGCTTGCATTAACCAGGTCGATCCCGACCGGGGCGCTGACACAATGAAATGAAACATCCGCAAGCCTCAGGCTAAACCCGCATGAATCAATGGGTGGATATGGATGGCTCCAATCAATCGACCGTGGTCGAGCACTGGGAGTACTGTGATCGACTTCTCTTCCATGATTCGCAAGGCCTCCACTGCCAACGCTTCATGATTGATGGAATGTGGGTCGGCGGTCATCAACTGTTCAATTGGGCAGGAAAGCGGATTCTCCTGCGATTCCAAAGCGCGGCGCAAGTCGCCATCGGTGAATATTCCGATCAGTCGATTTGCCTCATCGACAACAAACACCGCGCCCAACGCCTTTTGGCTGATCACCACAATTGACGCTCGCAATGATGTCGAACGGTTCACGATTGGCAATTGTTCGCCACTCACCATCAGGTCCTGCACCGTCAACAACAGCTTTCGACCAAGACTTCCTCCTGGATGATAGATTGCAAACTGTTCGCGAGTGAATCCTCGAATTCGCATTAAGGCAACCGCCAAGGCGTCACAAACAGCCAACGCCACCGTTGTACTACAAGTCGGTGCCAGCGAAATCGGGTCTGCTTCCCGAGCGATCCTGATATCCAATGTGACTTGCGCATGCTGTGCCAACTGGCTTTCAGCATTCCCGGTCAGGGCGATTACCGGAACATTCTGGCGGCGCATGAATGGAATCAACGAATTCACTTCGTCGGTTTCACCGCTATAGGATAGGACCAACAGCACGTCTTCGCTTGTGACAATTCCTAAATCACCATGCAACGCTTCACCGGGATGCAAAAAGATCGCGGGCGTGCCGGTGCTGCAAAACGTTGCGGAACACTTTCTCGCGATCGCTCCCATTTTTCCCATTCCCGTGACAATGATGCGTCCCGAACATCGGTACAACATTTCGACAGCGTCGTGAGTCGCTTGCAGGTCACGGCCTGCGATCGCCATAATCGCATCCGCCTCTTCGGCGAGTGTTTGACGGATGGCCTCGGAAACGGTTTGCCAATCGATCGGCAAGTCAGGATCGTTGTGTGGCATCATTTGGCCAGTTTGCTGTTGTAAGGTAAACGATCGGGACACAATCCTGCAATTGGGATTGGGGTCCAGCGATTTGAGTCAGGGGTAAGCGTCGCAAACCACAGAGTTTATTCTTCTGGCTTCAACCGTTCCAGATCATATCGTTTAATTTTTCGATCCAATGTGGAGCGCTCGATACCAAGTACTGTTGCCGTCTTGCTCTTGTTCCATGCCAGGGCCATCAAGGTGGAAAGAATGTGCTTTCTTTCGATTTCGGCCAACGAGACAGGTTCGAACGGTTCGTGTGTCGCTAGAAACTCCATGCGCGATTCGCTGGCTGTCGCCAAGCTTGACAGCGTCAGGTCGTCGACATCGACGGTGTCTCCCTGCAGCAACACGACCGCCCGCTCGATTACATTCTTGAGTTCGCGCACGTTGCCCGGCCAGCGGTAGGTTTCCAATAGTCTTACGGCTCGTTCGGAAAAGCCCCTGATTTTTTTGCCGGTTTCGGTGGAAAACCGTTGCAAAAAATGTTCCGCCAGCGGCAATACATCTTCATGCCGTCGACGTAGGGGTGGGACGTCAATTTTCACAACATTGAGCCTGAAAAATAGATCTTTGCGAAAACCGCCATCACGAACGAGTTGCTCAAGATTGCGATTGGTGGCCGCAATCACACGGGCATCTACTTTAATCGCTTTGCTTCCACCCACTCGTTCAAATGGATGTCCTTCCAGAACGCGTAAGAATTTGGCTTGGATGGAGGGGCTCATTTCCCCAATTTCATCCAGCATCAGCGTCCCTTTGTCAGCCGCCTCAAACTTGCCGATTTTGCGATCGGTTGCGCCGGTAAACGCGCCCCGCTCATGGCCGAACAGTTCGCTTTCCAACAGGGACTCGGACAACGCAGCACAGTTGAGGCAAACGAAGGGCCCTTTCTTTCGCTCGCTGGAAAAATGGACGGCGCGGGCGACGAGTTCCTTGCCGACGCCGCTCTCACCACAAACCAGAACGGTAGCATTGGAAGGGGCGGCGCGTGAAATTTGCTGATCGATAAGTAACATTGCGGCGCTGCCACCAACGATTTCGCTTTCGACCCCCAGTTGATGCCGCAATTGATGAATCTCATCACGAACTTTCGTTAAATCCTCAACCAACTTCTGTTCGCGATAGCGGTTACGCATTGCCAAACCGACATTTTCAGCGACCGCGAGTGTAAAATCGAGATCATCGGTATCAAGCACTTTCGCTGGATTCGTCGAATACATATGCACCAAACCAACCGTGCGACCAGCAACTCGAATTGGTGCGCATATGACACTGGTCGCCTGGATTTCACCCTTACTGTCACGAATTCCTAAAGCGCTATCGTCGGCCGTGTCACGCGCTAAAACCGCCTCGCTCTCGGAGATCACGGTGTCGGCCAGAAATTTTGAGACACGCAGGTACACGGACTTGGGTGCGGCTTGCCACGCGAGTATCTCCAATTTTTCCGTGTCAAATTCCTTGCCGACAATTCTGGGGACCATCAGAATGGCACCGGCATTAGCCTGCGTCCCCTCCATTAATCCGACCAATGCCAGTTGAGAAATTCCATTGAGCGTTTTCTCACTCGCCAGCTCGAATGCCAGTCGGCATAACTTGGCGGCCGCTTTGCCAACTTTTGGAATCGCCGAAACATCATCTCCTTCGTTGAGCGTATCGGGCGCATGAAACTTGGGTCGTTCACGGCGGTGCGTGATCGTTGTCGGCTCGCCGCTAACCAGACTCGCTGTCGGCGCATCGTCAACCTCAAGGCCGACGAGCGTTTTTGCGTCAACTTGATGAATCCCGCTGCCGCTGCCATACGCGGCAGACAGGTCGGTGACAAATGCCATTTGGGTTCTCGCGATCCATATGACATCCCCAGGTGCCAGTGGATTGTCCCCATAGATTCTCGTTTCGCCAATCGCGGTTCCGTTACGACTATCCAAATCCCGAATAATCCATCGTCCATTGTTGACAAAGATCTCGGCATGTTGGCGACTGGCCTGCTCCTCGCGAATCACAATTTGACAGGTAGGCGAGCGACCGATTGTAACGGTTCTACCAGGAATCAGACGAAAAACGTCTGACCATTTCGTGCCATCTCGAATCACGAGATACGCAACTCCGGTGGGTCGGGTTTCCTTGGCCACGTCAACAATCAACTCTAGAGAAAGAAATCAGTATTAAACAAATTATCGGCAGAAGCCAAAATTTTTCACCAAAATGGGTCTGCTCAAGCGCATCGGTAAACCTCAGACCACAATAAAGCACCAAAAAACGTCGGAATTCTCCCCTCGACACAATTATTCCGGACTGGCCGAAGATTTCTCACACTATAATGTGGCATGGGATAAATTGACGGAAATTGTTGCAAACCTTGCGAATCGAAGTTAACCTACAAATAACGATCAGAAAAACCGATCGATTGACTGAACAGAGTCGATTGGACAAGGCAACAGCAACTCACACTAAGAAAACTCGATTTGAAGTGAAAAACCCGAATTGATTGACTTGGGAAATGAACACGCCAAAGCGCAATCGATTCCAATCGGAGTTCTCGATTGGCGGACGAGAAAGCGTCAATTTCCGGACTCATCCCCCCAGACGATCAGGACATTCTGATGATTCAGTTGCTTTTGCACTATTATAGCAAACAATCCATGAGTCGTCACGGGCCGAATTGTTGGTAGGGATGCGATGGGTACGGTTCGGGATAACGCCTACGGCGGAAAGCCCGCGAAAATGATGAGGCACGCGGCAGAGTTCGATGAACGACTTGAAACTTCCGATCGCAAACAAGATTCAGACAAGATTCAGAACAGTTTTATTTTGGTTAGGCACTAGGGGCATCAAATTTAGGAGCGGTAACATGTCGAAAACTTTCGACAATAATTTTGGCTGGTTGCGAAAAGTGATTTCGCTGACCGTAATCGTCTGCGCGACAGGCTTTAACGTAACCAACGTTGTTGGCCAGACTAACTTCTTTCAAACCATTGGTGGTGTCAAAATCGATGCCTTAGGTGTCTTGAATCAAGTACCTGCGGAATTCAAATCGCAAATGCGTCAACAGTTGTTGGAAAATATTGGAGAGATTGACCCTGCGATCGCGAAACACGCAAACTTGCGGATGATCTCGTTAAAGGGGATCGAAACCGCGCTCCAGCATGCAGTTGATTCCGGAAGCGAACTCCCCAACGAGATCAAATTCATGGCGGGGATTCAGCGTCTGGAATTCGTCTTTGTCTACCCCGAAAAGCAGGACATCGTGTTAGCGGGAACCGGTGAAGGCTGGACGGTCGACAACGAGGGAAATGTCGTTGGAATCACCACAGGAATGCCCGTCATTCGCCTTGAGGATTTTCTGGTCGCAATGCAGACCGCCGAAAATGCTCGAAAGGATTTCGGAATCAGTGTCTCCATTGATCCGACCCAAGAGGGAATCGAACGGCTCAACGCCTTGTTCAAAAGTGTGTCCACCATCGATCAGTTTGGAGTCGATGACGCGCGACTGGTTGAACAAACCATGGGACATAATGTGATTTCCTTAACTGGTGTTCCGACCGATACCCGGTACGCAAACGTGCTGGTCGCCGCCGATCACAAAATGAAACGGATGGCCATGGGTTTTGAACAAGCCGCAGTTGAAGGGATACCCAGCGTACTCGATTTGGCGAAACAACGTCGCAAGGCGATTGCGATGACTCCTCGCTTTTGGCTGGAATGCAGTTATCAGCCGATTAAGAAGTCAGAAGATGGCTTGGCATGGCATATCAGTGGAGCGGGAGCAAAGGCCCTCACCGAGGAAGAATCGCTCTTGGATCGGTCGCAAAAGCCCCAGAAAGCTCATCCTATCGCAACGACATGGGCAGAAAACATGACGGCAAAATTCGCTGAATTGTCCCAACGTGATGCCGTTTTTGCCGAATTGCGAAATCTGATGGACATGTCGGTGATTGCAGCGTTGATCCACAAGGAAAATATGTTGGACAAAGTCAACCTCAAAGCTCCATTGCTGACAGGTGAAAGATCGGTCGATTTGCCGAAATGGCAATCCCCTAGAGCCGTACCCGCTCATTGCAGTTATTGCAGCATCAATAACAAGTGGATGATTACTGCGTCCGGCGGAGTCCAAATCGATTCTTGGGGAATGCTGGAAGATGTCGT
>JBGTDM010000397.1:0-9935 GCA_041748315.1 Pirellulaceae bacterium
CTCACCGTCCTGAACAATATGGGGCTCGCGTACCTGAGTGCCGGGAAAGTGCAACCGGCAGTCGAGTTGCTCGAGCACGTTCGCGACGCCCGGCTTAAGAATCCGGGACCTGATCACATCGATACGCTCGGCACCCTCAATAACCTGGCTCTCGCCTACTGCGATGCCGGTAGAATGTACGAGGCGACCCAGATCCTGGAGCAAGTCCGCGACAGTGTTATGGAGAAGCTTGGGGCCGAGCACCTTAATACCCTCATGACGCAAAGCAGTCTGGCACGTGCGTACCATCTCGAAGGGCGATTCACAGAGGCCACCGCGCTTTTCGAGGAGATCCGCGAACCCACTCTGAGGCGCTTCGGCGCGAAACATCCCGGCTACCTCAGCATGCTCAACAATCTGGCTTTGGCCTATCGGGATAACGATCAACCGCATCAGGCTGTTGAACTCCTCGAACAGGTACGCGACGGCGCCCTGATGGTCCTCGGCCCAAACCATCTTAATACACTCGCGACGATGAACAGTCTGGGAGATGCGTACCGTGCGGCCGGTAGAATGGACGAAGCCGTCACACTCCTCGAGCAGGTTCAAAGTCCGATTGCGAATCTCGGGTCCGACAATCCCCTCGAGATACACTCGAAGAGAAACTTGGCGTCGGCATATTTCGACGCGGGTAAACTTGATGAGGCAATCCAACTTTTCGAAGAGGTGCGTGACTTGGCCATCGAGTCGTTCGGAGCCGATCATCCCGATACCCTCGCAAGCATGTCTGGTCTGGCCTCGGCCTATCAGCGTGCTGAGAGGCTAAGCGAGGCCCTTGAACTCTTCGAGCAGGCTGTGACGGGGTTCGACGAACTGCAGTACGCGCATCCAGCCGCCGGCTCCGTCATCAATAAAGCCAGCCTGGCCTACGAGGGAGCGAATCAGTTGGAAAAGGCAGCAGCGTGGCGAAGTAAGTGGCTGGCATTCGCACGGACAAAGTTCGGCGGCGACGCCGACGTTTACGCCGACGCCTTGGCTTCGCTCGGCCTCAATCTGCTCGGGCAAAAGAAATGGGGCGAAGCGGAACAGCAATTCCGGGAGTGCCTGGCCATCCGCGAGATGAACCAGCCCGAAGGTTGGAAGACGTTCAGCACCCAGTCGATGCTCGGCGCGGCGCTTCTGGGGCAAATGAGGTATGACGAGGCCGAGCCGCTGTTGCTGGCCGGGTATGAAGGGATGAAGGAACAGGAAGACAGGATTCCCCCAGCAGGCGTTCCGCGCTTGCTCGAGGCACTGCAACGATTGTTACAATTGTACGAGGCCTTGGAGCGAGAGGACGAAGTGACGAAGTGGCGGGAGCAACTCGAGGCGATCCAGGAGGCTCAGCAGAACCCGGAATAATCATGATGACCGAAGAGTCGGTCTTTCACGAGGCATTGGCCAAACTGCCCGCCGAGCAGGTGGCGTTCCTCGACAAGGCCTGCGCAGGGCAGACGGAGCTACGGGCGGCGGTCGAAGCGCTCTTGGCGGCCCATGAGGCGTCCGCGGAACTGCTCGATCGGCCCGCGGCCGAGCTGGGACCGACGGATTGTAAGAAATATTGTGTCAAAGGCGGAAATGTGGTAGCACTTTAAGGTATTGTGTAACAGAATTTCATTTCGAGCAACTACCGCAACCCAACGGAACTGCTGGATCGATCTGCGGCTGCAAACCGTTCTCATTGGGATCAGCAAGCTGTCGCTGAAAGAACTCGAGCAGAGCACTGTTTAGGTTCTCTCGCCCCAGGTCGTGTGCTCGGTCTGGATAGACCTTGATTTCAAATTCCTTGTTCAACTCTTGCAAGCGGTCCCTCAGGATGTAGGCTTGAGAAATCGGCGCGTTTTCGTCCAAACTTCCGTGAAGAACCAGGACTGGACAGGTAAGATGTTCCATTCGCTGAATCGAACTCCGCTCAACCATAGCCAACTCCGACATACCCGTTTCCTGTTCGATATTCTCACGGATGCCGTCCATTTCAATGTCGGCGTAGGCTTGTTTCAAATCGTAGATGCCTGCGGCAAAAACAGCACCACGAAGACCATGTTTGGTCAAACGGCAGGCAAGTAATGACGCGGCCATCGCTCCTCGAGAATAACCGAACAATCCCATCCGCTCGCCATCCACAAAATCTTCCTCTCGAAACTTGAGGAAGCCAGCTTCCAAGGCTGCTATCGTTCGAGGTCCGACAAAATCCGGATTCCCCTCCGACCGTCCAAAACCACGTTGGGTCACGGCCACACAGGCAAATCCCTCTCTCGCCAATTGCACCCCCAACGGAATGTAGTCGCGAGCGGTTCGCGAGTATCCGGGAATCAACACGATGCCCGGATGGACCCCCTCGACTTTCGGACGAAAAACAATCGCTTCGACGTTGCCCCCCTCGACGTCGTAATCGTAGTTGGACAGGACCACACCGAGTCGCTCCAATGTCACACTCCCCTCGCGGTCTAGGGCTTCGGCAACATCATCCAACGATAAGGCTTGCTGGGCAAAGCAGGAATTGGCGATTACCAGTGTGATGACGACTAAGGCCATAAGCGATCGAATCATTTTTGGTCTTCTCCTGGTTGTGTTCGTGACGTGCGAAATGGCAGCCGGCATGTTGCACGGGCCGTGCAATCGTCAATCAGACATTGTGCAATGGTGTAGCGAAAAATCCAAGGCTACAACGAAAAGGACAACGAAAAGGGGACACGGCTTATTGTTTTATGCGGCCCTTTTTTTGATTGTGCTGAGCCGCACCGCAAGAAGGGGCAAATAGCTTATCCCGTCCCTAAAATGAGCTGAATCCCGTTTTCTCCTTTCAAGGCGCCTAGGGCCACCTTGCAACCACCGCACCTATTGAACTAGCGAGTCTCCAAAGTAGAATAAGAGGAAATCAAATTTCCTATCAGCTGTAATATCCTATCAGTTGACGGATAGAAACGGGGACAGGTCAATACTTTTCGGCTGTTGAATAGTTTTGTGCAAACAAGGGAATCGGGGTCTTATGCATGGATTGTGTCGCCCTTTCAGGGCTTGTTCGCCGCTATGATGCGTTTCCCAGGGCGATGGCGACTCGCGTCGCCTTGCCCTGGGCTAATATGTCGTGCCCCTTCAGGGCAGAGTCGACGTAAGCGAAACGAACGCGCGGTTCCTGCCGGGAAACAGGTCGGAATTCGCCGGTTCGGGAATACGACGGGAAGGATGAAATCGTCGTTCGGGATCTTCAGTGGCGCGGTGGTTCGCCCCGAAGGGGCCGGAACAAATCAGCCCGGGGCAGAGCGCAGCGCCGCCCCGGGTGGTAGTGGCAATGGGTACCCAAGCCCTGAAAGGGCGACACACAACGATCCATGAATTGTCGTTTCGAGTGCTTAAAGGGCAAGATAGGTTCCCTTCCATGATCAGGAATTGTTGTCAAGGCGTGGATGAATGTGAAACGGAAGGGCGCTCGGTTAACTAGTTTGATTCTATGTGCTTAACATAAGGATTTGTGCCGTGTTAGATTTTCATTCTCATCTACTCTTCTTGTTTGCTATATTACTTTACTTTTACCCTGGGAACAGCTTCAGTCGCAACTACGAAGAATTTCAAGACGAACATCTTGGTCCCCGATTACCAAGTCCGACAATGATGTCGCAGGATGAAAAGCACTTTAAGGAGCGCATTCATGAGATTTTTTCGACGAGATCAATCGATGATATTAAGATACTAACGGCGCATGAGAACCATATGATTGCCGTTGCCGCCGCATGGCGAATTCTTATTGATCATTGTTCGCGTGATACCAATCGAAGAACGGGCAAAGTTAATCGAAGAACACTTGATGCCGAGTTGAATCGATTCTTCGGATTTGTGAATGCCCGTATTGGTACCTCACTCCCAACCGAATTTGAACAGGAACTTATTAAGAAATTTAGTGTTGATCGAGGGCGAACCGTGATTGGTCGCACGTTAGGGTTAACGAATATGGAATTGCATGACCGCGGCTTTTATTTCGTTCAAAAAAACGGAGTTGATTTCATTGACGAGGGGAACGGTCTTTTCTGTATTGACTCGGGGAAAGCTTGTCGTATCGACGAATCAGTCAATTTCTCGCCTGTTGGAGCGGTCGTATGGGCCAAGGTATTCGACGATTTTGGAGTATTTGCAATTCAAAAAAGCGGACCACCGACCACGGTCATTTGTGTCAATCGACTTACTGGAGTCGAAGTTTGGCGGTCCAAAATGGCGGACACCTGTTCGTATCCGATCGGTAGTATCGGTCCGGATGTGATGGATCGGTTTTTTTTCAGTGGTTCAACAAGGGGAGACGTAGTTGTCGCCGTTGCGACAGATCACTATATCCACTTGGAGCAGTTTAATATCACGACCGGAGAGTGCCTATTCCGTTTCAATACTTCAGTTGGGGAGTAGACACAGGGAAGAGGCGTCTGGCGGCAATGTTGCCTCGCCTATCTTGGCACAGAGGGAAACACGCTGAAGCGTGAACTACAAACTGTGCGGGAAAAGCACGCTGAAGCGTGAACTCCAACGATTGTACGCGAAAGGCACGCTAAAGCGTGAACTACAAACTGACGCGATAACGTTTCCATTTCTGTTTGAAAAACTTCGTTGACTCTTCCAGAAGACGTTCGAACGTCAAGGCATTGGGTTGATCTTTGCCAACTCACGGACTCTGCTGGTGGCTACCGGGGCTGCGAGTGTCGTGAGGCAGCTCGACTGGCGTTTTGATGACATGGGTAAATGCTAACGCAAGTCGATATCATAACTGCTTCCGGTCAGTGGTTGTGATTTCCGGTTGGGCCATTAAACCGCCTTGGTGAACAATCCTGGGACCGGTCGTACAGCTGTCGCGTGAATGGTAGGATGGTGACGTTTATTTTCCGTTGCTTCATGGTGGAGAAACCGCATTGGCCAATTTTGGATTCATTATTGACAATCGTAAATGCATTGGTTGTCACGCATGCACGGTTGCGTGCAAGTCGGAACACGAAGTTCCGGTTGGCGTCAATCGGACTTGGGTCAAGTATATCGAGAAGGGGGAATTTCCGAATTCACGGCGCCTGTTTTCTGTGATGCGATGTAATCATTGCGACGACGCACCCTGCGTGGAGATTTGTCCAGTGACAGCTCTGTATAGACGCCCTGACGGAATCATTGATTTCGACAGTCGACGATGTATCGGCTGCAAAGCGTGCATGCAAGCATGTCCGTATGATGCTTTGTACATCGACCCCGAAACGAGCACGGCTGCTAAGTGCAACTACTGCGCCCATCGAATCGATATCGGTTTGGAACCGGCCTGTGTCAATGTTTGCCCCACCCAAGCGATTATTTCGGGAGATTTGGATGATCCGAATTCGCAAATCGCACAGCTACGTTCGCGCGAACAGGTTACCGCGCGTAAAACGGAAAAGGGAACACGACCCTCGCTGTTTTATATCGAAGGAGACGTCAGTTCGCTTGAGCCATCTGAAAACGAAGCCAACAACGAGACGATGTGGGGTAAGCAGGTTTCGGGTGTTGGACATTATGCGAGGTACATGGAACAACGAAAAAACCCCGGTCCCGATATGGAAGCTTTGGAACGATTCTTGAGTCTCGGTGAGCGGGATCCAGTATGGGAACCCGACCGCGCCGATGAAAAATATAAGCGAAATGCCGAGCAGGTAAGAAAAGAGTTGGCCGATTATGGGCGACGCAGTTACGATGCACCCGGCAAGGGCGTGTTATGGGGTTGGCAAGTTACATGTTACCTCTGGACAAAGGCGATTTCTGCTGGACTGTGTATCCTGACGATGACCGCAGTTGCCAGTGGCTGGATTCCGATTTCGGCATCGATCCAGTGGGTTTCGGTGTTGTTGTCAATTCTATTCCTGGGTTTGACCGGCCTGTTGTTAATGGCTGATTTGGATCAACCGAAGCGTTTTTTGAATGTGTTGCTACGCCCTCAATGGCGATCCTGGTTGGTTCGAGGCGCCTATATTATTGCAGCGTATGGGGTCGCACTTGCCTTATGGTGTGTCTTTAAAATCTTTTCTCCGCCCATGGCGGATGCCTTGGCAATTCCCTTAATTATTTTGGCAGTGCTGACGGCAATCTACACCGCGTTTTTATTTGCCCAAGCGAAAGGACGTGATTTTTGGCAGAATTCCGTCTTACCCATCCACATGTTGGCTCATGCCGTGATGGCTGGCGGAGCGGTATTCGCTCTGACGTTGCCGTTTGCGTCGACAGAATGGCAAGCTTGGATCCGGGACTCATTAATCATGGCGATCGCATTGAAGCTGGCGTGCGACATGTTCGAGATGTGTACCAAACACCCGACTCGCGATGCACAACGGACGGCGACGATGATTTTCCACGGTCGGTATTCGACGCGTTACTGGGTCGTGGTGTTTTTGTTGGGAGGTGTTATTCCTTTAGTAACGTCTTGGACGTTGACCGTTTGGCTAATGCCATTGGCCGGAATTTTGATTCTAGTTGGCATTTATGTCGCCGAGCATATTTGGGTCCACGCTCCACAACGAATCCCGTTAGCATAGGTCGTCTGGCAGATCATGGTTGGCGTCGCGTCGCCGGTTTAGCAATGATTTGTAATTCCAGATACTGTTGAATGTCTCTCGTAAGTTCATTTTGCAACCGTTTACAAGCAAGAACATCCTGATGAACCACACGCCACCACGAAGTTGGATCGAACGCATCGCTTCCGCTTTGAAGATCATCCCAAATCTAGATACCGTTGGAGAGCAGCCGATTGAAAGGCTCGGTCAGGAGGGAGATTTGCAGAAATTTCCACCGCCAGAATCATGGGATCATTGGACGGAATACGATCCACACGCTTGGCCACAATTGAAGAAGCGGGATTTCATGATCGTGCCGACGACGTGCTTTAATTGCGAATCCGCGTGCGGGCTGCTCGGCTACATCGACAAAGAAACAAACGAAGTTCGAAAATTTGAGGGAAATCCCTACCACCCCGGAAGCCGGGGGCGCAACTGCGCAAAGGGACCGGCGACCATTAATCAGATTCAGGATACGGATCGCATTTTGTATCCACTCAAACGCTCGGGAGCGCGTGGATCGGGTCAATGGGAACGAGTCACCTGGGATACCGTGCTGGACGATATCGCAGGGCGAATTCGCAAGGCAATTCAAGAACAACGCAACAATGAAATCGCATATCACGTCGGGCGACCTGGGCACGAAGGGTATATTGAACGCGTGCTCAGTGCGTGGGGTGTCGACGGCCACAACAGCCACACCAATATCTGCTCGTCAGGAGCTCGTTTCGGTTATGCCATTTGGCAAGGCTACGATCGTCCATCGCCCGATCATGCTCATGCCGATTTTATCCTCCTGATTAGTGCGCACCTGGAATCCGGACACTATTTCAACCCACATGCGCAACGAATTGTCGAGGGCTTGATGAGCGGGGCCGAATTGGCAGTGATGGATCCACGACTCTCCAATACGGCCAGTGCAGCCAACTACTGGTTGCCGACCTTTCCAGGGAGCGAGGCCGCGGTGTTGCTGGCAATGGCCAAAGTGATCATTGATGAAGGTCTTTACAATCGCGCTTTCATCTACCACTGGGTAAACTGGCGCGATTATTTGAAATCCAAACATCCGCAACGTCCGCTCGAGTTTGATCAGTTCATTGACGCCTTGAGAATCGAGTATCAAGAATACACGCTTGATTTCGCCGAAGCCGAGTCGGGCGTAGGCGCCGACAAACTGCTGACCGTCGCTCGCAAAATTGGTCGAGCTGGAACTCGATTCGCCGCTCACAATTGGCGGAGTGCCGCCAGCGGCAATCTGGGCGGCTGGGCCGTCGCTCGTTGCCTCCATTTTTTGAATGTGCTGACTGGAAGCGTTGGTACCGTCGGGGGAACGTCACCCAGTGGTTGGAACAAATTTCATCCGACCTTTTTCGACACCCCACCAGCTCACCAGTTTTGGAATGAGTTGCATTTCCCCAACGAATATCCGTTGGCTCATTATGAAATGAGCTTCCTGTTACCCCACTTTTTAAAACAGGGACGCGGGCGGCTCGACACCTATTTCACACGAGTGTTCAACCCGGTTTGGAGCTTTCCCGATGGATTCAGTTGGATTGACGTATTGAGCGATGAATCAAAAATCGGTATGCATATCGCCCTCACTCCGACATGGAATGAAACGGCCTTTTTTGCCGATTATGTGCTGCCGATGGGGCACGCCAGCGAACGACATGATTTGAACAGCTACGAAACCCATAGCGGATTGTGGATCGCCTTTCGCCAGCCGATCCTTCGCGAGGCCGCGCGGCGCCGCGGCGAACAAGTCCAATGGACCTATGAGGTTAATCCTGGCGAAGTCTGGGAGGAGGACGAATTCTGGATCGAACTCTCATGGCGAATCGACCCCGATGGCGACTTGGGGATCAAAAAGCACTTCATTTCGCCGTACCGATCGGGTGAAAAGATCTCCATCGACGAATATTATCAATACATCTTCGAGCGTACGCCCGGCCTGCCCGAAAAAGCCGCCAGCGAAAACCTCACTCCTCTCGACTATATGAGAAAATATGGCGCCTTTGAAGTTGAAGAGAAGTCCTACGAAAAACACCTGAAACCGTTAACCGACGAACAGTTGCGGGATGCAATCGTAAACGACGAAGGATCAATCACCCAACAGAACAAGATCGTTGGAATATCTGTTGACGAGAAGACCCATGTCGGATTTCCAAGCCCTTCCCGGCGTCAAGAGTTTTTCTCAAAAACGCTCGTCGAATGGGGATGGCCGGAGTATGCGATTCCGACGTATATCAAGTCTCATGTCCATCCGAAGTATATTGACATTGAAAAAAACGAGTACCTGCTCGTCCCGACCTACCGGCTGCCGACACTCATTCATTCGCGGAGTGGCAATGCCAAATGGCTGGCCGAAATTGCCAATCGAAATCCACTTTGGGTCCACACCGAAGACGCGGAAAGATTGGGAGTCGTCAATGGCGACCTGCTGCGAGTCACCACAGAGATTGGGTTTTTTGTCAATTGCGTCTGGGTCACCGAAGCCATCAAGCCGGGCATCGTTTGTTGCTCGCATCATTTGGGACGATGGAGGCGTGAACAGGACCCGGCTGCCAATCGCTGGGCAACCAATCTGGTCGACATGCAACGAGTGGGAGATACAGGCCGCTGGAAAATGCGGATCGTTCGCGGGATCGAACGATATGCAAGCGACGACCATGATTCATCTCGCATTTTTTGGGGGGATGGAGGCGTCGCTCAAAATTTGACGTTTCCCGTTCATCCCGATCCGATCAGTGGCATGCATTGCTGGCATCAGAAAGTCACACTCGAGCCAGCGCATCCCAATGACCAATATGGTGATGTCGAGGTGGATACGGACAAATCCTATCAGATTTATCTCGATTGGTTAAAGTTGGCTCGCCCCGCGCCAGGTCCCGATGGACTTCGTCGACCCCTCTGGTTGAAGCGTCCTTTGAGCCCGGTCAAAGAAAAGTTTTATCTCAATCCATAAGCTCTGAAGATACGGTGAGTTGATCGGAAATCAACGGGTGTCTCTGGTCGGTAGTGCATTGCTTTACAATGTTCCAAGTACAGACTGAAAGTCGATCGATAATGCACGAGATGCCCCGGTCAACTCGTTCAATGGACGCATCGAAAACTTGACGATCGACCTATGTCGGGTAGCATGTAAGAAAATCGCACGAACAAGTCCGGTCAGGCGGACGCGCGCTTTGTCGGCCCCTGGGTCATCCAGCTGAATAGATTGGTGATTCTAAAACTTGTGGCGGAGCCCTGCTAGGCGTGTCCTTGTGCGTTTGCAATTGTCAAGTGCACCAAAACCAACGAAGGAATGAGACGAAGTCATGAATCTGACCGAACAATCAATCGCTGAGCAACTTGCTGCAGCTGCCAGTGCGT
>JBGTDM010000398.1:0-19501 GCA_041748315.1 Pirellulaceae bacterium
CCACCTGTCTGATCGACCATGAATCCGGAAATGGAACGCCCCATGCGGATGTAGGGAAAGACGACGGCATAAGGCACCAGTTCCTTGACCCGCTTGCGTTCGATTTCCATCCGCGAAGGCGAGTTCGGCGTGACCGGAACCGGCCCCATCCCAGGTGCAAGCTCATACCAGTTGTAACTGATTGGGTGCCCCATAAAACCACCTGGCTCGAGCACTTTCAAAGAACACGATCCGTTCCACGGACCTTGGCTCTCGGCATAAAACATGACGCCATGTTCGTTGGGGCCGATGCCGCACGGGCTTCGGATCCCGCTGCATACTGGAATCGCTTGTCCGTCAGGCGGGATCTTCAGACACCAACCGCGAAACGGCACTTTGGAGTTGTAAGATTCTGACAGGCAAAGGGCCACCCAGATATTGCCGTCGCTGTCCGGTTTCGAGCCGAATGAGAACTCGTGGTAATGACGAAACCCCCAGACGTCGCTCAATGTATCAAAACGGTCGGCACGGCCATCGTTATCGGTGTCGGTAATCCGTGTGACTTCCGTTTGCTGGGTCACGTACAATGAACCATCTCGATAGGCCATCCCAAAAACTTCATCCAAACCACTGGCGAATTTTTTGAATGTCGGTTCCGGATGAAGATCAAAAGCACCCTCGAGCAGAAAGATATCGCCTCGTCTGGTCGCAATGGCCAATCGCTGCTGATCGGGCATGACTTCAAAACTGCCCGCCTCGATCGACAACTCTTCGGGAAGCGGATTGTCGACCAACTTGTAGTACTTTGCCTCTTCTTCCCCGGTCCCCCAATATTCACCTAGCGGCTCCTGTTGTGGGAGCAGAGCGAACGTCAGCACATAAACCAGCTTGAGCAGAAACGTCATGTGAATTCTTGGGGGTTAAAGGGCGACTTTGATCTTGGGTTCAAATCATCTGGGAAAGCAGTTGTTCGCGGTCATTCGTATTTTTTCGCTTTCGCTGGTCAAAATGCTTCCTGGCGGAGCTACTCCCAGAGATAGTCAAATATTAGTTCTTGTTGTTGGCCAGGGGCGATATCGAATCGGACTTCCAATCGTTTACCGTTGCCAACGACGTCAATAATCTGAGGTATGTGTTCGGAGACCATGCGGATTTTCAATCGGTTGCCGATCGAAAACGAATGACTGTTGTCGAACGATATTTTGTTGGCGGAGGCAATTCGGAATCGCAGTTCGCCGCGCCCCTGCGGGGTCGACAACGACGACTTCCGACGAAGGTAAGTCGTATTTGACTCATCATCGATCACTTCAGCAAAAAAATCTTCAACCTCAACGGAATCGAACTTGTAGCGAAACGTTGGCCGGCGGGCCGAATCAAGAACATAGCCCTGAAAATGATGACTGGGTGGTCGTCCATCGTCGACAATCCAGGGCTGATGCCTGTCGTCCAAGTCGGGACCTTTGCCGAACTCGATGATTTGGCCTAAGGGTCGCACGTTACCCGATCCCTGACCGGTCCACACGCCACCCGGGTCCACAAACTTGCCTTTCCAAACCGCGTGCAGTCTCAACTGTTCCGCATCGAATGCCAGGTTCACGTTGCCGGGATAACCCACGCCGATCCCTCGTTTGCCGATGCCAGGATAGCTGCGTCGCAACATTCGGGTTTCGTTTTCGACGACAATTTCCAGTGGCTCGCGGACGACACCATGCGGCATCGCGGCTTGGCGGCCATCAATCAAATACTGCCAAAGAGCTTCGATCTGATCCTCGGGGGTGCCATCAATATCTTTGCGAACCGCGTTTCCTCCCGGCCAAAATGAGGGCATGACGGTGTTGGGGCTGAACGATTGAGGAGCCAGCATGTATTGATAGAACCAGTCTTTTTCCAAACGCTCTGCCATCTCGGTCAGATCCACGGCGGGCATTGTGTCGGAAAGCTGGAACTGATAGGTATGACAGGACACGCAGCTGAGCCCCTTGGTTCCGGCTAGCTCCAATCCTTTCTTGCGCATCTCCGTCTGGTCTTCAAATCCAGCGAATTGGGTTTCCGGCAATTGATCCAGCGTTTGAAACAGCTCGATCAGGTGACCAATGTTTTCTTCCCCGTACTGAGGCATCCTCGTTTTCATATAAGGGCGAGTCGTTCTGCCGGTTACCAACACCTCCCTCATCCACTTCGGTTTCAATTTGGCACCGACTCCTGTCAAAGTCGGCGGGATTCTGCCTTGCTCACCAAGATTCAAATTGGTCGTCTGAAAGTGGGGATTACGCTCGGAGGTCACACCTCCCAGATGGTTGCGGTCGTGACAGGCAAGGCAGTTGAACGCTTGAAGGCTGACGTCAAGTTGCTGCTCGCTGGTCAGCTCGACAGAAAGCAATTCTGCGGAAAGGCGATTGAGCGCAGCGTGAATGACCTGTCGCTCGTCCTCTTGAAGATGAAAATTGGGCCAAACTCCCGCTGCTTTGGACAGGCATCCCTGTTCAGGTCTCAGCTTGTCGATTCCTAACGGGGTGGCCGGTTTGGTAGTCTCGGCCACGAAATCAGCATGGCAGCTTTGGCAGTTGTTTTGGGTAAAAAGCAGCTCGCCTTGTTTGACCAGCTCCCAGTCGAGGTTCCAGCCTGTAAAGGTTTCCTCCCCGCTTTGCAGCAGAAAGTTCGCAATGTCTGTCGCTTCACGATGGGTGAGTTGCATGTTGGGCATGTGCCCAGACGGGCGTACGTCAAGTGGGTTTTCCAGAAACTCAACCAGACCACTTACATTGTATTTGGATGCCAGGTCACCCAACGGCTTTGAATTGGCTAAAGGACGTTCGACAGCCTGTTCGTTTCGAGGTGCGTGGCAGGCGATACAGCCAACGGTATTGAACAATTCATATCCGCGAGCAACGGCGCTCGAGTCGATCGCTTGAGTTGCAAACTGGTTGTCCGCCCGGGATGCCAAGAAATGCGTGATGGCTTTGGCGACTTCAGCCTGCTCAGCGTCATTCGGATCAAGCATTTCCGGCATCGTGGTTCCAGGTTTGACCGTGTGCGGATTGCCGATGAATTGTTCCATCCACTTTGGATTCAACCATTGGGCTGACCACTTCAAAAGAGGTGCCTGCTTCGCCCCCATGATCGCAGGAAAGCTTTCCGAGCGATGACAGGCGATGCAACTCAATTCCTGGATCAGCGCGAGACCCTTAAGATCAGCGGAAAGTTCGCGGCGAACGGTGGTGATGGGAGCAGAGTCCAGATCGGGACCGCGTTCCTTGATGTCAATGACATAACGAAGCAGATCGAGAAATTGTTGTCGATCCTTGAGCTCATTGGCCAGATTCTCCGGCATGCTTGACAGGGTGCCGGGTCTCATCTCTTCGATGTCTTCGCGTGCCAGGGTCACTGGTTGGTCTAGATTTTGGTTGTCTCGAATCACAACCTGCTGTGAATCCTGGTTGAGAACAATTCCGTTGTAGACTCGTCCGTCGACACTCAAGATGACCGTTGTCTCAAAGCCCTTGGTAATGACCTTGGAAGGCTGCAAGATCGACTCGATCAGATACGCGTCGGTCGCAGATGCGTCCATGCGGCTGAGGTCTGGGCCAAGTCGATCCTGTTCGGCGGATGGCCGATGGCATTTTGCGCAGTTGATGTTTCCCTGATGGAACAGGATTGCGCCGCGAACGATATTGCCGTTAGTCCTTGCCTCTTCAGCCAGTTTGGCTGGATCTTCAGCGATGAGTTGTTCGGTGAGCGATTGAGTGACGGCTCCGATGCCAACGAACACCAGCAGCCCCACCGCGCAAACCGAGGCCGCTAACGAGGTCGTATTCAATCTCAGTTTCATAATACTTCCGTTCGGCCCTCTGTGGATGATCCGATAGTATCATCGGAAAATCGCTCAGTTTCAATGATGGGGATCATGGTCTCGAGCGGCCGATGCGAGATGCTCCGGGCAGCCGCAAACGTTTCAATCCGATCAACTGCATGCGCAAGAAGCAGAAAACATCCTCCAGTAGAATGCTCTGGATTGCGTTGGCCGTCCATGGTCAAATGGATGGCATCGAGCATCGTTTCGTCAACCAAAAACCAACGTTTAAGGATTGAATCAAATTGGCCAAGCAAATGACCTAGGTGAAACAGAAATACGGGTGTGACGCTTTCTTCGGCTTTTTGCTCCTTTCGCGACTTGTACAAATGCCATCTTGGATAGTCATCATCCACACAAAACACCTGAACTCCGGTTGGTGAAACGACTTCGTCAGTTAACAGCGTCAGCAAATAACAGAATCGCCAAATTTGCTCAGTAAACCAGTTCAATTCCTGCGGAGAATCTGGTGAAATCGAAACATACGAACGAGCTTGGAGCGGAACCACCATTCGCTTGCTACCTCAAACGCATCATCAAGCATGAATTCGGTTTTTAACTTATTCACTTGGAGCACCCTTTTCTGTTCCTTTTTCGCCAGTAACAATTCAGCTTCAATGGTAACTTCATCATCCTCACCTTCTTTCGGTTAATCACCTGAATAGACGGCCCTTTCGGTTCCTCGCTCAATTAGGGCGAGCAGAGGTTTGTCGCGATCAGCCATGAACTCGTAAACGGTTCAATGAATCCGCATTCTCCGCAAACCCGCGAGGAAAAAACACTTGCTTGCTAGTACAATTCGTAGTGGTGGTCCGAAAAAGCATTGCCCTTGGTCTTGGCGATCGTGCCTTCCCGAATGTCGTCGATTATTTTGTCGATCTTTTGCTGAACAATGCCTTCGAGGTCATCGGTCGTTACCAAGAAGTCGAATATTCCATGATCCTGGTAATCGATTTTGCGTTGCATCCAGTCTCTATAATATTTCCGGCAATCGAGCATTCCCAAATGTTCCCAATAGATCTTCTTGTCACCCACGCAAATCGTGAAGTCTGGCTTGATTTCGTAGCTTCGCTTGTCGAGCTTGATTTTTTTCTCGTGAGCAAACTTAAGCCCGCTCCGTTCCAGTGCCTGGTAAATGATGAATTCTATCTTTGATTGCACCTTCTTGCCGGGCGCAGGAATGTAACCTCGTTTATGATCTTCTGGAGGTGAAAACAAGGATGTATTACGGCCTAATAGGCTCGAACGACTGCGTGCAATTTCGAAGAGATTGTCTTTCGCGTCCTGAACAAAAATTGTCATTCGCTTCCTGGATCGAGTTAATGCGGTATAGATCATTTCCTTTTGAAGCAAAGTAAGTTTTGCGGGAATGACCAGTAACACGTGTTCGAAATCGCTACCTTGGGATTTGTGAACTGTGATCGCGTAGGCCAGTTCAACATTCTCTTCGCTATCAAGCGAAAAAAACGGTTTGTCTGCATCAGCAAAATAGTACTTTCTGTTCCACTGGCCACCGTTAACAATCCCCAATGATCCGTTGGACAGGATAAGCTCTCGTTTTTCTCCGAAGCCGCGATACCAGTTCTTGATCCGAATGATTTTGTCTGAATGGTAAAACGGATTGTGATCTGACGCTTTTTCACCTCGCCGATATTCTGCCTGTACGATTCCGTTTAATGAGACTGCTCCACCATGCCCGCCTCGATACGGAGTCAGGCACTGCAAAACATCGAGTTTTAGCCGCTCTTGAAACTGGTAACCTTGGTTATTGACATTACCATTGTCATACAATCCAAAGAGCCGATTAAGCCGTTGTCGGTGACTGATCGGATTGCCATCATCGTCCTTTCCGGCAGGAAGCGACTCTTCGATAACTTCCAACAACTTGTTCATCAACTCATCTCGATCCTTCCATTTGTAAATGTCGAGCCCATCGCTTACCTTGCCAACTTTGTTGAGTAGTTGCAGTGCTGGTTCGTAGTATCGCGTCTTGTCAGTGAATATTTCGGCAAGCTGTACTATCTTTGGGTCGTTTTCTTGCCTGCAATTGGATTGCAGATTGACATAGTGTTTTGAAATCAACTCTTGCTTGCTTTGAACGTGCCGAATCATATCGTGAAACGGTTTGCCAAACCCAATCGGAGGCAGTTGGTTCTCATCGCCGACGAAGATCAACCGCTTTGGAAAGTTCTCATCGAATCGTAGTGCACCGAATAGTATCTTGACCTTTTCAAGATCAAGCATTGAACTCTCATCAATGATCAAATTCTCCACCGTAAGCTTTTCATTTTTTGGAAGCGAATCTAGCTTTTCCCAATCGTCATAGGCCCAGCCAAAGCCATTTTTGAAAAGGTACCTATCGATGGTATCCGCTTTCAAAGTTTTGCCAGTATTAGCCGCAATATTCTGCGAAAGGCGAAGGGCTGCCTTTCCAGTTGGCGCAAGAACAAGCACCTCTTGTCTTTTGTCGATGAGATTCGAGATCACGTTACTAATCTCAAACGTCTTCCCAGAGCCTGGCCGACCAGTCAACAGAAAAAATGACTTTTTCAAAATGTTCGCGAATAGCTGTTCGCGTTCTTCGACAAATACGCTGGAGTCAAAGTCTGGGATTTTCTTGGCGAGCTTTTTGGCACTATTTCGAATGCCGGTCGAGAAATCTGGGAACTTGGTTCGATGTTCCGATCTATTTATCAACGACTCGATTAGTCCTCTAATCTGTCTCTCGGCATCGTAAATGCGCTTCAAATAGAAAAATGTTGTGCTTGGCTGGCGGGCCAAATGTAGCGTCTCGACAAAGTGACTCTTGTAATCATCTTCCAAGTCAATTATCGCCTGACGATCAAACTGAACTTCATTTCGGTAAATAAGTGGATACTCTTCCACATCGTTCAGAACATTTTCGATATGGTCGTAGCAATGCCCTGAGTTCTGTCCGATAAACGTCAAATAATTGGTAATTGCTGCACGAATTCGCTCCGGGCTGTCTTCCTTTATATTCTGTAACTCTCGATGCCGCTTTACAAACTTGCGGTCTGGAATCATTCCAATATCGACCTTGTACAAATCAATCGGTTCGTCGATCAAATTGGGATCGTCGAGATACGCATCCGCGTCGGCCCAATAGTCCTCGTAGAGTACGTATGGATTGACTTGCACTGTTTTGAGGAGTTTGGCATTCTCTAAAATTTTTGATATCTGGTAATCCGTTAATTGAAACAGGCTCAACTTCACAAGTGCATCGAGGTTTTTTTTGAAGGCACGCGTTTCAGCAAGTTCCAGCAAGGCATCTTCATGAGCCTCAAGTGATTCTGGCACTTCTTCGTCATCGACGATTGTTTTCAACAAACATTTGAGGTCCAGTTTCGGATTCGTCTCGGCCTCAAGTGCTGTTGCAAGCTCTTCGCAATCATCATCGGGCAAATATCTGCGAAGCACATTTGCCAATGACGGATAGATGCCGCGTTTTTTCCAAACCTTTTGGATCAAGTCAGCAATTCGTTTTTCCTCGACTGCAAAATCGCTTTTTACAACCGCCTTCTTGTGCTCCTGAAGTTTCTTGATTGCTTTGCGGATCTTGTATAGCAGATACAAGCACTTGTCGTCGTCAATGTCCATCGCGACGTATTTGAACCCCGAAACCAAAGAGTCTTCTTCGATGACAACTTTGATGTCATTTAACAAATCGTCGGTATCCGGGTGTTGGTCCGTGTATCGAACGTACTCCCTATATGGCAACAGAATCGCCTTTTCGGGGTCATGTGTCACTTGCACAGCCCAGTTTATGGTCGGGAAGTTTTGCATGTTCTTCCTGCGTCGTACTCGCTCTAGCTCCCGATCCTCAAATTCAAATTTCTTGGGCTCAGGAATTTCCGAAATGACGGAGCAGCCGAGCAACAGGTAGCGCATCTCCTCAGCAGAAACGGGGTTGTCGTAGTTGGCATAGAAAAAAACGATGGACTCTTTTGGCTTGAACTTGCTTCGGAAATGCTCGATCCGATTTTCCAAATCCGGCGGATAGCTACCGAATTTCTTGGCATTCTTCTTGTCGTGAACAAAAGAGAGCTTAAACGGCCAAGTTAGGACGGAGTTCGGTTTTAGAACGTCTTTGATCGGTGCTACAGTAAGGCCAGAGAAGGCGTGCGTGTGTTGGATTTTGACATCCTTTGTTCCAAACGCATTGATCGACCAATAACAAGGCGGCACATCGCCAATGCCACAATCGCAAACCGGTTTTGAAGCATTGGCCATTTCGTACGCCAGATCGCGACCTTTTTCTATTCGGCCAGACAAAAGCGAATGCGTTCCTACGCAATATGTGTTCTCCTCTGGCTTGTCACATATTTGCCCATTCCAATTGTGATCGTGCCACGCCATTCTTACGGTTAAATGCATTGAGAACTTTCGTAAATTCGGCCGAACATAGGCAATTCGGTAGTTGTTGCTTTTGTTTTTGCCCTAAGGATTCTCTTGTTACGATTCGCGGGTGTTGCTACGACGGTTTTTGATGAGTCGCTTGATATCGTTGAGTTTGTACGGACGTGCGCCGAGTTGAATCAAGTCTTGGTTTTCGGCGTCGTTGATTGTGAGCACCGGTTGATTTCGGCTGATCGCCTGGCGAGCAATTGTCTCGGCGTTGCCGCCCGACGATGCGTGAGGTATCAGAATTGCCGTCGCCAGTGCGGCGATGAACTCGTTGCGGGATTGTGATTGCTGTTTATTGGTTCTGGTTGTTGATGGCGGAAACATCGAAACGATGGTGAGTCGGCCATCGTCGATGGCTTCGCGGGCGATTGCCGGCAGGCGCGGACGACCAAGTCCTTTTGGTGGACTCATGAGGACTCGCTGCTTTCCACGCAGCAAAAAATCCAGGCATTCCTGCTCCATCGGGGAATGGAATCCACCCACGACGACCAATCCAGCGTCCCGTAGCTCTCGAATTGCGTCAAAGGTGTGAATCACAACGCTGCCGGGGCATTTGACGGAGCAAACCAAGGCGATCATCGGTTGGCGAAGAATTCCCTCATTGCCAATAAGTTCAAGCTTGTCAGGCGCGAACTTGCCGAGCCTTTCCCTCAACAATGGCGGGTAGGTCGATGCTTTTCGAGAGATGGTTTGGCTGGTGGGCATTTCCAAAGTGCTTCCTTGCTTAATCATGTTCCTTCCCCGCATCCCGATCCTGACGCAGGAATATTTTCAATTGGTCTTCCGGGATCTTGTACTCAGCAATCAGACGACGGATGGCTGCGCAAATACTGTTTGCCGAAAGATTGCATTCGATGAACACGTCTGGGCCAATCGCCAATGCGCTACGGAGCAACTTGGGGTCGGATGAAACCGTGTGGTTACCGCGAGTGCTGATGAACTCGGAATTGTGCTCAAGAGATCGAAACAACGCTTCGTCGCGGGCAAGCAGGTGCTTGCAGATCAATTCATACAGCCGCTGCCACGTTGTGACGCCCGTCGCAGCCTCGCCATCGAAGATAAAACCGATCGGGCGCTTGTAGGTAAAATCCTCGGTGACAGAATGCGGCACTTCCCGATTTAGTTCGGCAATGATTCGTTCGTTCTGTTCGCGGTCGCCCGATCCGGTTTGCTCAGATTCCTCCAGTCGAACCGACATGAATCGTTGCACTAGTCCTGATAACTCGGTCGCAACCCGATCGAACGCTGTGTTTTTTTCAACGGATGTACGTATGAACTGAACGCCTTCGTCAAACGCGTCCAGGTCCTGCCGGTCAATTCCGGCCCAGATATCATCAGACAGTGCAAGCAGGTTTTCGCGCACTGCTTCCAGGTCCTGCAGGATCTCACGTGTGCGCGCCATCGTTCGTGGGCTAGCTAGCGTCATCTTATTGCCTCCACTGGTTCAGATTCTTTATTCGGTTTTTGTTGCTTGTGCTTGTCGTTTCGCGGCGGTAACGGTTCAAATCCGAGTGCGCGAAGGTGCGTAGCCAACTTTTCTTCGGCTTTGTTTTGGATTTGCCACACGCGTTCGCGGGTAAAGCCCAAATCGTCGGCGACTTGTCCAACGTGAGGCGCTGCGTATTTCATTGTAAAGTACTCGTGATAGGAACGATTAAACGCTGCTCGTTCCAACGATTGAGACGATACGTCGCCAATTGAACCTATACCCTTCATTTGGAAAGAAGTAATTCGAACCAGATGTAATAAGCAAGCCAAGCTTGTTCCACAACTTTTGCTCATCTCGAAGAAACGTGGTTTTGCCTGTCGGATTGGGTGTAGATGCTATGATTCCGTCGCGTTGAAGCCGAGCATCAAGGCAACTTACGAAAGTCGCATTATCACTTTTGTCTGCAAGTGAAAGTTGCTTTTGTGCCTCTTCTACCCAAAAAATCAACTCCAAATGCCGTCCATGCATCAATACTTGGTATGCCAATCTTGAAAGGAATGCCTCGCTGTCCGGGCTGTAGATTTTGCCAATTCTTAGAAGCTCATAACCCTCCGCGGTCAGCTGTGATGAAGAGTTGATTAGGCCAATATGACGGAAACTGAGTCCATCGTTTGCCTTTTCTGACTTGTTCGATTTGTTTGCAAGCGGAGTCTTACGGGGCCGCTTTTCCCAAGTCAAAGCGCTCCCTTTCAATCGAAAGCGTTTCCAATACAGATCGTATGCTGTTCCGAAATCACATTGTCGCTTGTCGATCAAGTCCAACATAAAAAAAAGATCAAATTGCGACAGATCTCTCCAGTACGCCCAGAAGACTGCGCGACCCGTTGGAAGAGCAGGAATCTCGCCAACTCTTGCCCGCACAGGCACAATTGGTACAAGTTCGCTTGGGTTCGAGCCGTACGCAACTAATCCAACAGACAATGCGGACGAATAATTGCTTGTAAGCACTTGCTCCAAGTACGTAGCAATTTCGAATCCATCATTCGCGAGATACGGCACGATCAATGTAGCCAATTCAAATCGGTCCAAGTAGGTAAGAGCCTGCCCTAGTCCACGGACATATTCAGATTTTCCGTGACCGACCGGTTTAAACTCCAACGCAAGTGAAGCGCCGGTTGTGGAATCCTGGAAAGCATTGTCAGGTCGCGGCCAATCAATCACACCCTGCCAATAGGTTGAATTGATTGTTAGTCGATTTGCAGGAAGCCACGCGCAGTTGGAAGACCTGATATCGGCAATCAATTTTGTTGCGGCAATGTGAGCCATTTGATCATGCTGGAAACTCATTTTTTACTCACTTTCATCAAAATCGGTTTTCACTACCTGAGCGTATATAAGCTCAATGTCCTCCCATACCGCGTCAAATCCAAATGCCTCCGCGAATATCGCATCCGATTGGGAAGTTACCGATCTGCATCGAGCAAGATTGTAATTTCCGACTTGCTTACCGGCATTCAACTTGAACGAGACATTGGCGCTCATCTTTTCTTCTAATGCTGCTGCAATACTCTTAAGTTGGTCGCCTTGGTCGGCTGAAATCCTGGCGAGCGCAAACGGAAAAGTTTCAAACATCCACTTTGTAACATCGAAGTCATCGCCAATCATGCACCAGTATGCGAACATGATCTTTCCATTCAGAAACGTGAAGGCGATATCGCGGGTAAAGTCGTCGGCAGTCCATACTTCGCCAAACTTTGTATGACTGATCGCGCATCCATCGCTATCAAAGCACGGGGGAAGAGTCTTGCAGAAACATAGCCAATTGTACGCAGTCTTCTTGTAAAACAATGGGAACTTTGTTCGCTTCGGAACAAACAACTCACCCAATTGAGTTGAACATTCGCGACTCATCCGTTCAAACGCGTCACAAAGTGGCTGAGTATTAATTTTTGGTACTAAACCCTTAAACGCAATTGGCGAGTACCGCGAGTAAGAAATCGTGGGCATCAAATAAGGGCGATACGATTCGAACCAGCGATGCAAAACCGTCGTTTGGTTTTCTTGCCGTGGAGGTGCTACGCCTTTTCCCGCGATGTGAATGGTGTTACGAACTCGGACGTCGGCGCTGAAAAGTGCCGCGGGAATTCTAGCGAACGAAGAAAACCAGTTGTTCCTATAGCCCTTGTTGAGTAATTCGCGAAGAGATTGAAAATCGCCAGAGAACGTAAGGCTTAGTGGAACAATCATCCCACATCGACCAAAGGGATTCAATAACGTTAGACATCGCTCTTGGACGTTCGCATATATGTCCGTGCATTTGGCTGTCTGAAAGCCTTTTAGTAGGTACTGTCGTCGAACCTTCGAGGCGCTGATATAAGGGGGATTTCCAATGATTACATTAAACCCACCATTTGCCATGATCCCATGAAACTCCACCAGCCAGTGAAATGGCTCGTGACTGGCTTTCCATTTACCAAAGTCCTTTTCCTTCTCAACATTCACGCCATAATCACCGGCCAAGTAAAGATCGAGTTCGGAGTCAAGCTTGGCGAGACGATTGCGTAATTCGTGCTTGTCGGCTGCTGTCACTTTTCCGCCGTGTTTGGTTTGCTGGGCGCGAAATTGTTGGAACGCTTTGTCAACGGCCAAGGCATCTTCTTCGATGCGTTTGATGTCGTCGGCAGCAAAGCCGAGTGTTCCTTTTTGTGAATCACGGACTTGGTCGAGCGACACGTAGCCGACCAGCGTATTGCCTGCGCGGATGTTGAAGTCGATGTCGGGGAGAGGTTCGATTTGATCGACTCTTTCGACCTGGGCAACCAACTTGAGGAACAGACGCAGCTTACAGATTTCAACCGCTTCCTCCATGATGTCGACGCCAAACAAATTGTTGATGATGATCGACTTGAGGACGAAATAGCGCTCGTTGGCATGACCCGCCATTTCCGTGAGGATTTTGCGGAAGTCATGGAACTTTTTCGAAGTTGACGGTGCAGTGCGAGTCGGGTTTATCTCGCGAACTTGCATGGTAGCGTCGCCATCGTCCGGTATCGGGATGCCCCGTTCAATATCTTCGACGAACCGTTGCATCCGCTCCAGGCAATCGCTGTACAGGCTTTCCAGAATCTGCAACGCAGCAAACAGAAACGCGCCGCTGCCACAGGTGGGATCGAGCACTGTGACCCTTTGAATCGCTTGCCAGAATGCGCGGAGCAGTTCGGGGCCTTCGCAGTTGACGATCGCATCGCGGGCAAACTGCCAGATGTCCAGATTCAGGGTGATCAGGTCGTTGATGTTGTGAACCTCACCTGCAATGAGTTTCTCGCGCAGCTCCAGACAACGGGTGCGGCGAGCAACATGCTCTCGCCACGTTTCGGTTGGAAGGGCAAACGGATCGGCGGCCGACTTGTTCCAGTCGTCTCGTTTGGAAACATCTTTGATGCCGGCGGCAATATTCTTGGGAAGCGGGATTTCGGCCCCCGATTCGTCGATGACTCCGTGGCGCACGGCCGAATAGATGTAACGATCCGGATTGTCGCGCAGCATCCGCCACAGAAAACTGTCGGGCTTGAAGGCGATCGGGCATTTCTTTTCGGCGGCGTCGAACAGAAACGGGATGATCGTGTTCTTGCTGATGTACTCGGTGATGTCTTCTTTGGTGTAGTACGCCCCCATCTGTTTCTGGTTAATGTACTTTTCAAAGATGTAGCCGACGACATCCGGATTGATTTCGTTGTCGGCGCGGAGCGGTCGCTCGTCGAGGTGCCAGTTGAACTCGTCAAAGAACACGAACAGCTTTTCGAAGGCCTTGTCCGGGATGTCGATGTCGGTGTTTCGTTCTTCCAGTTGGTGGACTTCAAAGAAACCGCCGTTGAGATAGGGAACCTTACCGAGCAGTTTTTCCAGTTCCCGATCGAGTTTTCGTTCGTTTTCGTGCTTTCCCAGTCCGTCGTGAAAGAGTCGAACCAGGAAGTACCGATAAAAGCTCTGGAATTTGTCTTTCCCTTTGATCTCCTGAACTTTCTTCATCCGGTTTTCAAGGTAATTGATATCGCCGTCGAGGAACCCTTTTTTCTGAATGAAGTAAACGAACATTAACCGATTGAGCATTAACGAGGTGTACCACTCGAGATCGGCCTTGTCCTTGATCCCCTTGATGAACTTCAGGAACGCGGCGTGTTCCTTTTTGAATCGGTCGTAGAATTTCTTCGTGACCTTATCGACATCGAACGCGGCTCGCGTGCGACCAGTAACATCGAACAGCGTCAGCCCTTCTTCCTCCTGCATTCCGATCGCGATCTGTTCCAGCCGCTGGATCAAGTGATCGCCAGATTGGGACGTGTCGAACCGATGGTCGCGACTGGCCATCGGTTTTCCCGGTTCGCGCCGCACCCATTGCCAGACTTGCTGTCCGGCTTTCTGGTCGGTGTAGATGACAAAATGTTCGCGAGCCGATTTCGTGACTTGGTTGTCGATTTTCAGGCGTGTGGCGCGGTCGGGAATGGTATCGCACGTGAACGCGGCAAAGCCCCGTTTCTGGGCTACGCCGGACAGGGTGTAGGTCGATCCATCAATCGGTATTTCGAGTTTGCCGTTGTGCTTATCCCAGCCAAGCTGTTCGCGGAAGAGCGTGGGGAAGTCAAAAGCCTTGAGGCATTTTCGGACTTTTGGAATGTCGATTTTCATTGCAATTCGTCACTCGATGATTCGTCTTTGCCTGGTGAACAAGTTTTGCTTGTCGTTCGTGGGCGTGGAAGCTCGTGAACAATTGCCCCGTCGAGCCAGACGATCAATGGCTGGTGGCGATCGAGACGGTCGGCTATGACCCGATCGACTGCCTGGCGCATGGCAGCAATTGCTTTTTCGGTTAGTGTGCCAGGTCCGTTAGTAATCATGATCCAATCTCTATTGATGTTAAAATTTCATTGTATCGGAATTTGTCGAGAATCGTTGTCTTGCCCCGATCGTCGTGGAACACCAAATGAGGATCTGAGGTTGAGTTGTCAAAGAAATGGAGCGTCGTCAAATGTTCACGGAATTTGGTCAACAGATTTGTTAGCGAGCGGGGGTAACGTCGCCGAACATCAGGCTCAGGGACATTGTGTCCTCCCGCTTCAACACGTTGCCGAATTCGCTGCAATCCCAGTTCGGGGCTGGCGATCCATAGGTAAAACATGTGAAGGTCGTATCCCTTGCCTGAAACCGATTTGACTAATGGCAAATAGGTGCGGCCGGCCAGCGTTGTTTCAAATCCAAAGGTTTCCTGATTTGCAACCCGGGATTTGATTTGTTCGATGACAAGCCTCCCGGCCCGTACCAGCGCGAGGTCAGGGTTAAAAGGCGAAAGTCCCCGTGCAATTAAGTCGGGATTAATGAAGTTCAGGCACATGGCATGATTCGGCAAGAATTCGGTCGCGAAGGTTGATTTTCCCGCTCCGTTTGGGCCGGCAATAATGTAGCAATCAGGCATTGGCCCTTCCCCCACTCGAGAGGCCGTTTACATTGCGAAGTCCCATCGAGCAAATGACCTGCGGTTCGCCAGCTTCTTCTTCGTCGGACAGGCGGCACAGTCGAGCGTCCGCACGCAATCCAATCACCAAATCGGCGAGGTCGTGATCGCTGATGCCGCTTTTTAACTGACGGTTGAGAATATCGGTCGCGGACTGAAGCAGCGGCGCTCGATGGATATCTTCGATCGCCTTTTTCAGTTGGATTCCTTGTTCGCCAGTCTCAAACAAGGTACCCTTCATGTCGTCGGCAAATGACTTTAGACGTTCGTAAGTTCGAAAGCGGGCGCCAGACGGACGTCCCAGTTGCCCGCCGACTGACTTTTCTGTATCGACAATCAGACGGACTCCCTTGGCCACCAGTTCATGATGTCGTTCGTGCCTTTCCATCGCTGGTGTGTCTGGTTTGCACTCCGCCGACCGCAGAATCGTATATTGCGATTCCGTGACGCTCTTTCCATTCAAATCCATCCATGCGAGTGCGTCGTGACCTTCAGCCGTTCGTAAATACACGAGCGTGCCCTCCGGCTCCTCGGGTGTCGGCTGGTGCGGGCGTGTTGAGTACACGACGTCGGGCAGTGCTGGGATGATGCGTTCCAGCTCCGGTTCCCGGTCGATGGCGTTTTTCCATATCTGATACGCATACGACGCCAGGTCGACTTCGGTGGGATCGTCATCGCCGTCGAGGATGCCGGCCTTTTCGTTGTAAAGATTGACCAGTGGTCGTTCGCTGTTGTCCTCGTCATCAAAGAACGCTTCGTCGGTTCCAACGACTTCGGCGTTTTCCCGTAGCCGCTGACGTACGCGGCCGCGAAGTTTAATAAATCGTTCGACGCCGTCAGCAGGGAGAAATGAATAACAGAGGATGGTGTCCGATTGCTGTCCAATACGGTCAACACGACCTGCACGTTGAATCAAACGAATGATAGCCCATGGCAAATCGAAATTGACGATAATCGCGCAGTCTTGCAGGTTTTGGCCTTCGCTCAAAACGTCCGTCGCCAACATGACCCGAATTTCATCGGACGGATTAATGGAATCGGCGTTGTCGTTGCTGACAGGACTGAATCGCTGCACAATCGCTGTTGGGTTTTCGGTTACACCGGTTACCTGTGCGAGTGAATCGACGCCTGCTCGCTGCAATTGAGAATGCAGGTAATCGACCGTGTCCGAGAACTGTGAGAACAACAAAACCTTTTCAGTGAAATGTTGCTGCGTAAGCAGCGTTACCAATGCCTTCAGCTTTGCGTCGCGCGCAGGATCCCAAGCACCCGTGTTCTTGAGCACCTTCATTAGGCTCTTCGCGTCTGACAACAGGTCTTTGACCAATAGCTCTTCGAACAATCGGGCAGGAAGCCAACGGAATCGTTTTCGAAAACGACCGGCATAAAGATTGTAAATTTCGGATGCGCGGTTGCGATAGTCTGCCTCCGTTAATAAACGGTTGAGATCGAGATCAGGTTCGCCGTTGTCGTTTTCATCACCGTCCATGCTGCACCATAAATCGCTATCTTCATCGTTGGCAGAAGTATCCAATAAACCAACATCTTGAGTTCCAATCGGAACGGCCAAGTCGTTTTCGATAGCGTGGATGAAAATGAAATTGCGGAGGATATGTCGCTCGAGCGAAAGAATAAAAGAGTGGCCGGAGCTTTCAAGACGTTTGAAAAGATTAGTACGACAAAATCCCATTAATCGGGTTCCGGCGCGGGAAAGGTCAGCGAGGATTCGAGCTTCGTCATTTGTGGGTGGATTTCGGGGTGTAGGCTTTTCGTAGTTGCCAAGCCCATAACGCGGCAGGCGAAGTTTATTGATCGCTCGAACTACTGCGTCGCTGAAAAGCTGAGCGTACTGGTCGTTTCGGTCGTCTTCGTCGATTTTGACTTTGACCGTTTTAGGAACGCGCGATGGAAAATAGGATCGTGTTCCGTCAGCGAATTCCAGATATTTGCGGCCTTTCAAGGAGTCATGCTTCGCGTAATTATCCTGGATGAAGCTGCGAGTTCGCCGTACCAGATACAATCTCATCAGGTCGCGCCAGTCGTCTGCATGCTCGCTTTTTTCGAATGCTGCGAGTGATCTCACGGGGCATTGATGACGTCGAATAAACTCCGTCTCGCCAAGTTCCCTCAACAACTTTTCAGGGCGAACACCGATGTCATCAGTCTCATCGATAAATAGCCGGAGTTGATTTGAAAGATCGAGAAACGTCTTGTTGTATGGCGTCGCCGACAACAAAATAACCTTGCTGTCGTTGGAACTGAGGTATTCGTTGATTGCTCGATATCGCTTGCCATCCCGGTTTCGCAGGTTGTGGCTTTCGTCGATGATTACTTGGCGAAAACGACGAAGATCAGCCAATTCGATTTGGACTCGTGTTATCGACAGGACTTTGGCCCGAAGGCGATACCGAAGACGATAGTCTTCCCACATCGGAATGAGGTTTTTCGGGCAAATGATTAGAGTCTCGAGGCCGTGATCGTCCTCGAAAACTCGCGCCAGAGCCGTCGCCATCAGAGTCTTTCCCAATCCAACGACGTCGCCAATCACGACTCCGCCACGCTTATTGAGATGATGCGCGGCAATCTTGACAGCAGCTTTTTGGAACTCAAACAGCTGGTTTCCAAAGTCGCTGGGGATGCGGAATTCTGACAATCCCAGGCGGGCTTCCTGCGCCAGATGGTACGCCATCTTGACGTAAATATGATACGGCGGGATTACTTCCGCCCTGGCCCAACTGGTGTTGATGATTTCAATCAATTCTTTGGAAATGTCAATGCAAAACCGGTCATTCCACCGTTCGTCGAACCACGCTGATAGCTTGTCGCAGGCGTCGTGATCAAGGACATCAACATTGAGTTCGCCTTGTTTCGAAAGTCCTGCAAACGTCAGGTTACTGCTGCCGAGGTAAGCGATCTTAGGGTTTAGTGGATCCTGTCGAAAATGCAAATAGAGTTTTGCGTGGAGAGAATGTCGAAGAAACAACTTGACAACCAGCTTTCCGGATTCGAGCTGAGCGACAAGACGTCGTAACCCAGCTTCGTCTTCATTGGTCGGTACCCCAATCGTTAACTGATCACGAAACTCCTGCGCCAGCTTTTTCTTCAGGACGATTGCGGTCGATTGGTCGATTGAATCTTCGCTGTGCAAAAGGCTTAGCGACGAGCGAAGCTGGTCTTTGGGCAACTGCTGCATCCCGACCAACAGGCGACAACAGTTTCCTTCTCCGCCAGGCCATTGCTCGACGAGACTATCAACCTGTTTCCAGCCGCGGAGATTGAAGTAACCAACGCAGTAATCCGCTCGCTGTGAAAGTCCCAGCGTCTGCCTCAATGCCGGTAACAATTGGCGATCAATGTTGTCAAAAATTTGTGGCATTTCACAGTCTCAATGTTACTTTGGCTTTGGTGCTACTGGCTTCTCAATTCGTGTTAGGAACTCTTCTAATTCTTCACGTTGAAAAAGCCGGTAGCCGTTGGCTGGGTTTTTGTGCATCGGGATCTTGCCTGCTTCAGCCCAAGTTCGAACTGTACCCTGCGAAACGCCTAAAATCTCGGCTGCCTCGGCTACTTTTACATACTCGTTGACTTTTGTTTTGGCCATTTTGCCACACCTTCGCGCATTCTGTGGACGAATGTAGTTAAGGAGTCTAGCAAACCCTACAGGCAATTGCTAGCAACTGAGCAATCTGCTGAAAACACTCGGAAATTCCTCCCAGGTCTCCCAGATTGCCGACTGCGAATGCGCGTGCATTGTGCCAGAATCTTCGAAACGATTGACACCTTTGGTCACTCAGGAGGGGAAAGTTTGAAAAATTTTGGAAATTTCCGACCGCAGATTTCAATCGATGTGAGTCCAGGATGAGTCCCGGGCGCTGATCACGGTGTCAGCGATCTGAGAAGTGCTGAAGGCTTGGTCAGCGACTGACCGGACGGGTTGGCGATTCATTCCCTGCGCTCTTTTGATTGCGTCTCCAAAGGCAGAGAGGGCAGTGCGGTCAGCGTCGTTCTCAAAATGATGCTAGCCAGGTGACAGTCGTTCCACGAACAGGCCCGTCGCGTTTTCTATGACCAGCGATGCGCCGGGACGAACACCGACCGTTGGGCAGCCGGCGAGGAGAATTTCTTGGGGGGCGAGCGGGCCGTGGTCATCGTCGGCTAGGTAGGCGCAGGCGCAATACCGCTAAATCGAGATTTCAATTTGTTCGGCGAAGCGTCCGATGGGTTTGGGTGGACGGCGGTCGGTATCTTTTTTGGTTGGCCAAGCTTTCGATCGTTTTTTTAGTTTACGCGGGTTGATTCGATCAACCCG